>CAIXPS010000085.1 GCA_903921365.1 uncultured bacterium | reverse complement strand
TGTTGCATCGTTGCCGTATGGTTCGATTCCGGGCACGGATCAAGAACCAGTTGGACTCGATGGCCAAGAACGAAGGCCTGCTGGTTTACCGGCGCGCTGCCTGGCGCAAGTGGCTGGCGCTGCTCGCGGCCATCGCAATCACGGTGTTCATCAGCGCCTTCACGGTATCGGGGTTGTGGGCCACACACCTGTTCATCATCCTGCCGTTGCCGCAGATGGTTGTGGCGTCCGCCGCCGTGTGGTTGTCGACGCGGCTGGGCCGGTTGGCCGGGCGGATCGCGCGACCGCAACACAAAGGACAATTGCAAGGGATCGCCCCGACCAACGCGCCAATCCCTAATCTCCAATCCCCAATCTCTCTAGTCTTCCTCTGCCTCCTGCTGGCGTTGCCATTTTCGCGGGACCTGTGGGTGAGCGCGCAGCATCATGCTAAACTAGCTGAAACGGGCGGATCTGGCCGGTTTTCGGATGCTGTGTATAAGCTGGCCGATCATCTGGATCGCGCACAACTATCTGCGCCCATTGCGCTGGATTGGGGCATCGAGAAGAATGTGCGCGTGTTGACCGATGACCGCGTGCGCCCCGAAGAGGTGTTTGGGTTTACGGCAGAACCCGATGACGCCTTCAAAAACCGCGTCAAAGATCTGTTAAAAGACCCTGCGCGACAATACATTGTCCTGTGGGATCGGTTTGCCGTTTATAATCGACGCAAAGCGTTTACACAAATAGCAAATGAAATGGGTTTGCAGGTGACAGAGACTTATATCGCTCATGAGCGAAGCGGTCTGCCTGTCTATGTCATGCTGCAGGCTAAATAGATTACTTACAGCATTACAAAGAGAAATAAAGGAGAAGCTGATGTCAAGCGGAAACGGCACGGGGAATACCGGACATGTGGTTGCAGTGAAGGGCGCAGTGGTGGATGTTGAATTTGCGCCTGATCATCTGCCCGGAATATACGATGCGTTGGAGATCGCGCGTCCGAATCAGAACCGGCTGGTTCTGGAAGTGCAGTCGCACATGGGTAACAATCGTGTGCGCGCAATCGCCATGGATACGACCGATGGGTTGCGCCGCGGCGTCCCAGTGACGCAGACCGGCGCGCCGATATCGGTGCCCGTCGGCCCCAGCACGCTGGGACGTATTTTTAACGTCCTGGGCGATGTGATTGATGGCCGCCCGCAGCCGGCCTCCGAGATCAAATATCAGATTCACCGCCCGGCCCCCACGTTTGAAGACCAGAAGGCCAGCGTTGAAATCCTCGAAACCGGCATGAAGGTCATCGACCTGATCGCCCCGCTGACAAAGGGCGGCAAGACCGGCATCTTCGGCGGCGCGGGCGTTGGCAAGACCGTGACCATTCAGGAGCTGATCAACGCGATCGCCAAGTTCCACAACGGCTACTCGGTGTTCGCCGGCGTCGGCGAGCGCACGCGCGAAGGCACGCAACTCTACCTCGAAATGAACGAGGCTGGCGTGATGGACAACCTCGTCATGGTGTTCGGTCAGATGAACGAACCCGCGGGTGTGCGTCTGCGCGCAGCCCTCACCGGCGTGACGATGGCCGAGTACTTTCGCGATGAAGGGCGCGACGTGCTGCTGTTCATCGACAACATCTTCCGCTTCATCATGAGCGGTTCCGAGGTGTCGGCGTTGCTTGGGCGCATGCCCAGCGCGGTGGGCTATCAGCCCACGCTGAGCACCGACATGGGCGCACTGCAGGAGCGCATCACCAGCACCCAGCGCGGCTCGATCACGTCGATGCAGGCCGTCTACGTGCCCGCCGATGACTACTCCGATCCCGCGCCCGTGGCCACTTTCGCTCACCTGGACTCGACGATCAACCTCGAACGTTCCATTAACGAGAAGGGCATTTACCCCTCGGTGGACCCCCTCGCCAGCACCAGCCGCATTCTCGATCCGAACATTGTCGGCGCCGACCATTATGATGTGGCGCGCGAAGTGCAGCGCACACTGCAGCGCTACAAGGATTTGCAGGACATCATCGCGATCCTGGGCGTGGACGAGTTGAGCGAAGAGGATAAGGTGCTCGTGGCGCGCGCGCGCAAGATCGAGCGCTTTCTCGGCCAGCCGATGTTCGTGGCCAAGCGCTTCACCAGCATCGATGGCCGCTACGTCAAAATCAAGGACACCGTTGACGGCTTCCGCCGCATCCTCAAGGGCGAGGTCGACGAAATCCCCGAGATGTATTTCTACAACAAGGGGCCGATCAGCGACGTGTACGAAGCCTATGAGGCGGATCGCGCAGCGCGCAAGTGATTTAATATGCCATTGCATCTAGAGATCGTCACCAGTGACCGGGTCGTGTTCGAGGGCGAAGTGGATATGATCACCGTCCCGGGCGGCGGCGGTGAGATGGGCATTCTGCCGCATCACGCGCCGGTGCTTTCGACGCTGAAGGCGGGCGAGTTGCGCGTGAAAACCGGCGCACAGACGCAGGAGTTTGCCATCGGCGGCGGCTTTATCGACATTCACAATAACCGCGTCATCGTTCTGGCGGATAGCGCGGAGCGCGCCGACGAGATCGATCTGGCGCGCGCGGAAGCGGCGCGCATGCGCGCGCAGGAAATGCTGAAGAATCCGCCGCCAAACAAGGAAGATATTGTCAAGCTGGAGAATTCCTATCGCAAGAGCCTGGTGCGGTTGAAGGTCGCACAGCGTCGCACCACCACCACCCACCGGCAGGATCAGCAATAATTGCGTCACGCTGTTTTGCACTTAGCGCCGCGCTCACACCGTACGGTAAGCGCGGCGTATTCATGGTTTATAAGCGCCGGTCGTGACACATGAGTTTGTTTAGAGCAGAAATCGGCATTGACCTGGGCTCGGTCAATATTGTCATCTACTTGCGGGGCAAGGGCGTCATTATTCAGGAGCCCTCCGTGGTGGCCATCCTGGCGAACGAGCAACGTATCGTCGAGGTGGGCGAGGCCGCGCGCCAGATGTATGGCCGCACGCCTGACGAAATCGAAGTGACCCGGCCCGTGCGCGACGGCGTGATCGCCGACTATCAGGTCACGCAGACGATGCTGAAGTATTTCGTCGACCGGGTGAAGCGCTGGAAGTTTCTGCCGCCGCGCATTGTCATCGGCGTGCCCTATGGGGTGACCAGCGTCGAACGGCGCGCGGTGCGTGAGGCTGCGATAGAAGCCGGCGCAGGCGAAGTGCACCTGTTGCGCGAGCCGTTGGCCGCCGCGCTGGGCGCTGGTTTGCCGGTGGACACTGCTACCGGCAATCTTGTGCTCGACATGGGCGGCGGCACCGCCGAAGCTGCCGTGGTGTCGATGAACGGTATCGTGGTTGCGAGCTCGGTGCGCGTCGGCGGCGTCAGGCTGGACGAGGCGATTCAGAACTTCATCCGCCGCAAGTACAACCTGGCCATCGGCGAGCCGACCGCCGAGGATATCAAGATACGCATCGGCAGCGCCATGCCGCTCGAACATGAGTTGGTGATGCAGGTGCAGGGACGCGACCAGGTGAGCGGGTTGCCTCGCACGATCGAGATCAGCTCGACCGAGGTCACAGAGGCGCTGGCCGAAGCCTTGCAGCAGATCGTCGGATGCGTCCGCTCAGTGCTGGAGAAAACGCCGCCGGAACTGGCCTCAGACATCATTGATCGCGGCATGGCGATGACCGGCGGGACAGCGCTGTTGCGTAAGCTGGATGAGTACATGTCGCGCGAGGTGAGCATCCCGGCCTACGTCGCCGACGCCCCCATGGCCTGCGTCGCCCTCGGCACCGGACGCGCACTGGAAAACGTCGAAGTGCTCAAGCGCACAGAGTTTCTCACATAAGAGATTTGAGAATGGAGATTTGAGATTAAGGAATCTCCAATCACCGGGCGACCGCAAGGGATCGCCCCTACAATCTCCAATCCCTAATCTCTCCTGATCAACCATGATTCTCGCTTCTTCCTCCCCCCGCCGCCGCGATCTGCTAAGCCAGTTGGGCGTTACGTACACCCCATTCCGCCCCGACGTGGATGAAACCGCACTGCCCGGTGAGACGCCGCTGGACACCCAGCACCGCATCACGCTGGAGAAGGCGCGCGCGCCACAGGCCGGGACGGATGAGGTCGTGATCGCGGCGGATACCACGGTGCTGCTCGATGGCGAGATGCTTAACAAGCCTGCCGATGTCACCGAGGCCTGGGCGATGCTGCGCCGTCTGCGCGGGCGCGCGCACGAGGTGCAAACCTGCATCGTGATCAAGCAGGGTGACCATGAGTGGCGCGAGATCGTGTCATCACTGGTGACGATGCGCGATTACAGCGACGACGAAATCGGCGCATACATCGCGACCGGCGACCCGTTCGACAAGGCCGGTTCGTACGCGGTGCAACACCCCATCTTCCAACCCGTGGCGGCCATCCAAGGCTGTCCGCTCAACGTGATCGGCCTGCCCCTGTGCCGGCTGCGCATCCAACTACCGCACCTGCCCGACCCGGCGAAAGTATGCACGGGATTCTGGGGCGGCGTAAACTGTCATTCCGAGGCCGACGGCCGAGGAATCTGAGCGTCACAGTTAGGCGGATATCGTTCTATGCGCTGGTCTTTGGGGCGGCAGCGTCTTTAGCGGGGGCTTCTTTCTTGGCTGTATCCCCTTCTTCCGACTCGTCCTCGCCCGATTCCCACCCGATGATCCACACGCACAGTCCGGCGAGGCCGATGGTCGCGAGGATCAGGAACAGCCACTGATTCCAGATCAGCCCCACGTCGCGCGCAGCGATAACGAGCACGATGACCATGCCGATGGCGAGAGCAATCCAGGCAGTTAGTTTAGGGTGGGAACTCGCCCATCCGCGTAGTTTCAAGACCATAGTGTGATTTTACATCCGGATGGGTCAAGCGTGTTGCATTCAGAATGGCTGCGCGGTAAACAATGACAGGAACAGCATCGCCGTTGCCAGGAAAGCCACGTTGCGGCGGGTGTCGAGCGGGGTGATGTCGTTCAGTGGCGCGGCATGTTGTATGCCGCTGAGTAGTGCGAAGGCCAGCCATATGAACCACGTCGGCGACGAAGTGACGCCCAGGATCGCCATGATCGCGATGGTGGCGTAGCCAATCCAGGAAGTCCAGCGCCGACCCAGTGCGGCGTAGGCGATATGGCCGCCGTCCAACTGCCCGACCGGCAGCAGGTTCACGGCGGTGATGATCAGCCCGAAGCGCGCCGCCAGCAGCACCGGGTTAAGCAAGAGGCCGTTGGTCATGGCTTCGGGACGGAACAGCGCAATTATGCCCTCGACTAACAATGAGCGGTTGAGCGGCGCGGGGGTATTGGTCACGGTGCTCATCAGCAACCCGATGACGAACAGCGGCAATGCCACGAGAAACCCGGCAATCGGGCCGCCCACGCCCACATCGAATAGCGCGCGCTTGTTCTCGACGGCGCCGCGCATCTGGATGAATGCGCCGAACGTGCCCACGCCGAAGGGCGCCGGGATGAAGTAGGGCAGCGTCACCGGCAGCGAGTGACGCCTGGCCTGGACGTAGTGTCCAAGTTCGTGCACGCCGAGGATGGTCAGCAGTGTCAGCGAGAAGGGCAGCCCGTACTGGAGGATGACCTGCAAGCCCGAGAGTGCGGCAGCGGTCTGTATACGGCTGGCATACAACCCGCCGAAGAATGTCGTCGTGACGATGGTCGCGAGCAGCAGGAGGCCGTTGAGCCAGCGTCGCTCTGCAAATGCCGCTTGCAGCGTGCCCTTGATGGCAACGATGATCTGTTTCTCGCCGGTTTCGCGCAACAGCGGCACATAGCCCACCTCTTCAAAAAGCGTCTTCAGCTTATCAAACGCCACCTCGGCCTCGACGCGCAGCCGGCCGCTGAATGCAACCGCGCGGTCCACCTCGACCTGCGCGTTTTCAATGGTCATCACTTCAGAAATGCGCGCGCGCAACTGTTCCAGCGCAGCCGGATTCTGCTGTGTTTCCCCATCACTCTCTTCGATATGCTCGTTCATGGTTTATTGTTAAACGCAGAGCCACTGTAGGCTTCCGCCTTCCTCTTTCCGCTTTGACAGTAAAAGTATGAGATTAGAGCACTCTGATAGCAATAGATGAAGTGTCTAATCCTTGTCAGGCCTTAGTCTATCCCATTTTCGATAAATGTCTGAAGCGACTTTGTTGGGGCTTTGTGGGATTACTCGTCAGTCCTCTTCGCCCTTGATGGCGCGTTTCAGGCGACCGACGATAAAGCCGCGGCCTGCCATCCATGCGCCGGGGATCACGCCCATCAGGTGCCAGATCAGGAATGGCATGACGCTTACTTCCTGGTGCACCATATACTTGAGGTAGACAAATGGCGCCCAGGCAAGCACGGCCTGAACAATCAGGATGGCCGGAAGGTGTTTGCGGATAAACTGGCTCACAGGCTGATTCTAAATCATACGAAATTCGTCGTGGCCTTTCTAATGGCTGCGCTTGCGGTGTGTGCCTGAGCCAGTATCCAGCGACTGATGCGCAGGCGATTGGCCGCCTGCAACCCCAGTGGGTGACGGATGAATTCGGTGGCATCCAGAAGAGCCTGAACCACAGGTGAGCGCCGTGAGTAGTAGAAGTAGAGAGGCTCGTCCAGTAATACTTCGTTGCGCAGGACGCCGGCGCGCGCCATGCGCATGCCGAAATCAAAATCCTCGGAGTAACCGACATCAGCGAAGGGATAGCGCAACACAATATCGCGGCGGATCGGATTGATCGGGAGTATTGGCCGGTAATAGGTCTGATCGCGTGAAAAAATGCTGTTATATTGCGCAGAGAAAACAAGAGGGCGCGCGCGCCGTCCCTGAAATGTCACTACGCCCCTGATCCCGATGCAATCAATGGCTGGATTGTTGACGATGGTCTGATGGATCAGCGGCACGTACTGGTCGCTCACGTCATCATCATCATCGACGAAGACGACAAACGCGCCGGTTGCGCGCGTTACGAGTGTGTTGCGCTTCTCGCCAATGCTATGTTCGTGATTGTCCAGGTATGTCATGACCTCAACATGGCGCTCCAGCTTGTGATCGGCGACCTGCCCTGCGAGCTTCCGGCGCAACCGTTGATATAACGCGTCACGCTCTGGAATGGTCAAGATCAGTATGCTCAAGTCCATATCGTTTTACTATTGCTCCTGGTTTCCTCCTGATCAGGATGGCGCGATTCCGGCGACTCAATCAGAGGTCGATATCGACCTGATGTTGTTGCCGCGCGCGGCGCAGTAGCAACGAAGTCAGGCGCTCGCGCAGGTATACGCCAACGCCCAGCACGAGGCCGACCCCGCTGTACAGATAGGTAAACCAGTTCATGATGAGGGTTTGCATCGTAAAACCAAGCGAGCGATAACGGCGCACATAGCGGTAAAAGTTCATATTCAGACCGACAAACACCACCGCAAGCGCCGCAAAAGCGAGCAAGGCGAACGGCGTGAAAAGTGCGGCGGCAAGGCTGAGGAGCAACAGATAAGCCAACGGCACACTGAACATGTTGTTAGTTTTGGTGTTCAGGTCATTTTGGAATGTGCGTTCGCTGAGCATTAACCGCGTCCACGGGACAGCGCGCCCAAATACGTCAGATCGGATCAGGCTGGCGAAGGAATAGCGCTTGAGATGGGTCAGCTGTATGGCTTTGTTGAGCATGATGTGATAACCGGCCTTGTTCAGCCGGTAACCCATCTCGATGTCTTCGAGAAATAGATAGTCCTCATTAAACCCGCCCATGCGCGCAAAAATGCTGCGCTTGATGGCGCCGAACCCGCCGCAGAAGGTCGATGCCACCTCGCTGGACGTCTGGTGGGTGTAATGGTGCACCAGATTTTTGTACTGCGAGAAGAAGTTCTGCGGCCCCGAGTCGCGCTGGAAACTGCAAAACAGGCCGCTGACCTCCGGCTTGTTGATGAAGGTCTGCGCGATCTTCGCCAGCGTATCCGGCTCGACGGTGATATCGGCATCAAGGAAAAAGAAAATGTCGCCGGCGGCAATGACCGCGCCGCGGTTGCGAGCAGCGGATTGTCCCGACTTACAGGCCATTGAAATCACCTGACATGGGCGCCTGGCGGCTAACTCACCAGACCCATCTGTGGAGCCGTCATTGACAACGATGACCTCATAATCCGCGTATTTCGAAGCAAAGACAGCGTCGAGGCAGTGGAGGATCGTCTGCGCGCCGTTGTAGACGGGGATGATGACGGATATCTTTAAACTCATATTTGCTTGCTGATTGTACATGGCTTAATGCTCACCGTAGATTGGCGCCAGTCTGCTGTCGAGAGGGCGCTTGTTGCCAGCGAATGCCAGCGAATGCTGGTATCGTTATCTGGATGATGATGCAGAGAAACAAAAACGCTGACGACAGGGCGCAATCGCAGATGATCACGCATATCCGTCCCGCGTCACGGCTGATGCCGATCCATCTGGGCGAATTGTGGGAGTACGGCGATCTCCTGCTGCTCTTGATCTGGCGCGACTTGAAGGTGCGGTACAAGCAGACCATTATTGGCGCAGTGTGGGCGATCCTGCAACCACTGCTCATGATGGGCGTTCTGAGCGTCGTGATTGGCTGGTTCTCCGGCATCAAGACCGGTGATATTCCTTACCCCATATTTACCTACAGCGCGCTCGTGCCATGGAACTTCTTCACCAATGTGCTGGTTCAATCCAACTACACCATCCTGAACAACTCCGGCCTGGTGACGCGCGTCTATTTCCCGCGCTTGATTCTCCCGATGGCGACCGCCGGCATCGGGTTGGTCGATCTCGCCATTGCGCTCATCATTCTGTTCCTGCTCATCGGCCTGTATGGCATCACTCTAACGTGGACGGTGCTGTTGCTGCCGCTGTTTATCTTGATGGCGTTGCTCACTGCGCTCGGGTTCGGCCTGTGGCTGGCCGCCCTGAACGTGGAGTTTCGCGATTTCGGCCAGATCGTTCCTTTTATGATGCAGGTGTGGTTTTTCGCAACGCCAATCGCCTATCCCATCACGCTTGTGCCGGAAGCGCTGCGCGGCGTTTACAGCTTGAATCCGATGGTCGGCGTAGTGGAAGGGATGCGCTGGGCGCTGCTGGGCAAAGGTGCGCCATCCATCGATCAGATGCTGATCTCGGCGCTGATCGTTATCCTGGTGCTCGTGGGCGGAGTCATTTTCTTCCGCTATAAGGAAGTCCGTTTTGCGGACGTGATTTGACATGGAAGATTTCGTTATACGCGCTGAGGGCGTCAGCAAACAGTTCCGCATCGGTGGGCTAAACTCCTCCAATAGCCTGCGTGGATACCTGGAAAACCTGCTGCGCAGCCCGATTCGGGCCGTCCGGCGCGCGGATCGGGTTTACAGCGAACAAGTCGACAAAGCGGGCCACTTCTGGGCGCTGCATGATGTCAGTTTTGCCATTCGACCAGGCGAGATCGTCGGGTTGATGGGGCACAATGGCGCCGGCAAGTCGGTATTGCTCAAAATCCTGTCGCGCGTGACGCTGCCAACAGAAGGGCACGCCATGATCCGCGGGCGCGTGAATGCCATGCTCGAAGCTGGTGTTGGATTTCATCCGGAACTGACCGGGCGCGAAAATATCCTGCTCTCCGGCGCCATCCAGCGCAAGAAATGGGCCTATATCAATCGTCAACTGGATGCGATCACCGCATTCTCAGGGGTGGAAACATTCCTGGATACCCCGATCAAGCGCTACTCGAGCGGGATGCGCATCCGGCTTGGTTTCGCCATCGCCTTTCACATGGCCCCCCAGATATTGATCATCGACGAGGCGTTTACGGTCGAGGACTCAGAGTTTGGGGCGCGCTGTCAAGCCAAAATTCAGGAGATGGCTCAGGACGGGACGACGATCTTGATCGTCAGCCATAACCCTGAACCGATCCGCGCGATGTGCAGCCGGGCAATGCTTCTCGATCACGGCCATCTTATTTTCGACGGCGCGCCGGGTGCAACGCTGGCAGAATACCACAGCCACGCGCGCTGACACATCTTCCGCGTATGCGTGTGGCGTCGCCTTGTAATCGGCTTATTCTGCTTTGACTTCGATTCCCAGCAGACGCGCGATTGCGACGGTCTGCGCCGGCTCGACGATTAACCCTTTCAGGTCTGCCGCGTTGACCCGCAGGCCGTCGAGGATGCACGCGCGCAGGTCGGCGCCCTTGAGCTTGGCGCCGCGCAGATCGACGCCGCTCAGGTCACAACGCACAAAGACCACGCCGGTGAGGTCGGCTTCGGGGAATGACACGCCGGTCAGGTTGCAGCCCTCGAAGCGCGCGCCCTTAAAGACAGCGCCGGTAAACACGGCGTTCTCGGCGTTGCACTCCTCGAAGCGGGTGTCTTCGATCTGCGCCTTATACAGGTTGGCGCCCCACATGCGACACCCGGCGGCCTCGACACGGCGCAGATGGGCCTGCTCACAATTCACCGCCGTCAGGTCGCAACCATCCAGCCGCACATCGGTCAGGCGCAACCGCAACACACGCATGCGCATGAAGTTCACGCGCCGCAGCCGCGTTTGTTCGAAGATCAGACTGTCGGCAACTGCGCCCTCCAATGTGCCTTCGCCGATCGCGACGCCGCTATATTCTTCCTGCGTGGGCGGCGCGCCGATCTGCCCGGCTGGCAGGTGTCTGGCGACCTGTGGCGACATGATGCCCTGGCGTGGGATTGTCTTCATCGCACGGTGCTCAGGCTCTGAGGCACAAACAGGCTGCCTTCGGTCGTGCCCTGCGGCGCGATTTGTTGCAAACGTCGTCCCAGGTCGCGCGCGCTCAGCTTGCTGTTGACGGCCTCAGCCCAGGCGCGGCTGACCTGCTCCACCTGCCCGGCAGTCTCGTGCACGAACTCGATGCGGAAATGCCGGATGCCTGCCCGCAACCACGCGTCGAGATGGCGGCTGGCCTCTTGCGCCTCCGCGCCGAAGACGGTGTTGCGGCAACCGACATCAGCCAGTACCGGGTGGTCGCGCCCGTTGACATCGCGCAATGCCAGACGATGCGTCTCGCACGGGTGTCCACAGTCCTTGTAACTCGTCCCTTTTGACAGAAAGCGGCAAAACACGCAGTGCTCGGTGTGGAAGACCGGCAGGTGATGATAGGCAATCACCTCAAGTTTGTCCGGGCCGATGCTGGCTGCCAACGCCGCTATCTGCGCTGCGTTCAAGTCGTGCGTCGGCGTCAGGCGTTTCAACCCCAGTTCCAGGAAAGTCTGCGCTGTGATTACGTTGGCGGTGTTTAAGCTGAAGTCGCCGATCAGGTCGGGGAGCGCGCGCCCGTCGCGCAACACATGCAGCGCTGTCAGACAGCGCAGCAAGCCGGTTGAACGCACCACGATCTCGCAATTCAAGCGCGTCAGGAACTGCACGATGCGCTGCTCGTTGGGTTTGAGGATGCGCGGGCTGGCGACGCGCGCCGTGATGCCAGCGGCCTGCACTTGCTCGACGGCGGGGCGCAAGCCATAGAGTTCGAGGTAGTCCAGCGTGATGGTGGCGGGTCGCTGGGCAATCGCAGCTTCGAGTTGCTCAGGCGTGCGCACGAGAATGTGCAGCTGCGGCAGCGCAACTGCCGCAGCTGCACCGGGGGCTTGTTCCGCCAGCAGTTGCACTGCTGGCGCTGGCGTCGTCATGGCGGTTAATGTTTGGAGTGGGTCGTGGAGGATGATCGTCTGCGCGCGCGCTTGCAGTTCAGCCAGCTGCTCGACGGCCTGGCGGCGCAACTGGTTGAGCAGCGAGTTTGACACGAAAGGTTGCCCCTCCATCTCCAGCGTCGCCTCATCCAGTTCATACGGCGTATTGCCCAGCCGCCCAAGTTGCTCGCGCGCCAGCACGTCTGTCGCCGATTGCCGCTGGTCGCGCGCGCCTACCAATGGCTCCGTAGCGCTCACGGTCACAGATATTTCGGGATGGTCGCGCAGCGTCCACTCGGTGCGCAATCGCGCGCCCACGCGCGCGATCGCGTGGACGTTCACCGCCTGTTTGTGAATGGGCGACGTCGCCTGTGTGAACGGGCGCGCCGTCTTCTCAAGTTCCGGGTCGTCGCTGCGCCACACCTGGTCGCCCGCTCGGATGCGCGCAAAGCGGATGGCGCCATTGGCGAAGCGCAACTCAACTTGGCCGCGCTTCAATCGCGATGGCGTGACGCTATACACGCGCCCGCCTTCTTCGGCCTCCTGCGGGCTGCGCCAGTCCGCGGCATCAAAGACCAGCCCGTCACCCGGCTTGAGTGGCGCGACCGTCGCCGCCGGTTCCGACGCAATAATGACCGCTTCTGCGCTGGCATCCACTCGGATCACACGACCCATCAGCACGCCGCGATGGCGTGGTGAGCGCCCCTTGACCACGGCCTGATGATCGGTGCCGGTCACAAAGTGCGGGCCGAGGCCGCGCGAGTATACCTGCTCCAGTTGCAGTTCCTCAACCGGGTTGATGCTGAGCGGCAAGCCCGCCCAGGCTTCGTCGACAGCCTTGCGATAGGCGCTGGTCGTCAACGCGACGTAGTTGGCGTCTTTATAGCGCCCCTCGATCTTCAACGCGCTGATGCCGCACTGAATGATGTCGGGTATCTGGTGAAGCGCATACAGATCGCCAGGTGAGAGCAGATAACGCGCGTCGCCGGTGGGCTGGAAACGACCGTCGACGATCAGCTCATACGGCAAACGACAGGCCTGCGCACATTGCCCGCGATTGGCGCTGCGCCCGCCCCACGCCTCCGACGAGAAGCATTGACCGGAGTAGGAGACGCATAGCGCGCCGTGCACGAACATCTCGAGTTCGCAATCGGTCGCGGCGCGGATCGCGCGGATATCGTCCAGCGACAGTTCGCGCGCCAGCACCACGCGGCTGACCCCGAACTGCTGCGCCAGGGTAATGCCCTCAGCGCTGGTCAGGCTCATTTGCGTGCTGCCGTGCACAGTTGTGTCCGGGCTGATCTGTTTGATCAACCGCGCGATGCCCACGTCCTGCACGATCATCGCATCCACATCGGTGCGCGCAATCGCCTCGATCTGGCGCGCGGCTTCCTTCAACTCTTCATCAAACACGAGCGTGTTAAAGGTGACATAGCCCATCACCCCGCGCCGATGCAGCGTCCGCATGACCTCTGGTAGTTCCTCCAGCGAGAAGCCCACCTTGGCGCGCGCGGTGAAGTGGTGCAGCCCGAAGTAAACGGCATCGGCGCCAGCCTCAATAGCGGCATTGAGTTGCGGCCAATATCCGGCTGGACTCATGACTTCGGGTTTGACCAATCGGCGATCTTCTTTCATATCATTGTTTATGTCGCAATACCTCACAGGTAGACATGCTGAGTATCTCAGTATCGTTGATTTTGAAATCCTACTTGATTTTGATGATGCTACTGTGAAGGGCATGCTACCTGTTGCAGGTAATCCATCTTTTCACCGACCAAACGCCATGCCTGCACTCGGCTGAAGTTCCATATGCGCCAGTCGGGTGATTTGGGCGGCGACCAACGCGCCAGTATCTTCGCTGCAGTTTCGCAGCGTTGCTGCTCAGGTAACTGTGGGAGCACATCCAACAGCACAGGCACTGCGTCGGCGCTCAATGAGGCAAGATAGCTTGAGTCCAGCGCCCGACGCGCGCGCGGATTTGGATCCTCGTTGCCGGGCGCCGCTCTCCCGGTCCAGGCGATGTTCGCGCGCGCAATGAAGTCATCAGGGTTGAGCGTTGTCAGCGCCACGGCGACGACGATGACGGCAACCAGCGCGCCAAAAACGAACTCATCACGCCTGCCGCGCAGGACGGTGAGTATAAACCATACGAATACGAGCGCCAACCATGCCATGAACGTCGTGGTGTACAGCCGCAACTCCGTTAACCCATACTGTGTCACGTACAGGGCCATGCGTTGCACTGCCGATGCCATGATGACAAACAGCAACACAATCAGCGCCCCGGCCAGCAGGTTGAACAGACGCGCGTGGGAAGGGTTGTCCTTGTGCACCAGCCAGTGCGCCAGCAGAAGCACGGGCAACACCAACGCCGCCACTGTTACCAACTCGAAGAACCCGCGCCGGGCATACTCAGCGTAACCCAGCACGGAGGCACCACCAAACAGATAGCGGAACTGTAACACCACAAACGCGACAAACAGTGCGTTCAACAGACCAAGCGCCGTGGCGATCTCCACGATCCCGATGCGGTTGCCTGGGAGTGAGATCGACCCATTCGCGACGGGTTGCGCCAGGAACACCATGTGCAGGAAACCTGCCGTCAGCCAGGCAAAGAAACCGGCCAGGAACAGGTGACCCAGCAGGCGTTCGATGTCCCAGTTGAACAAATTGCGCATCAGCGTATCGAAATTGGGGTCTGCGGCGGCGAACAACCCGCCGAAGATCAACAGCAACGGCAGGGCGATCAGCGCACCGATAGCCACGCGGGCTGCGCCGCCGGCAACACGCCCGAGGCGCAGATCTTTGCGTAATTCGCGCCAGTGCAAGCGTGAGAACAGCAGGACAAAAACGCCAAACAGCGCATATATACCGGCTACAAAGATGCCAATGGCGTAATCGACAAGGCCGCCGATGCGCAAACGCCCGGTTCGCCCGCGCCATGCGAACAACGCCAGCGTCACGAGCAGCGCCAGCAGGCTATACGCCAGCACCGCCGGCGCGTCGCGCCAGGCCCACACCGCTGCGAAGAGCACGACTGGGACGGCGATCCAGCGCGCGCCGCCGGTGAGCGTCGTCCGGTTGTAGCGCGCAATAATCAGCACTGCGATGAGGATCGCCATCGTGAACAGAACGACGTTGAGTCCCCACGGCCCTGCGCGCAGTAATCCATCAGCGACGATTCCGAGGGCCAGCGCCGCGCCAAGGATCGTCAGCCCGGCGCGGTTTGTTGTCTCTTGCATTATGTACTCCTGTGTGCGGATTGTAAGAACTGCGCGCACAGGAAACGAGCGCGCGGGTGCGCTGGTTATTGCACATGAGTGCTTGACGCGGGCTTTACAGGGAGAAGAGCAGAAGCGCCGTGGCTGCCGCTGGTGACCATCTTGGTATAGCGGCTGAGGTAGCTGGGCAGGTTCTGGCGCGCGACAAGTTTCCACAAGGTCTTACGGCGCGCCGGTTGGGCGGCTTTCCTACCTCACTGAGACGTCTGCGGCCTTCAATGCCCGCTCTGCCACTTCTGGTAACTCGATAGGCGCAAACATAGAGGCGGGGTAAAGATAGCCCTCTGCCTCTGATTTATCCTCATCAATGACGCGAAGCATGTTGTGTGCTTCCACCTCTGGGTCTGGCAATCGATGGTAAACTTTGCCCAAGATGAGGCTGGCGGGATTGCTCCGGTTATTGATACAGATCACAAAATCGCTCATCGGATCACCTTCTTAATTTTGAAATCCTTGCGGCCTTTGCCGTAAGTGCGCTCCAGGTAGCGTCGGATATAGACACCTCGCCCCGTTGCGATTGTCTCAATGTCTATAACTTCGCCGAGGATTTCAAATTCTGTCATCACTCATTGCTTTGCTGCACACCCTTCGGCCTCGGATTCTGGCAAGCCGCCTAACGCTCGGCTTCAGCGGCGGCGCGTAGCGCCGTCCTCTGCAAGCCGTTGTTAGGCGCCGGTTTCGTAGATGAGCAAAGGCGGACATGCGGCCGCTTTCTTTGCGGACTCGGATTGATCGGAACATTATATTTCACCACTGCAACACAGCGCCCTGGCTGCCGCTGGTGACCATCTTGGTGTAGCGGCTGAGGTAGCTGGGCAGATTCTGGCGCGCGACGGGTTTCCACAAGGTCTTGCGGCGCGCCAGTTCGGCGTCATCAACGTGCAGGACGAGTTGGCGGTTGGGGATATCCACCGTGATGCGGTCGCCGGTTTCGATCAGCGCGATCGGGCCGCCGGCCGCAGCCTCAGGGCTGACGTGTCCAATGCAGGCGCCGCGCGTGCCGCCGGAGAAGCGCCCGTCGGTGATCAACGCCACGCTGTTGCCCAGACCCTGGCCCATGATATAGGATGTTGGGCTGAGCATCTCCTGCATACCGGGGCCGCCCTTCGGCCCTTCGTAGCGGATCACGACCACATCGCCGGCCTTGACTTTGCCGGCCAGGATGCCGGCGCAGGCGTATTCCTGACTGTCGAAGATGACCGCCGGACCGCTGTGTGTCAACATCTCAGGCTTGACGCCTGCGGTCTTGACCACGCTCCCTTCGGGCGCCAGGTTGCCAAACAAGATTGCCAGGCCGCCATCCTTGCTATAGGCGTTTTCAATGGGACGGATGCAGGCAGGATCTGAGCTGTGTGCTTCCGCGATGTTCTCGCCGAGGGTTTTGCCGGTCACGGTGATGCAGCCCAGGTTAAGCGCGCCTGGCTTCTTGCTGATTTCGTTCAGAATAGCGCTGATACCGCCGGCGTTCTTCACATCTTCCATGTGATATTGGCTCGATGGAGCGACTTTGCAGATGTTCGGCGTGCGCCGGCTGATCGCGTCGATGCGTGAGATCGGGTAGTCGATGCCGGCCTCATGCGCAATGGCGAGTGCGTGCAGCACGGTGTTGGTGCTGCCGCCCATGGCGACATCGAGCGTGAGCGCGTTGTCGAGGCTTTCGAGCGTGACGATATCGCGCGCCTTGATGTCGTGTTCGAGCAGCCACATGACCTGCACTGCCGCCTGGCGCGCCAAAGCTTCACGCTCGGGGCTGAGCGCCATTGCGGTGCCGTTGCCGGGCAGACCGATGCCAAGCGCCTCGCACAAACAGTTCATCGAGTTGGCGGTGAACATGCCGCTGCACGAGCCGCACGTTGGGCAGGCCACGCGTTCGATCTCAGACAGGCGCTTTTCCGTCATCTTACCGCTGGAGACCGAGCCGACGGCTTCGAAAACCGAGATCAAGTCGACCACCACGCCGTCGTCGGTTTTACCCGCATACATGGGGCCGCCTGAGACGAACACAGTCGGGATGTTACAGCGCATCGCACCCATGATCATGCCGGGAACGATCTTGTCGCAATTGGGGATGCAGATCAGCGCATCGAACTGGTGCGCGCTCACCACGGTCTCAACGCTGTCGGCGATGATCTCGCGGCTGGGCAGGCTATATTTCATGCCAGCGTGTCCCATCGCAATACCGTCGTCAACGCCGATCGTGTTGAACAGGAACGGCACGCCGCCCGCGGCGCGCACGGCTTCCTTGACGATCACGCCGAACTTGTCGAGGTGGACATGGCCAGGGATGATGTCGAGATAGCTGTTGGCAATGGCGATGAACGGCTTGCTGAAATCCTCTTCTTTGACGCCGGTGGCGCGCAGCAGGCTGCGATGCGGCGCCCGCTCCATGCCTTTCTTGATCGTATCCGAGCGCATCGTGCGCCCCGCGAATCGTCCATTGCCGTTTGTTCCGTTACCCAATGCCATGATCTCTCCTCATCAGCGGTGTACTCACCGCCATTGTGTGCGAATAATAGTGGTTGATTATATGCGCACGTCGTTGACGCACATGAAGACCCCTGCGAAGGTTGATTGCCACAACACACTGCCTGCACATACCCTTCGCAGGGTTCTTGAGCAGTGTGAGTAGCATAAAGCGAACCCTGCGAGGGGACACCTTGGGGTTGTGCTTTGCGCAAGTCCAACCCTCGCAGGGATTGCTTGCGCACTCGCGTGCTTGACACTGCGAGATAATCCGCCACACTATGCGGGGAAAACGATGATTAACCTGCTGATTGTGGAAGACAACGACAAGCTGCGTCCGGCGCTCAGGCAGGGGCTTGAGGCCATTGGCGAGGTGCGCGTCGTGGGCGCGTGCGCCAGCGGCGAAGAGGCGATTAAACTCGTCGAGACTCCCGGCGTTATGCCAGGCGAAGACGCCGGCAGCCTCATCCAGGCGATCCTCATGGACGTGCAACTGGCTGGCGCGATGAACGGCATCGAGGCCGCAGTCGCTATCCGCCGTGAGTTCCCGCGCATGCCGGTGGTGTTCTACTCGATCCAGGACGACGATGCCTACTTCCGCGCCTTTCGCCGCGCCGGCATCCTCAGCCACTACGCCTATGTGCGCAAGTCCAATTACCTGCTGCCGAGCATGATCACACCGCTGTTGCGCGACGCCGTCGCCGGGCGCAGCTTCATCGACCCGGAGATCGAGTCGCGCGTGCATGAAGTGCGCATCAAAGACGAGCAGTCTCCGATGGCATTACTGGAACCGCACGAGCAATTGGTCGCGCGCATGTTGGCGCAGGGATTAAACAACGAACAGATCGCAGCGCGCATGGGGTTGCGCGACAAACGCGCGGTCAGCCGCATCAATGGGATGATCTACGCCGCGTGGGGATTGGGCGACAGCACGACTGACGAGAAGGTGGCGCGCACTCGGGCTGTGCTGATCGTGCATGCGGAACGCTTGATATCGTGGGATACAGACGGCATCCCGCGCATCCTGAACGAGCGCGACGAGTGGATGCCGTATGGGGTCTGAATGACCGGCATATTGTTACTCGACTGGCCGATGATGGCGTTGTCGCTGTTCAACACCATCGTCATCGCGTGGATGGGGTTGACGGTGCTATTGAACGCCGAGCGCCGCACATGGGGGGTGTGGTTCACGGGCGTCGGCATGCTCGCCGGCGCGCTTTTCTTCATCAGCCACTCAGCGTTGCTCGGCCTTGACTTGAACGACATCAACCCCAACGTAGATGTGTGGTGGCAGATCGGCTGGCCGATTGTCAGCCTGCTGCCGCTATCGTGGTACGTGGTGATGCTGTGGTACAGCGGTTTCTGGGATGATCGGAACTCACCGCTGCGACGTCGTCACCAAAAGTGGTTGTTCGTTTCTATCTCGCTCTCTGGCTTGCTCACCATTGCACTGCTGATTGCCAACCCACTGCCGACTTACCTGCAGGCGGCTACCTACGCATTGAGCGACCCGGGTGTGCTGCATGGGCTGCCGGTGTTGTTCGTCATCTACGTGCTGAACAACATGCTGTGCATCAGCCTGTCGCTCGATGCATTACTCAATCCGACGGCATCGGGCCGGCTGATGGGCAACCTGGCGCGCTTGCGCGCCCGACCGTGGTTGATGACCGCTGCGTTGTGCATGTTGCTGGTCAGCCTGCTGCTGGCGCTGGTGTTACTGTGGGTCGTAGCAGGCGCAAGCAACAGCGTGGGAATCACCCTGCGCGTCATCGCGGCGTTCGACATTATCCTGTCATCCATCATCGCGCTTGCGGTGCTGTCCATCGGGCGCGCGCTGGTGGTATACGAGGTGTTTACCGGCAAGACGCTACCGCGACGCGGGTTGTATCGCCAGTGGCGCAATGCGGTTATCCTCGGAGCGGGTTTCGGTGTCGTGGCTGCTGGCAGCTTAACGCTGCATGCGCAGCCGGTGTACATCGTGCTGCTTGCGACAGTCATCATCACTGTCTTCTATGCGCTGCACAACTGGCGCGGATATGCCGAACGCGAACAAATGATGTCGCAATTGCGCCCGTTTATCATCGGGCAAGGGCTGTATGACCAGTTGCGCGCGCCGCGTAGCGCCGACAAAAGCGATGCCACGGAACCCTTTAACACGCTGTGCCGCGATGTGCTTGGGGCACGTCTGGCGTATCTCATTCCGCTTGGACAGCTTGCGCCACTGGTGGGAGCGGGGTTGGCGTATCCATTGGGTAATGTGCCAGCGATGCTTGCGCTAAATGAGATCACCGCGCAATTCGGATTGCCCGCCGTGATCTGCGTCCCGCTCGATCCCCTGCGCTATGCCGGGGCGTCGTGGGCGGCGCCGCTGTGGAGTGAGCAGGGGTTGATTGGGATTCTGTTGCTGGGCGAGAAGCGCGATGGTGGGCTGTATGCTCAGGAGGAGATCGAAGTGGCGCGCGCCGGGGGTGAACGCCTGCTGGACATGCAAGCCGGCGCGGCGATGGCGCGGCGATTGATGGCGTTGCAACGCCAGCGGCTGGCTGAGACGCAGTTGCTTGATCAGCGCGCGCGGCGTTCATTGCATGATGACGTGCTGCCGCGGCTGCACGCGGCCATTCTGGGGTTAAGCGGCGCGCCCAACACGGACGAATCTGTGACGTTGCTGGCCGATGCCCACCGTCGTATCGCCGGCCTGCTGCACGAGATGGCCGCAACGGACGCGCCCGAAGTGGCGAAGGACGGGGTTGTCGGCGCGTTGCGGCATGTGGTCGAAATGGAACTTGTGCGTGACTTTGACGCCGTAACCTGGAACGTTGAACCACAAGTGGAAAGTGCACTACGCCAATTGCCGCAGATGACGGCTGAAGTGGTGTTTTACGCCGCGCGCGAAGCGTTGCGAAATGCGGCGCGTTATGGGCGCGGGGATCACCTTGAGCGCGAATTGCGCCTGCATGTCAGCGTCACGACAGCAGCGTCGAACCCGCAGATCATCATCGAGGATGATGGCGTCGGGCTGCATGGTGAGGCGCGTGCACAGTCTTATGGCGGCGGCAGTGGGCAGGGGCTGGCGTTGCACAGCACGATGATGGCGGTGATCGGCGGGTCGTTGGCGGTAGATAGCAGCGTGGGTGCGGGGACGCAGGTGGTGCTGATCCTGCCGACCATGTAATCCTTGCGGCAAAACACTCCCGGAATCTTCCAAGATTCCGGGAGTGTTTTGCTATCTCCAATCTCCAATTCCCAATCTCTCCTATCTGCGCAACGACAGCACCGCCGGCACCTTGTCGAACATCCAGAAGCCAACTGGAAGGCCGATTACCGTGGCGCACAGCACGTAGCCAAC
>CAIXPS010000084.1 GCA_903921365.1 uncultured bacterium | reverse complement strand
GACCATCATGCCCTTACTGGATAGCACCACACTTAGCGTGCTGGGGGAACATCGCGAACGCTATGGTGCGCAACGCTTGTGGGGTTCCATTGGCTTCATTGCGACAAGTTCAGTCATCGGGTTGCTCCTGGAACAAACCGGCCTGCATACCATTTTCTATGCGTCCATCTTCGCCAATCTTTGTTTTCTGGTTGCGTTGATCCGTTTGCCGGAGCGCAAGGTCCAACTGCAGCAATCGATGTTGACAGGATTCGGTCGTATGGTACGCCAACCGCCGTGGCTGCTCTTTGCCATTTGCATCGTCTTGCTGGGTTTAGCAACCAGCGGGATGTACGGCTTCCTGAGCCTGACCATTAAGAAACAAGGGGGCAGCGACGCCTTGATCGGCATCGTCTGGATGCTCTCGGCCATCGTCGAGATGCCGTTCATGGCGTTGAGCGCGCCACTGCTGAGTCGCTTTGGCTCTCGCAGGTTAATGGCAGTTGCATTGCTCGCATTTGCGGTGCGCATGTTGCTGTACGGCCTCATGCCCGCGCCGGAATGGGCAGCCGGCATCAGCATTGTGGCGGGCACATCGTTCGGACTGTATTCGATTGCAGTAGTCAACTACGCAAATGAGCTCGCGCCGGAAAATCTAAAGGCGACCAGTCAGGGGTTGGTAGTCGCGCTCACCAGTCTCTCGGCCATCGCCGGCGCCCCGTTCAGCGGCTGGCTGTTTGACCAGGTCGGCCCGTCAAATATGTTTCTGATTCTTGCAGGGTGCTGCTTACTGGCGCTTCTATTCTTTGGGGCAGGTCGTCTGCTCATCAATCGGCAGGCAGCAGCGCGCCAGGCGAACGGCTTGCAGTAGCAAGCTTCTCGCATTAAGGCGAACGGTCATACAATATCGAATGAGACGCCACGAAGGACCTTAACTATGGATCATGATCTGCGCACAAAGGGACAGCGTTTTCGCGACACACTGCAATTGACCGGCACGGGCGAAGTGCCTGTGTGGGGCGGCTTTTCCATGGCAACCTGGATCCGCTATCGCGATGAATTGCACGATCTGCTTGATCGCTACCCACAGGTGGAGTTCAGCCGCATTCCGCGCGGTATCGACCCGCATACGCTGGTAGGCCCAGCCAACCGCGCCGGCGAAAGCTACCTGGACAACTGGGGCTGCGAATGGCAGTGCATCCGCGAGGGTATGGAAGGGCAAATCACCATCCACCCCCTGGCCGACATCCGTCACCTGCGCCATTACCGCGCGCCTGATCCGCTGATATACACCGAGCGCGGCGAGCACGACTGGGGCGCGTTCGTGGGCGGTTGCCAGCAGGAACGGGCGCATGGGAAGGTCGTCACCATCGCGGGCGAGCGCTTCTTCGAGCGCACCCATTTTCTGCGCGGCATGGAAGACGCGCTGGCAGACATGGCGCTTGGCACACCCGGTATTCAGGAGATCATCGACCTGGTGTTGGACTATAACCTTGCCTATCTGCGCCATGCGTTGCAGTTGGGTTCGCCCGTGGATATCGTGAGTTTTGGCGACGATTGGGGCGCGCAGGATCGTTGTCTGATCAGCCCGGCGACCTTTCGGCGCTACTTCAAACCCGGCTACGCGCGGATGTACGCACTGTGCAAACAATATGGCGCGCTGGCGACGCAGCACTCCGACGGCTATACGGTCGATTTGTGGGACGAGTTCCTGGAGGCTGGTTTAACCGCCTTCAACATGCAGGTCAACTGCGTCGGCATTGAGACGGTTGAGCGACAACTCAAAGGCCGCATGTGCCTGATCGCCGACGTCGATCGCCAGGGCGTGGTTCCATTTGGCGCGCCCCGCGAGGCCTACGCGCACGTTGCCGAAATCGTCACCCTCCTGGGCTCACCCCAGGGCGGTCTGGTGTTGCGGGTTGATATATACCCGGATGTCCCCCTGGCCAACATTGAGGCGGTGTTGTCGGCGATCAATGATTATCAGAACTACTGGGTAGGTCGTTAAGCTTCCATCATCTCAAATACGTAGTGACCTATGAACTCCAAACAACGCGTGCAGGCGGCATTAGAGAGGAAACCGGTCGATCGCGTGCCGATCTTCATGTGGTTCCATCCCTCTACGGCTGAGCGGTTGGGCCGTTTGCTCGATATCCCCGCAGATGCTGTCGGCCAGGCTATGGGCAACGATATCCAGCAGACCTGGGTCAACAACAATTACGCGATGGAAGGGATCACCCACGAGCATGATGGCGACACGCATGTGGATTACTGGGGCATCACCTGGGTGAAGCGCTACTTCTTCAACCAGATCGAGGGGTTTCCGCTCCAACACGCCTCGGCAGAGGAGGTGCTGGCGTATCAGTTTCCGTATGCGCACCTTGACGACCTGCTGGGACAGATGGCGGCCATGCTCCCGCATGCGCGCCGCGCAAGCGCATTCATCGGTTGCGACGTTTCGCCCTGCGCATTCGAGATGTATTGGCGGTTGCGCGGCATGGAAGACGCGCTGCTTGATATGGCGTTGACGCCCGACCTGGCCGCAACCATGTTGCAGCGCTGCGCTGATTTCTCCATCGCACTGGCGCAGCGGGCCTGCACCGACTTTCCGCTGGACTGGTTGTGGGCGGGTGATGACGTGGCCTCGCAGATTGGCATGATGATGAGCCCGAAAACCTGGCGGCAGTTGATCCGGCCTCACCTCCAAAGAGTTTTCGAAGTGGGTAAGCGCCACGGTCTCTGGGTGGCCTATCACTGCTGTGGGGCGCTCAGGCCGATCATCCCGGATTTGATTGAGATGGGGCTGGACGTGCTCAACCCCGTGCAGGGCAACTGTCCGGGCATGCATCCGTTGGAACTGAAGCGCGAGTATGGCGCCAGGCTGGCCTTCATGGGCGGGCTGGATACCCAGGAACTGCTGCCGCATGGTTCCGCTGACCAGGTGCGGCGAGAGACCTCCCGACTGCTGGAAGGGATGACTGCTGATGGCGGAGGGTATATCCTGGCGGCTTCCCACACCATCCCGCCAGAGACTCCCGACGAGAATATCTTCGCCATGTGCGCCGCAGCCGGAATCAGCCGTGAGGAGATATTCGATCACGCCGCGGATGTGCGGCAGGCTCAACACACAGGAGATTCACATGAAGAGTGTCAGATTTGATGGCAAGAGCATTGTGCGGATTGTCGACGTCCCGGAACCGGAACCCGGCGCGGACGAGGTGGTGGTTGCCACCGTCGTTTCAGCCATTTGCGGTAGCGAGATGAAGGCGCACAAAGGTGATGGACAAGCCAACGGCAATCCGGGGCACGAAGCCGCGGGAGTGGTCGAGCGGGTAGGCGCGAATGTGACGGGCATCAAGGTCGGCCAACGCGTGGGCGCATCTGCCATCGCTGGTTGCGGGCATTGCTCGTTCTGCGCGCGCGGCCAGTACACGTGGTGCAACAACTACAAGTTCTACGGCAGCATGCATGCGGAGAAGTTCGTGATCGCCGCGCGCGCCTGCCATCTCCTGCCGGACGACGTGCCATGGGAAGTCGGTGTGCTGATCAGCGGGGACGGTCTCGGCGTGCCTTACCATTCATCGACCCGAATGCCGAAGGATGGTGTCGATTCCGTGGCCGTATTCGGGCTGGGGCCGGTTGGTCTGGGCAACGTCCTGCTCCAAACGTACCTGGGGCGGCGCGTGGCGGCCATCGATCTGTCAGAGTACCGCCTCGACTATGCGATGAAACTGGGGGCGAGATGGCCGGTCCGCGCGGGCACACCGACAACCGTAGAGCAGATCCTCGAACTCAGCGCCGGCCAGGGTGTTGATATTGCCATAGAGGCCGCCGGCAGACCTGAGACGGCGAAACAATGCTTTGCGGTGGCGCGGAAAGGCGGCACGGTCGTCTTTAATGGGGAGCAAGGGGAACTCCTGCTCTCGCCAAGCGACGACTTTATACGCCGCGACATCACGGCACTGGGGTGCTGGTTCTATCACTTCCGCGAGTTCGGCGACATGCTCAGGCTGTACCGGAACGGACTCCGGGTGGGCGATCTCGTCTCGCACAATTACCCCCTCGCCGAAGCCCCCGAAGCCTATGCGGAGTTCGCAGCGGGCAGGACAGCAAAGGTACTGTTGCGAATGCAGGCATAGAGTTGGTGGTTTGAATAACCGACGTAGTGGACTTGCACGAATACAGCCGCTCGATCATACTCACGCCATGAGCACTCTTACTGCGATTGAACTCGAACACAAACCAGATGCCGCCCTCGTCTGCCAGCGTATGGACGCATGGTGGGAAGGCGAGATCATTGACCGCGCGACCATTCAGGTGACCGCGCCAAGACCGAACCCGAAGCCGCTGCCGCGCAAACAACACGCCAGTTATCGCGAGCGCTGGATGGATATCGACTACGTCGTCGAATGCGCCGCGATTACCATTGCGAACACCTACTGGGCGGGCGACTCATTGCCCATCTTCATGCCCAACCTGGGACCGGAAATCCTGACGGCCTGCTATGGGGCGGAGTTGGATTTCACCGAGAACACCTCGTGGTCGAAGCCGATCCTGCGCGACTGGGCCGGCGTTCCCAGCTTGCACATCGACCCGAACAACGCTTACCTGCGCGCGATCCTGGAGATGACGCGCCGCGCGCTCGATGTCGGGCGCGGCAAGTTCGCCGTGGGGCTCACCGATATTCACCCCGGCGCCGATCTGGCCGCCTCGTTTCGCGACCCGCAGCAATTGTGCGTTGACCTGGTGGAAGCGCCGGAACGCGCGCACGAGTTGCTCCAGCACATTCGCGGCGCGTTCTTCGAGTTCTACGAGCTGAATCACCGCATCATCCGCGACGCCGGGCAGGCGCTGTGCACGAGCTGGCTGCCATTGTGGACAAACCAGGGGCGCTATTACATCCCCTCCAACGACTTCTCGATCACGATCTCCAACCGGATGTTCAAGGAGTTTTTCCTGCCAGAGTTGATCGAAGAGATCGAATGGCTGGATCGCTCGATCTACCACCTGGACGGGCCGGGCGCGCTGCGCCACCTGGACACGCTGCTGGAGATTGACAAACTCGACGCGATTCAGTTCGTCTATGGCGACGGCGCGCGCCCGGCCACACGCTGGCTCGATGTATACATGCGCATCCAGGACGCCGGCAAGAATATCCATGTGTCGCTTGACGCATGGGAAGTTGACGCGTTCATCGAACACCTGCGCCCTGAGGGCGTGATGCTGTGCACATCCACCGACACGGTCGAGGAGGCGGATGCGCTTGTGGCGAAGGTGGCGAAATGGACGCGAAGGGGACGCTAATAATACCAGCCCATGTATCAAACGTAGCGACAGCAACGTGCTGCCCATGTGGAATGAGCTGAACAGCCGGGGCACGCCTGACGCAGATTCGCCTGTGCCTGCCATACATCGTTTTAGCACGGAGAAGCAACCTATGATAAACAAGAACACACTCACGCGTTGGGCGTTTATGATGCTCGCACTATTGTTGACAGCATGTGGGACCGGCGTATCCACAACGCCGTCGCTGTCTGTAACGGCAACGCTATTACTACCCACGCCGACTGTGTCGCCAGTACGCCCATCGCCCACTGTAATGCAGACGTCACCCTCTGCTACACCTGTGTCATCCACGCCTGTGCCATCGACATCAACACCAACACCTGAGCGCATCCGGGATGCCTCAAACCAGCAGACGAGTGTTTTTGAGGAGCATTTCGATACGAATAAGAATGGTTGGGAAACGGGCCGCACAAGCAACTCGGCTGGCACGTGTGATTCGCAGGTTGTCGAGGGCAAATTCCGCATGACGGCTCATCCAGTAAGCGATTATGACTGGTGCTCTACAATCGTGCCTGGTAATACGATCCGGGATGGAACGCTGAGTGTGAACGTGACGGTTGTCAAGAGGTTGGTTGGCGGTCTCAATGCTTCGCTGAGCATATCATTGCGCGACCGGGGAGCAGGCCGTTATGATTTCTATTTCTACGGCGATGGCTCCTACACCGCGTACGTGTCGAAGTCAGATAATTACACAACGACTCAACCGTATGCGCAATCCGATTTCTTTCGCCTAGACCCGGGCGTAACGAATGCGTTTTCCATCACTGCCAGCGGCGCGCAATTTGCTGTGTATGCAAATGGTCACCTGCTCTACACGCAGGTCGACGACACGCTCATGCCGGCAGGCTTCATGTCCTGGAAGATTGGCGCCGGCGATATCGGGCAGGATTTCACGGTCGATTTTGATGATGTCGTCATACAGGCATCGCCGGACGTCGTGGCGCAGATACCTGCAACTCCCGTCGATGCAACGCCAGCATCGAAGTCTGTTGCAGCAACGACGCCCCCGAAATTCGTTGCGGCGACGGCCACTGCAGAACCTCATGCGGTTACAGCAACACCGGTATCACTTCCCGCGACAGCGATGCCTGTTCCAGTGGTGGATACAGCAACGCCCGCACCTGTACAAGCGATATCGGACGAATATATCCTGTACTTCCACTTCGGTGCGCAGGGATGCCCTTATTCGCGCCGAACTGCACCCACCGTGGAACGTTTCTACCAGGCGCACAACGGGCGCGTCAAAGTCGTCGGTATGCCAGTACCGGGGTGGGGGAACGATGTGCAGGATTTCCGCAACGCCACAGGCATCACCTTCCCAGTCGTCGCGAACGATTCGAGCGTTGACGAGAGCCGCATCCCGGTGCTCGTGCTCGTAAACACACGCACTGGGACGCGACAGGTATTGAGTCAGGGTGTGATCTCGTACGTGGATCTGGAATCTCAAGTCAACGGCGTCATCGGAGGACACTCCGTGGCCGTCCAATCCGGGAGTTCCTGACCATAGAATCTTCGTGCTTGAGTTTCAAGCACATTAAGTCTTGAGTTTAGAGTTCGCCCGCAAGGAAAGTGGCAAACTTAAGGGCATGAGCACGGCAACGACGATCGAGTTACGAAAACGATTGTATGCGACGTTCACGCAGCGAGCCGACGGACTGATGAACCTGATCGATGCACAGGCCAGCGCTGCACGAGTGGAGTCGCCGGTAAGGTTGAGCCTGAGCAGCGCATTCAAGCGCGGATTCAGCAGCGTGTATGACGTTCTGAATGAGAGCGAGATCGATGAAGTTAAGATGGGACAGTTGTTGTGCGAAGCGCAACCGAACGCGAGTGAGACGATAGGTGGATATGAGGCGTATGCAGGAGACGCGACGAGTGAGTTGCGCGACAACGCCAAGACACTGGCTGATCGGACGATGCAGAAGAGCGATGCACGATCAGCCGGAGTGGCGGGACACAAATATCAATGGTTGGCGCGGCTGGTGACGGAGCGCAAGTCATGGGTGGCGCCGCAAGCGGTGTAACGAGTAAAGAGTAGTGAGACGGCCAATATAGTAGCGGTGCGCCAAGTGCAGGCATTGGATAAGCGCAGTCCGGCGCGCAAGGTGGTCGTGGTCGATATATGTTGGCCATCGCGGCGCCTTGGCGTAAGCTTCCATCGAGCCAGTTGCCCTTCGCCCTCACAACCCCGCCGAGTCCAACTGGCCATGCCCACCATTTGGATAGAGATGGGCACCCCGGCTATGCTGCCCAGACCCAGCGGGAAAGCCCCCGGTCGCGCCAAAGGTTTCCTGTCTAAGCCCAGACCGCGCCATCTGGTTATCTACAAGTCCCCAAAACAGCCCAAACGGGTCACGTAAGCGCCCACTTGCGCTATCATCTGACCTGTCTTTTCTCAGCACACCCGATTTGCGTCGCTTGTGACAATGGGGTGCGCTCTAAACTCAAGATTGAATGATGAAACAGATAAATACAGTCAGCGATGGCGTGAGGGCGTTCTTTGAAACATACGAAAATGCGACCAACAGTTATGAGGTCGAAAACATCTCGCCACTCTACGCCGAGTCATTTCTGTTTGGCACTCCCCAGGGTGCGCAGGCGGTCAAGAAAGAAGACTTTCTCAGAGTGCTGCCGAAACGGCGTGGTTTTTTCAGCACCGTCGGACTCAGGAAGACCGAAGTAGCCTCGCTTGAAGAAACTAAACTTGACGATAACTACAGAATGGTTAAAGTTGGATGGTTGATGCATTATGAACA
This sequence comes from uncultured bacterium, assembly GCA_903921365.1. Classification (GTDB taxonomy): domain Bacteria; phylum Chloroflexota; class Anaerolineae; order J036; family Brachytrichaceae; genus CAIXPS01. Next base: position 84,680 of record CAIXPS010000084.1, on the reverse strand, counting down.
AGCCGCAAAAGAACCCATTGCTGATGAAAATTCGGCAACGTATATTCTGTTTTCAGGCGGGCATTCCCTACAAATCGTGATGCAGATCGACCACCAGGATCTGATGAAGAGAGTTCGGGAATTGGGTTTGATGTAAAGGCGGTGCTCCTGCTAAAGCGTCGGCCTCCTCGACCATGGGCGCATGGGAGGCCGAGGCTTTAGGATGCTGTTGGCGAAGTTATGAATTAAGATAGCGCGACATAACGGCAGGAGGAAAAACAAGATGACAGTACACGCGTGACGGAATGAAAAGATACCAGAAGATACGACACGATTGGCACGCAAGGCACTACCGACGATCTACCACCTGGACGGGCCGGGCGCGCTGCGCCACCTGGACACGCTGCTGGAGATCGATAAACTCGACGCGATGCTGTGCACATCCACCGACACGGTCGAGGAGGCGGATGCGCTCGTGGCGAAGGTGGCGAAGTGGACACTTAAAGGCACCCCGAACGTATAAAGTTGCCTACACTCGCGTGAGTGCACCGTTATCGCTATCTATGAAAAACCTCATCAGTTGGATATTGAATATGGCAATTATCTGCCGTACAATCTTTATGTCCAATTGTTCCATGTTTTAGGAGGCCTTCATATGTCACGTATCAGTCGTTTGATTATGGTAGCCGTCTTGGCGTTCATGGTTCTTGCAGGCACGACAGCGCCAACCTTTGCCGCGCAAGCGGGTGCAGGGAATGCCAGTACGCCCACCGGTGTGCAGAGCGAGGTTGGATTCCATTGGTGGGGACATATTACTACCGTCGCAGCGGGGACGGCGAATGTTCGCTACTGCCCCTCTATGAGTTGCGGTATTGTGTATCACGTCCACTATGGCATTCGCGTGCACGAGTATTTTCACTATGGCGGCTGGACTAACATCGGGCCGAACCGGTGGATTGCTTCATACTTGTTGAATTAGCCCCGCTTGTGCAGCGTCAGGACAATATCCTTCCTGACCCTATCGATAAGCAGCAGGCGCCCTGACCCGGCGCCTGTTTTGTTGTGACAATATGATCCTGAGCGGAGTCGAAGAACGATGGATGCGAACTCGGCGGAACAAAGTAGGCGCGTTCGGTGGCGCATTATTACCCAGGGCCGTTAAGTGCAGCGATGGGGAAGTACCGGAAATAAGGCCAGTATTTTGTTGGATCACCGATGACTGAAACACTGCGGCTGTTTTGATTCACAACATAGACGAGATGATTTGTCGAATTGATCGCGATGCTGACAGGCATTCGTCCCACAAGCAGCTCTTCAACCACTTGCACGCCAGATAGCACGGTCACTTTATCCGTATAATTGAGGACATAGGCGTACCCATTCCCAGGGTCGACGCCAACGTTAACTGGACGCGATAGGGTCTTAATTGTGGTGATCACCTGCGTGCCTGATATCACAGCTATGGCATAACCAGTCCAGTCGAAGCCATAATGCTGCATTACTACATAAGTGTGCCCACTTGCAGAATTCACGCCAATTCTCAGGGGGGTATAACCGACTGGCAGGGTCGTGACCACCTGCGTCCCCGACAGCACGGTCACGTCGTCACTATCATGGTTCGAAACGTATATGTACCCGCTGGTTGTATCCACGCCAACCGCCCCTGGGCCTGTTCCCACTGAGAGTGAGATGACAAATTGTGTGCCCGATAACACTGTGACGTCATCGCTACCTGAGCTGGCGACGTAGACATACCCAGTGACAGGATTGACTCCCACAGCCTTGGGATGTATTCCGGCTGGCAGTGTAGTGATGATATGTGTGCCTGAGAGCACAGTTACGTCATTACTATCGTAGTTCGCGATGTAAACGTATCCGCTATGTGGATTCACACCTATTGCAATTGGCCTTGATCCTGCCGCGACGCGCGTGACAATCTGTGTGCCGGAGAGTATCGTCACATCGTTTGCCGTGGCCATATAGACATATCCGCTCACAGGATTCGCAACGATTTCTGCAAAGCTTGAACCCGTGTTCAAAGTGGCAACCACAGCCGTGCCAGAAAGAATCGTCATGATGCCGGAGTAACTCGCGACATAGGCGTATCCGTTGGATGGATTAACGCCAACGGTTGTGGGGTACGATCCAACAGGAAGGGTAGTGACAACCTGTGCGCCTGATAGCACCATTACATTATTAGTGTTTCCCACATAGACATTTCCGTTGAAAGGATTTGCCCCTATCGATAAGGGAGATGTGCTCACTGCGATGGTGGTTATTACCTGTGTTCCCATCAACACCGATAAGTTATTGCTGAAGGGTGTTGTCACATAGACATATTGGCCGTCGGGACTCACTCCGACAGCTCTTGGGGATGAACCGAACGGGAGTGTGGCAATCACCTGCGTGCCGGTTATCACCGTCACATCGTTGCTGTCCCTATTCATGACATACACGTACCCGCTTATTGGATTAACGCCAACATGGTAAGGACCTTTTCCTGCTGGAAGTGTGGCGATGACTTCTGCGCCAGAGAGCACTGTCACATCATTCGTGCCGTGACTTGCAACGTAGACAAGCCCTGTAACAGGATTGATGCCAAATTCATCGTGATAAGAACCTATGTGAAGTGTGGCTATCACTTGCGTGCCGGATATTACATTGACTTGGTAATAATTCGCCGTATAGACAAGTCCCGTGACTGGATTTACAGCAATGGCAACAGTGCCAGCTCCTACGTTGATGCTGGTGATGACCTGCGTGCCCGAGAGCACTGTTACTTCGGCACTGGCCGTGTTGGCTACATAGGCATATCCACTTACGGGATTCACGGCAATCGCCTCAGGAATTGCGCCGACTTTCAGGGTTGTAATGACGTTTGTGCCCGAGATCACCGTTACCTCCCATGTGCTTCTGTTGACCACATAGACATATCCGCTGACCGGGTTCACACCCACAGCCTGAGGCATACCACCAACTTCGAGCGTGGCAATGACCTGAGTGCCTGAAAGCACTGTGACATCATTGCTACTTCCGTTTGCAACATAAATCAACCCCGTGACTGGATTAGCACCGATACTCCCCGGCTCCAATCCAATGCCCTGTGAGAAATGCGCGGTGGCAATGACCTGCGGAGGATAGGTATTGGGTCTCGCCGGACGATCGAGTATTTGGATGGCAGATGCGGCGCGCGCGTTCGCTGGGTTGGCGCCAGTGGCGCTTCCTAAGATGGCAATGAATACTCCAATTGCGAGCGCCCCGCTCATAGCGATAGGACCGATGATTGCACCAGAACGCCGTTGAAAAAAGGTCCCCATTGTGTTTCTCCTTGTGATGATCAATTCAAGTCTACACCCTCGGTAAGTCCAACCTCACCGTCAGCCGCATCACGCCCGAAGCCGGAGGCCACCGATTGAAATCGGCGTCTGGATCCAGGACAAACCGGCTGAATGATTATTAAGAAAATAGGCCGTACAGACGCATAGGCTACAGAGGGCGGACACGCAGGTCCGCGCCCTACGTCATACATATACGTAGTGGCCGCTACGCGCTGTGTGTCGGCCTTCTGTGTACGGTTCTATTAGTTAATCTTCATAGAGCCGGTTAAGAACGGTCACGCCCCGCTCTGAATTCGATACAAATATTGTTGGAACCCCGCGAATACCTGGCTGATCTGGTCGGGTCGTCCGAGGTCCGCCACGGCGGCAGATACAACTTGTGGGCGGGTTAGCGGCCGGTATTGTCGGGCCGACCGACTACCAGTTTCATATCGTCGACGCTGTACAGCTCAAACGAGCTGGCGTTCGTGTTCGAGAACGTTCCGCAGCCCGCGAGCACCCACTCGCTCGCTTTTTGTTCCACCGGCGAAATCGAGTGATAGGTCACCAGCACTTCGCCGTTCCAGTTGCTCAACGCATCAGTGAACTTTGCCGCAAGATCGGGCTTGGTAACGCAGTAGGCGGCCAGATTATCGGCCTTGAGCCACACCCGCACCGCATTGTTGTTCAACGGCTCAACGGAAAAGATGAAGTCGCGCGCAACGCCCTTGCGCACGGCATACGGCTGCACGACGGAGGCGCAGCCTGCCACGAAGATCAACGACAGGGCAAATCCGGCAAGCAACGCGACTGCCGCGTTGTGTTTGAGAGATAAGATTCGGTTCATAGCGCTCCAATAGCAAACCCGGCGCGAATTCGCCGCCGTGGAAATGCTGCTAATGCTTCCCACACCGTGTGCGCCTACGGCAGCACCACCACGCGGAAGCTGATGAAGACGTTGCGGGAGGCGGGTTCGGCGACGCCTCGGGCGGCGCTGCGCACGTTGTTCTTTGCGCTGGGGATAAACCCGTTGCGGAAGGCGCCGCCGCGCAAGACTCGGTTTTCGCGGCTGGTGGTATCTTCGCGCCCATCATTGGCCGCGTAAGGATACGGCAGCGCCAGGCTGCTGGTCCACTGCCACACGTTGCCGGCCATGTCGGACAGCCCATAGGGGCTGTCGCCATCCGGGCTGTGCGAAGCAACTGGTTCGACATTGCCCACCTGATTGTCAAAGTTTAACAGGTTGGACTCAGGCGGAGTGTTGCCCCACGGATACAGCCGCGCGTCCGTCCCGCGCGCGGCTTTTTCCCACTGCGCCTCGCTGGGCAGCCTGACCCTGCGCCCGCTCACCTTGGATGCCCACAGGCAGAAAGCGTTGGCGTCGTCCCAGCTCACCTGCACGACCGGATAATCGAGATCATTTGGCACGCTGTCGATTGCGCCGCCTGGTTGACGCCACGACGCGCCTTTCACCTGCACGAGCGCAGAAGCGCTGTTGAACACCAGTCCAGTGCCAAGCGTTTCGGCAGTGGTCTTGTAGCCAGTGGCTTGGACAAACGCTGCAAATTGTTCCACTGTAATGTCGTCCACCGCAATCCAGTATTCGCCCACGGTGACCGTGTGCTGCGGTTTCTCGTCGTGGGCGGCATCCTTGTCGCTGTCCGCGCTACCCATCACAAACTCCCCCGCCGGGACGCGCGCCAGGGCAATTTCGATTCCCGGCGCCAGCTCCAGGTAGCGCTCGTCAGCGGCCAGGGGCGTGCCGGCAATTTCGGTCGCGGCCACATCGATCTCCGCGGCCACCGTGGCTTCAATCCCGGCAACATCGACGGTGGCGTCCGTTTGTGGAACCGGGGTTGCGGTCGCTCTCGTCGTGACTTTGGGCGTGGCTTTAGGCGATGCCGTTGACCTGCCCTTCGGCGCCGTTACGGCAACGGCAGACTTAGGCGTATTGGTCAAATCGAGCGGGGACGGCGTTGCTTTCCCCCCGCTCTGGACTGTTGGCGCGCCCGCAACGCCGCTGACCAGGGCGGACATGAATGGCAAACGGCTAAGCGCAAAACACCCCAGCACCAGCACGCCTACGATGATTCCGCCGATCAACAACCCCTTGCTTTGCTTCTTTGGAGCGGCAACTACACTGGCAGCCGCGCCGGAGGTTGGCGCCGGCACATTTACGGAACTCACCGGAGTCGACGGGCGAGGCGCGGTTCCCGCCGGTCGCACAGTCGCGTCATTCACAGCCGGCGTGGCGGGGAGTGGTTCTGCCGGGGGCGCCGGCGACCACACCTGTGTCTCGACGCTGGCGTGCACTGGCGGCGTCTGCGGCTGAGAAACTGAAGGGACTCTCACACCGCTGATCAGTTCTGTTCGCATCGACGCCGCATCCTGGTAACGCTGGCCGCGGTCGAGCGCCAGTGCCTTCATCAACACATAGTCAGTATTCGGCGAGACGCCGGCCGCCAGGTGTGGAAACTGGCGCAAGGGCTGCAATCGCACGCCCGAAAACTGGTCGGTTGCGCTGGCGGGGGGCTGCCCGGCCAGCGCCTGATACAACGTCGCCGCCAGTGAGTACAGGTCGCTGCGTTGATCAGTATTGCCGGTGTACTGTTCCGGAGGCGCGTATTGCGGCGTCAATGCATTCACCAACGTCTTTGTCGCCGGTCCGCCGGTGTTTATTATTTTCACCAGTCCGAAATCAACGAGCACGACGCGCCCATCGGGCTGCACGATGATATTGGCTGGCTTGATGTCGCGATGAAGGATGCCTTTGCCGTGAATATAGGAGAGCACATCCAGCAACTGATCCGCATAAGTGAGCACAATGGACTCGGGCAAGCCGTTGTCGCCGATCAGCTTTTCGAGGCTGCGGCCTTCGATCAAGTCCATGACCATGTAATAGTTGTCGTTCTCGACAAAGTAGTTCGAGACGCGCGGCAGGCTCATGTGGCGCAGGCTGGCCAGTATCTTGCCCTCGCGGTGGAACTGCGCTGCCATGTTCTTAACCAGATTCAGATCTGGCGGCGGGAGCATTTCTTTGACGACGCAGATCACATCGAGGCTAAGGTCATGGGCCTGGTACACGGCGCCCATGCCGCCCTGTCCCAGCACTCGCGCAACGCGATACCGATTTTGCAGCAACTGGTCTATCTGGAGCATTTTTTGATTATGGCACACTTCAGCCCCGGTTTTCATCCGCGCGCCTTCTCCCCGTCGATTGGCGACCGATTGCCCCACTATTCATCTGCGTTCATGGAAAATTCACGCTGGGGCGAGTAAAATATGTTTGAGTAAATCCAGTTCACACTCTCAGAATACACAGCCAGATGGAAGCCAATCAAGCGCGTGCGACTCGACGATGGTCAAACAGGGTCATTCTCGTTGCGACGATCGCGGTCGTTGCCACCGTTATTGCAGTCATAGCAGTCACGTCGACAGTCCTTTCGGCGATGAATAATGCGATGGCAGTGCGGGGCGTCAATAACCCTCAGTTCATAACAACTATCTACAGCACTGCGGAGCCTGTCGATCAGCCAATCGCACAGGTCGAGATCCCTACCGCAGCTGTTGCAGTTCCAACGGCACTGCCCAGCGCCACCCCCAGCGGCGACTGGCAGAAGGGTGAGCGCGTTACCGTATTGGTGATGGGCATCGATCAACGCCCGGTTGAAAACCCCGCCTACTCTCTCTCCGACTCACTCATTCTAATGACGATGAACCCGCTATCGCGGACTGCCGGGATGATGAGCATCCCGCGCGATCTATGGGTGGACCTGACCAACCACGGCCAGGATCGCATCAACACAGCCCTGGCCTCAGGCGGGCCGCAGTACGCGATGGACGAGGTCAGCCGCATCATTGGAACGCCGATCCACCATTACGTGCGGGTCAACTTTGTGGCCATGCAGAAAATCGTGGATCTGATCGGCGGGATCGATGTGTATGTCGACCAGGACATCAACGATCAACAATACCCCGATATGAATTACCACTTCGACCCCTTTGTGATCAGCAAAGGGATGCACCATATGGACGGGGCGACGGCGCTCAAATACGCCCGCACGCGCCACAACACCAGCGACTTCTACCGCATGCGCCGCCAGCAGCAGGTCATCATGGCGATTCGCGACCGCGCCATCAGCATTGGCGCCATCCCGAACCTGGCCGCCAACGCCTCGGAGATCATGGGCACGCTGGTTGGCGCCATCCAGACCGATATCAGCCTGCCAGAAATCGTGCAATTGATTTTGTTTGCGAAGGATCTGCCGGCGGAAAACATCAGCAAGACGGTGATGGATGAGACAGTGGTGCAGGATTACCTCACCGGCGGCGGCGCGCAGGTGCTGGTGCTGATCCCCGATAAGCTGCCCGCGTTGATACAGCGGTTTTACGGGGAGCCATAAAAGGCGCTGCGCACCGCTCACTCATCGCGCGTGATTTCGAGCAGCGTTTTTACCACAATCGGATCAAACTTGCGCCCGGCTTGCTCCTGCAGATAGGCGCGCACCCGCTCCAGCGGCCACGCTTCGCGATATGGGCGGTTGTAGCGCAGAGCGTCCCAGGCATCCACGACGGCAAAGATGCGCGCAGGCAAGGGGATTTCTTCGCCCTTTAACCCGCGCGGGTAGCCCGTGCCGTCCCACCACTCGTGATGACAGTATGGGATATCGATCGCGGCAAGCAAATAGGGGATTTGCTTCAGCAGGTCATAGGCATACTGCACATGCTTGCGCATAATGCCCCATTCGTCTTCAGTCAGCGGCCCCGGCTTCATCAGAATGTTGTCGGGGATGCCCAGCTTGCCGATATCGTGCAACAGCGCCCCGCGCCGGATGTGCACCAGCTCGGCGTCGCTCAGCCCCAGCGCGCGCGCCACCCGCAGCGTCAGATCGACCACACGCTGGGAATGGCCGGCAGTCTCGCGATCGCGCAACTCCAACGCGCGCGACCACCCTTCGATTGTGGCCTCATAAGCCTGCGCCAGCGTTGTGTTTATGTTCTGCAACTCATTGAAGCTGGCATATGCTTCGACGGCGACCGCCGCTTGCGCCGCCAACGCCTCAAAGAATTGCAGCCACTCGGCGTCGGGGTTGAATGACGAACGCAGGTATAACTCGAGCACACCGAGCGTCTGCCCATGCGTGCTCAGTGGCACGCCATAGTAGGTTACGAAACCCTCATCCACGAGCGGGGGACGGGCGAGAAATGAGGCGCCTGCGCCCCCACCGGCGTCCACGCGCACGATGCGTCGTTCCATTATGGCTCGACCCGCATTCGACCGATCCAGAGGCAGCCGGGCTGACGTCAGCCCTTCCGCGCGAAAGCCACGCTGGGCCGCGCACATCAGCATCTGTGTATCCATATTCAACAACAGCACGGCAGCGCTGTCGACATGAAGTTGGCGGATCACCGCATCCAGAATGACGTTGAGCGTGATCCCCTGCTCGAAGCTGCCCGAAATGGCGGTTGCGATCGTGTGCAAGGCTTGCACCTGTTCCAGGCGGCGTTCGGTTTGTTCAAACAGGCGCGCGCTTTCAACCGCAGCCGCCAGCTGCAGGCTGTAGTTCTCAAAGAACTGCGCGCGTTCATCGGTCAGTTCAACACCATTGCCAAAGTACACCATCAACGCGCCATAGGTGTGCGCATGACTGGTGAGTGGAAATGCGGAGCCGCACGCGAAACCGGCCTGGCGGGCCTGCGCTAGCCACGGCGCGTAATCGGGCGTGGTCAGAATATCGCGCCAGAGTTCCGGGGCGCCCGATCGAATGGAACGGCCAGTCGGGCCGTGCCCTGCGGGCGTATCGTCCCACCGAACGGTGATGCTCGGCGGATAATCGCTCTCAAGCGGAAACTGCGATATTAGCCTGACGCGACCATCCGGTTCCGCCCGCCCGATCCATGCCAGCTTCGCGCCAAATGACTCGACGCAGGTGCGCGTCGCCTCGTTCAGCAGCGTCTGAACATCCAGGCTGGTTAACCCGCGCGCGCCCTCATATAACGCACTGATCGTTTCCAACTGACGCTTGACTTGCTCAGCCGCGAGCGTGAGAGCGGTGATGTCTCGGCTGACGGTCACGATGCCAGTGACTTCTGCGAACGCGTCCAGCAATGGGGCATGCGTGGTAAGCAGCCAGCGTTTGTTGCCAGCCGAATCCACCAGCATTTCTTCGTAGTCAGGGCTCGGGCGTCTGGTGCGCCGCACCTCCTGTGCGGCGGCCTGATTGCGCTGAACCTGCTCGGGCGTGCGCACATCCTCGTAATGCCTATTCAGCATTTGAAACGTCGTCACGCCGAGCATGTCGGCGGCAGCGGTATTGGCCATGATGATGCGCCCATCAGTATCCCTGGCGCTGATCGGGTCCGGCACAGTGTTGATCAGCCCACGCAACAGATTGCGCTCGTTGTTCAATATCGTCTCAGTCTGCATGCGAACGATCACATTTGCAAAGACGTCGGCAAGCAGTTTCAAGAGCGCCAGGTCTTCATCACTCCAGTCGAAAACATGGCTGTGAGCGCTTAACGTGAATGTGCCTACCAACACTTCGCCTAATGCCAGCGGGGCAATAAACAAGGACTGTGCTCCCCGCGCCTCATAGGCTGTTTTATCTGTTATTGTTTCTGCAGGAATGTCCTGCATGCCGCGTATATAAACCATCTCCAGGTTGCGCAATTTTGAAAACGTCCATGCATATGTCGTCGCTGGCACAGTATCCCCTGTTCTGACACTGTCGGGTATGGGCGACGCATCAACCGCACACCAGTCGTACACTCGTGTAATGGTCGCGAGGTCCAGGCTGTTGAGATGGATATGGGCATAGTCTGCGCCGACAAACTGCCCTGCATCGCGCAACGAATTTGTAATCGCCTCATCCAACTGATCTGGCAAGATGCTCAGGAAACGGGTGGAAATGGCGACAATGGCGCGCTGAAGACCAAATTGGAACCGCTGCGCCTTCTGCATGCGACGCTGCTCATCGCGCAGATCGTGGGCGCGCAATGCGGCTGCGACCGCCTGTCCCAGCCGCGCCAGGCGATCCTTGAACAGATAGTCGGCGGCGCCCAGCCGCATGGCCTCAACCGCGACCTCCTCGCCGATGTTTGCCGAAACAATGATGAACGGGATATCGATATCCTGACCCGTGGCAAGCAATAGCTTGAGCGCAGTCATGCCGTTAAACGAAGGCATGCTGTAATCAGACAGGATGATGTCGGGGGGCGCCTGTTGCAGTGCATCAAGGAACGCATCTGCCGTATCGACGCGTTGCCATTCGACCTGATAGCCGCTGCGCCTGAGTTCCGCAATCAGCAGCGTCGCATCATCGTTGTTGTCTTCGACACACAATACTTTCATGCCCATACTCCGCTTAAGGCTGCAATTATCTCTTGTTTGGCGCTATCGGCCATGTAGCTGCATAAAAGGCCAGGTAATAGTCGAGTTGCTTTGACCAATACACATCGTCGTGCTTGCCCGTGCCGACACGCCCCACGTATGAAATCTTCTTCGCGCCCAGTTCCGCTGCCAGTTGATAAACGCCGGTCTGGGTCACGTCGCCCAACCCGGCATCAAGGAAGATGCGCAGATTCCTAAGCGAGTCGGTGGAACGCACTAGATCGAGCATGCTGAAGTTGTCGGGCGTGCCGACCAGGTAGTCTGACGTAATGGCTGGGCTGTGCCCGCCGACAGCGCTGAACAAGTCTATGTGCATGAAGGCGATCTCCAGCGCCCAGTAGCCGCCGCGCGAGATGCCGCCGATGGCGCGCCCGTTGCGGTTATTCCAGGTGCTGTAATGGGCATCGATGTATGGAATCAACTCGTTGACCATAAAGCCTTCCCATGAATTCGGGCCGCTGCTGGAGTAAGTGAAGCGGCTGGCCGAGCCAGACCTCCAGTCGTTTGCCGGCATGATCATGATGAAGGGCGGTAATCGTCCGCTCAGGATGCCGCGGTCGGCCACGAGATTCACGCCGTCATCGGTCCATTGGCCGCTCGTGTAACCCAGTCCCTGGATCAGATACAACGTGGGATACGTATACTTCGCTGCGTCGTAACAGGGCGGCACATAGACATCGACTGCCAGCGTCATGCCGAGCACAGCGCTCTTGATCTTGTCGCCGATCACTTTGCCTTCTGTGTCACCGCACAGGCTGGCCGGCGCGGGTGAGGCGACAATCACAGGCACTGCTGTTGCGTCCGTCTCAGAGTTGACTACTGCATCCGGCGGGGGAAAAGTCGCCTCAGCGGGGCTGACAAGGTTGTAGCCGCTGGCATTGATCGATAAATCACCAGTAGCAGCATCGTCGGTCGCGCGCGCGGCCGCCATCGGGTCGCTCACGCGCGTGCGCACGCTCAAGTACATCAGCGAGACCACCGCCAGCAGGATCAGCAGCACCGCCAGCCGGCTGATCAGATACCACGGGCTGAACACGCTCAAGCGGCGCGACTGACCCCCGGCGTTTTTAGTCGCCTTTCCGGGCGCGGTGTTTCCGGCGCTTTGATCCCAATGAAACTCGGTGGGCAATCGTACTGGTTTTTTCACGTGTCTCTATAGATACTTATATCACGACTGGCGCAACCCATGCGCGCGGGTCGATAATCACAGCCATGTCGCCAGCCACAATCGCAGCTACAGAGGATCATCCGCAACACGGACAAACTGCAATGACAGCCCTGCAACTCCCGCTCGAAACCGAACGCGTGGTGATCCGCCGGTTCACGCCTGACGACGCGCCTGACCTGCTCAGTTATGCAGGCGATCCCGCCGTCATGGCATGGATACCCCAGGGGACGATGACGGTCAACGAGATGCCAAACTACACGGCTGTGAACACATCGGACGAAGCGGCCGACTTCATGGTGGTTCACAAACGTGCAAGGCGCGTGATTGGGCACATCTCATTTCATCCCTGGTTCGCCGAAAATACCTGGGAGATCGGCTGGGTGTTTCATCCCGCATATCAGAGACAGGGGTTGGCGACGGAGGCTGCGCGCGCGGTCATGGATCATGCTTTTGGCGTGATGCACATTCACCGCCTGATCGCCACATGCCAGCCGCAGAACCCGGCGTCGTGGCGCGTGATGGAAAAGCTCGGCTTGCGCCGCGAGGGGCACTTCCTGCGTTGTATCTATCGCGGCGATGATGGTTGGTGGGATGAATATTTCTATGCACTGCTCGCGGAGGAATGGGAGAAACGGGGAAAACGGTGAGAAACGGGGAGAAGCGTTTAGCACTCTATGCTCATGATTGCTAAAAACCTCTTGACAAGCGATATTGGCGGTGATATTATCTTAATCGTTGTTAGCACTCTATCCAATGAGTGCTAATTTCATGATTACGTGCAGATATACGTGCAGATAATGATGGTGCCACAACAAAAACCATCAAATTATTTCGGAGGATTTTTAAGATGGCGAAGAAAGATGAAAACGCGAAGTTGAACCTGCGCCCGCTGGCAGACCGCGTGGTGATCGAGTCTGTCGAAGAAGATGAGCAGACGTTTGCCGGCGGCAAACTGGTGCTCCCCGAGACAGCCAAAGAGAAGCCCCAGAAGGGTCTGATCCTGGCGATCGGCCCCGGCCGCACTGACGATGACGGCAAGCGTTTGCCGATGGATGTCAAAGTCGGCGACCAGGTGCTGTACGCCAAGTACGCCGGCACCGAAGTCAAAGTTGAAGGCCGCAAACTGCTCATCCTGAAAGAGAGCGATATTCTGGCGGTCGTGGAAATCTAATTCCCTTGTGGAATAAGAATTCCGTTCACTCTTAGGAGAGTAAAAAATGGCAAAGCAACTAAAATTTAACGAAGAAGCCCGTCGTGGCCTGCAGCGCGGCGTCGACATTCTGGCGAGTGCAGTCGCCACCACCCTTGGCCCGAAGGGCCGCAACGTGGCTCTGGACAAGAAGTACGGCGCCCCGACGATCACCCACGACGGCGTGACAGTAGCCAAGGAAATCGAACTGGCCGACCCGTTTGAGAACATGGGCGCGCAGCTTCTGAAGGAAGCCGCCACCAAGACCAACGACATTGCCGGCGACGGCACCACCACCGCCACTGTGCTGGCCCAGATCATCGTTCACGAGGGCCTCAAGCTCGTGGCCGCCGGCACAAACCCGATGATGCTCAAGCACGGCATTGACGCCGGTGTGACCGCCATCGTGGCTCAGCTGAAGGAAATGGCCGTTGAAGTCAACAAGCACGACCAGATCGCCCAGGTCGCCACGATCAGCGCCCAGGACCCCGAAATCGGCAAACTCATCGCCGATGTGATGGACAAAGTCGGCAAGGACGGCGTCATCACGGTTGAAGAGAGCAAGAGCCTGAGCTTCGAGACCGAGTACGTCGAAGGCATGCAGTTCGACCGCGGGTATCTCTCACCCTACTTCGTCACCGCCCCCGAGGCGATGGAAGCCGAGATCAAGGAACCCTACGTCCTGATCTACGACAAGAAGATCAGCGCGGCGCAGGACATCATCCCGCTGCTCGAGAAACTGGTCCAGCGCGGCAAGCGCGACCTCGTCATCATCGCTGAAGACGTGGACGGCGAAGCACTGGCCACCCTCGTATTGAACAAACTGCGCGGCATGTTGAACGTGCTGGCCATCAAAGCCCCCGGCTTTGGCGACCGCCGCACCGCAATGCTGCAAGACATCGCGATTCTGACCGGCGCATCGGTCATCAGCGAAGTCATGGGTCGCAAGCTTGAGGGCGCAGACATCCGCGACCTCGGCACCGCTGCCCGCATCGTCTCCACCAAGGACGACACCACGATCATCGACGGCGCAGGTGATGATGCCGCTATCAAGGGCCGCATCGACGAGATCCGCGTCGAGATCGATAAGAGCACCAGCGACTACGACAAAGAGAAACTGCAGGAGCGCCTGGCCAAGCTGAGCGGCGGCGTTGCAGTGATCCGCGTCGGCGCAGCGACTGAGACCGAGCTGAAGGAAAAGAAGCATCGTGTCGAAGACGCATTGAGCGCGACCCGCGCGGCAGTTGAGGAAGGCATCGTCCCCGGCGGCGGTGTGGCCCTCATGCAGGCCGTCAAGGTTCTGGCCGATGTCAAACTCGACAACCCTGACGAGCAGGTTGGCGTCGGCATCCTCAAGCGCGCGCTTGAAGAGCCTATGCGCCGCATCGTTGAGAACGCCGGCGCCGATGGCAGCGTCGTGATCGAGAACGTGCGCCGCGAAGGCAGAGACCCCGACAAGAAGTTCATCGGGTACGACGTCATCAGCGGCAAGTACGTGAACATGATCGAGGCCGGCATCATCGACCCGGTCAAGGTCACCCGCGGCGCGCTGCAGAACGCAGCCTCCATCGCTGGAATGATCCTCACCACCGAAGCCCTGGTCACAGACATCCCTGAGAAGAAGGATGCCCCATCAGGACCTCCCGGAGGCGGCATGGGCGGTATGGGCGGCGGCGACTTCTAAGTCACCCCGCATTCACTGCTTCAAACATCCCCATCGGCATACTGTCGATGGGGATGTTTTTGTTTAACGCACTCCGTAGGGGCAATCCCTTGCGGTTGCCCCCTTTGTCGTCCAATCGCCCAGTGCGCGTAGTGCTAGGGTAGCGGAAGCGATAGTATCGGTGTGGTATAAATATGACCTTGAAGTACCCGTCAATTCAAAAAGGAGACCGTTAGAGACATGCAGATCGACAAGATCATCCGCAGTGGCGCCGCAACTGCGATTGCCGCCAGTGTGCTCGCGATGGCACTGAACGCAGCGCCGGCAATGGCCAGCACAACCGTTCAAGACACCTGGGGGCCTGGGCTGAACCTGCTCAGCAACCCCGGCCATGAACACCCCGGCGTCTATTTCGGCGGCCGCGGCGAAATCAACGTCACCTGGAGTTGGGTGCCCTTCTGGGAGGAGTCGCCTCCCGGATACGATGCGCGCGACCCGAACTTCCGCACGCCTGAGTTCCGCCCCGTGTTCGCCAGCATTTACCCGGAACGCGTTCACACTGGCGGCGGCGCAGATCGCTGGTTCAACTTTTTCGCGCTGAACCACGCCGCCGGCATCATGCAGGTCGTGAAGAACGTGCCCGTCGGCCAGCCGATGCGCTTTACCTCATGGGTGCAGCTCTGGTCCAGCCAGGACAATTCTGAACCACCCGTGTCGACGAATGACGGCAACCTGAAAATCCGCGCGTGCATCCAGGTGGATGGCGGCCCGCGCAATATGGTCAGCCCCGCGCTCAAGTGCTCGGCCTGGGCGCAACCCTACGACAAATACGCGCAGATTTCGATTGATGCCACACCAACCAACAGCACGGTGCTGGTGCTATTACAGTCTGATGCTCAGATCACGGTGCAGCACAACGACATCTACGCGGATGACTCGTGCTTCGAAGTGTTGCCCGCCAGCGGCAACGGCATCTGCAAAGGCGCCGGCTTCGTCCAGTCTGCCATCGATAACAACCCGGTCGCGGTCGCCGCCGCAGCGGCGCCGGCAGCACCTGCCGCGACAGGCGCAGCTCAGACCGTTGCGAACTCCGCCCTCGGCCTGAACGTGCGCAGCGCGCCAGCCATCGCCGACGGCAACATCGTCGGCTTCGTCAACCAGGGCGACATTCTTGCTGTCACCGGCATTAGCGCCGACAGTCAGTGGTACCAGGTTACTTACAACGGCAAGACCGCCTACGTCTTTGCCGCGTTGACCATCCCGAACGCAGCCGCCAAGGCCGCGCCGGTTGTCAAATAACTCTTAGAGAGGGAAGATGTCTGACTTCTCGAAAAAGTCAGACATCTTCCCTCTCACTTTCCTCCGTGCGCGCTGAAACAGAAACACAAGCCTCACTCATCCGGCGCATCATCAAAATCTGGTGGCCGCTGGCCGCCAGTTGGCTGTTGATGGCGATTGAGCTGCCCGCAATCAGCGCGATCATGGCGCGGTTAGCCAACCCCGAGATCAACCTCGCCGCCTATGGCGGCATCGTGCTTCCGCTGGCATTGCTCATCGAATCGCCTATCCTGATGCTTCTGGCAGCCTCGACCACGCTGAGCAAGGACTGGAGTTCATACCAGAAAATCCGCAAGTACATGCTCGGGGCTGGGTTGGCGCTCAAGCTGCTGCACATCGCCATCGCCTTCACCCCGCTCTACTATGTCGTCGTGCAAGGCATCCTCGGCGCTCCGGCGGAGATCGTCGAACCGGGCAGATTGGGACTGATGATCATGCTGCCATGGTCGTGGTCAATTGCCTATCGGCGTTTTAACCAAGGCGTGCTGATCCGCTTTGGGCGCTCGCGCGTCATTGGCATCGGCACTGTCGTCCGGCTGAGCACCGAAATCGTCGTGCTGACGGTCGGCTTCCTCAATGGAACGCTTCCGGGCATCGCGGTTGGCGCGGCTGCCGTCGCGGCGGGGGTGTTAAGCGAAGCCTGCTTCATCGGGTGGCGCGTCCAGCCCGTGCTGAGGGAGAAATTGCGCCACGCGCCGGCAGTCGAACACGCGTTGACGGCGCGCAGTTTCATGGCGTTTTACATCCCGCTGGTGATGACCTCGCTGCTCAGCCTGCTGATCGAGCCGCTCGGCAGCGCAGCGCTGAGCCGCATGCCCAATGCTTTGGAATCACTGGCGGTATGGCCGGTAATTCACGGGCTGTTGTTCATGCTGCAAAGCCCCGGCATCGCGTTGAACGAAGTGGTCGTGACTTTTCTCGACCGGCCCGGGGCAGCGCGACCGCTGCGCGCGTTTGCCACCATACTGATCGTGACAACCACTATGCTGTTGGCGGCCATAGCCCTCACGCCATTGTCGCAACTGTGGTTCAGCCGCGTCACCGCGCTTCCTTCGAATCTGGTGGAAATTGCGCGCACTGGTCTGTGGCTGGTTCTGCCAATGCCCGCAATGGCCGCGCTACAGAGCTGGTTCCAGGGCACGCTCCTGCATAGCCGCCACACGCGCGGGATCACCGAATCGGTGGTGATCTATCTTGTCACGGTAGGCGGTCTGCTGGTGGCGGGTGTCGCGCTGGGACAGTTCACCGGCTTGTTCGTCGCCCTGTTCGCCTTCTGCGCAGGCACCGTGTTGCAAACCGGCTGGCTGTGGCTGCGCAGCCTCCCGTCAGTCCGGCAGAATCTGCGGAGTTTATCCCCGAATCCACGCGAATGAAAATGACTCGGAAACGCCTGATTTCATTTGTCGCGCTCGTGCTGGCCATCCTGCTCGGCACATTTGCGCTGGATAACCTGCTGCCTGTCCTCGGGGTAACGCCGGCGGTGTACCTGCCCGACCTGGCGCAGACGTATGTAACCACGTTTGTCGGGCTGTTCATCGAAGCCGCCCCCTTCCTCCTGCTCGGCTCGATCGCGGCCGGCCTGATCACGGTATTTGTCACACCCGACGACATGGCGCGCGTCATCCCGCGCAATAAGTACCTTGCCACCGCAATGGGCGCGCTGATCGGGATGATCTTCCCGGTGTGCGAGTGCGGCGTCGTGCCGGTGGTGCGGCGTCTATACCAGAAAGGTCTGCCAACCTCCGTCGGCATCGCCTTCATCCTGGGCGCGCCAGTGCTGAACCCGGTGGTGATTGCTAGCACCTACGCAGCCTTTGGCTTTTCAACAATATTCTGGGCGCGCATCGGGTTCACTTTCCTGGTCGCGCTGGGCGTCGGGCTGGTGTTTACCGTCCAGCCAGACCTGCTCAAGGTCGTGCGCCCAACGACGCTCATGCCGATAATGGGCGGTTCAAGCGATATGATCCCGGTAGGGTCGATCAAAATCGAGACGTTCGCGACGCGATTGCAGCGGTCATTTGGCGTCGCTGCCGACGAGTTCTTCGATATGGGGCGCTACCTGGTGATCGGGTCGTTGATCGCAACAACGCTGCAGACGCTGATTCCACAGCAGGTGCTGGTCAGCATCGGCAACAGCCCGGTGACGTCGGTGATCGCCTTGTGCGCGCTGGCGTTCGTGCTGTCCGTATGCAGCACGGTGGACGCCTTCATCGCGTTGTCGTTCGTAAACACGTTCACCAGCGGATCAATCATCGCCTTCCTGGTCTTCGGCCCGATGGTCGATATAAAAAGCACCCTGATGTTCCTCGGCGTATTCCGCCGCAAAGTAGTGGTGTATTTATTTGTCCTCCCCCTGCTGGCGGCTATCCTCATCGGGCTGGTGATCAACCTGAATGTGGGATGGTGAAGAGGAGATTGGAGATTGGAGATTGGAGAGAACCCTTCGCAGGGGTGTCGGTTTGAGCGCAGGGATGTGGAAGCATATGAATAGACTGGAGACTATCCTCAAAGCCGTGATTCTCGGCGGGCTGGGACTGATGTTCTACTCGAAGATCACGGACGGCACGCTGTCCTTTTACATCAACCAGCGGTTTGCGTGGTTGTCCTTTGTCGCAGTGCTGATTTTGTCCGCGCTAGCGCTCACGCTGGTGTATCGGCTGATCGAGGCGCGGGGGAGAGGAGAGGGGGAGGAGCATGAGCACACGCACGGCGTGTCGTGGGGTGGGGTGGGGATCATGGCGATTCCATTGCTGCTTGGGCTGCTCGTTCCCGCGCGACCACTCGGCGCGAGCGCGGTCAATAGTCGCGGGATCGGGCTGAGCGCCCCTCAGCGCGCTGGCAGCATCACGCAGGCGCAGCGCGCAGTGACTGGGCCAAAGAACATCCTGGACTGGTTGCGCGACTTCGCGCAGAATCCAGACCCGGCGGCGTTTAATGGTCAGGCCGTTGACGTCATCGGGTTTGTTTACCGCGACCCGCGCAACGCGGCAGAGCAAATCTGGGTGTCGCGATTTGCCATCACCTGCTGTGTGGCCGACGCGTCCGCGGTGGGGCTGTTGGTGCAAACCGGCCAGGCGGCGGCGTTTACCAACGACAGTTGGATCCACGTCACGGGCAAGCTCATGGCGGGGCAATTCGCGGGCGAGAGTGTGCCCGTGATCATCCCCGACAAGATTGACCCGGCGCAACAGCCAGATAACCCGTACCTTTACCCGTAAAGCCATCCGGTACAATCGATGAATACAGCAAACCACACCCACGAATTCCACATCACAATGCCAAACCCAATGCTTCCTGATAGCATGCGCGTCCCTTTATTCAAGGGGCAAGGTCAGATTGACTTTATCGACAAACCAGTGCCGCAACCCGGCGCGGGGCAACTGCTGTTGCAGGTGAGCGCCAACGCCATGTGCGGCTCGGAGCGCGGGCAGTTCTTCTCCAGCTCGGCGGTGACGCCCGGCCATGAGGCGGCCGGGACGGTCGTCGCTGCCGGCCCGGACACGCACACGCCGATCGGGACGCGTGGCGTGGTTTTCCTGATGGACTATTGCGGCGCGTGTCGCAACTGCACTCTGGGTTTTACCAACCAGTGCTTGAACAAGCGCGCCGACATGGGGTTCAGCCACGACGGCGGCTATGGGGCGTACGAAGTGATCCACGAGAACATCTTCTGCGCCATCGACCCGGACATTCCCCTCGTCGACGCGACGATCCTGCTCGACATCATGGGCACCAACGGTCATGGGATCAAACGCGCGCGGTTGGTTCACCCGGATATCGAGTCGATGCTCGTTTCAGGCGCGGGGCCGATCGGGTTAGGGATGCTGGCGATGGCCAAGATCATCTTTGGGCACGATTTCCCTGTGCTGATCTCGGATGTGCTGCCGTACCGGCTTGAACTGGCCGAACGCCTGGGCGGGTTGCCGATCAATTTGAAGGCGACAACCGTCGAACAGGGCGTCAAACAGCATGGGCTGCTGGCCGTCGACGCTGTCATGGACACGAGTGGCAAAGGCGCGGCGCGCCAGGCGGGGCTCAACGTGCTCGCCAAGCGCGGCGTGCTGGTGTGCATTGGACACGGCGAGGGACTGACGCTTTCGGTCTCATCCGACTTGATCGCGCCTGAAAGGGTGATCATGGGCAGTGAATACTTCTGTTACGACGAACTGGCCGAAAATCTTCCCCGATTTCGCGCACACCAGGACTATCTGCGCCAGATCATCACGCACCGCTGCAATGTGCGCGATATTCAGGCCGCATTCACTCTCTTCTGGCAGGGCGACACCGGCAAAGTCGTGGTGGAACAATGAGTAAAGATAAGCGGATCAAGGTCGCACTGGTTGGCGCCGGCGGCTGGGGCATGCAGCACGCGCGCATTTTCGCCGCCCGCCCCGACATCGACTTCTGTGCCATCGTGGGGCGCACGCCGGAGAAGACCAAGGCCAGAGCGGAGCAGTTCGGCACGCGCTATTACCTCGACATTGCGGAGATGCTCGACGAAGAGCGCCCCGACCTGGTGAGCATGTGTCTGCCCAACCAGGGGCACTTCGAACCAACCCTGCAAGTGATTCGGGCGGGGTACCCCTTGCTGGTGGAGAAACCGCTGGTTTTCGACCAGCAGGAAGCCGACATTTTGCTGGCAGAAGCCCAGAAGCGCGCCCTATTCTTCGCGATTAATTTCAATCACCGCTACGCCAAACCCATCGTGATGACGCGCCAGGCGATAGAGGCAGGCCGGCTGGGCGAGATTATCTTCGCCACGTGGCGCTTTGGCGGCGAGGGCAGCAGCGATCACCCCCACGCCAATCTCATCGAGACGCAGTGCCACGCCTTCGACCAGCTCGAATATCTGTGCGGGCCAATCGACAGCGTCATGGCGCAGATGACCGACAAGACCGGCAAAGGGTTCCGGACGCTGGTGCTGGCGTTGCGCTTCGCCAACGGGGCGGTGGGCAGCCTGGTGGGCTCATATGATTCCTCGTACGCCTATCCAAACACGCATCTGTTGGAAATCAACGGGACGAAAGGGCACGTGGTCGTCGAGGACACAGTGCGCCGCTATTCGTTCCAGCCCGTGGGCAATGAGGTCGCCGAGGTGTGGCAGGCCGGCTACTTCAACGACATCGATCGCGAGTTTCTCCACACCTTCGACAAACACATGGACGTGTTGTTCGCGGCTTTCAGAAACGGCCAGCCGCCGCCCATCCATGCGCGCGCCGGGCGGCGCGCGCTCGCGCTGGCATATGCGGCGATTGAGTCGCACGAGACTGGACGGCGCGTAGACGTTAAGATGCCAGACTTCTTCTGAGAAGTCTGACCTCTTAACGCGTGAGCACATTCAACAGGCGCAAGGTATAGAGCCGGAGTTTGCTCACGGTGTTGTTGGAGCGGTTATATAATGGCTTATCAGTGCGCACAGCCTGTTCGTACTGGGTACTCTGAGAGGCTGTCACGCACATCTTTAGTATTTTTTGCATTCAATACTTGGAGAACGTGCTATGACTGGCAAAGAACAAGGGCGCGTCATTCAATCAACCGCCAGACAGAGTTCGCGTAAGCAGGAAAGTGCGAAGCATGCGCCGTCAGTGACGCAGCCCCCTATTGCCACAATTGTGCGGCAGACCCTGAGCGGCGTGGCGTCACCGACTGCAGATGATGTATTGCAACTGCAACGCGCAGTGGGTAACCGTGCGGTGGGGAGACTGCTGGCCAGTCGCGAAGGGAGCATCCAAACCAGGCTGGCCGTTGGCGCTGCTGACGATCCCTATGAGCGCGAGGCTGACCGCGTGGCTTCACAGGTATTATCAGACAAGCCACTGCGCGCTGATGTTTCGCGCCAGGAAGATGACGATTTCGCTCAACGCACACCGGCCATCACTACTCTTGTGCAGCGTCGCGGGGTTGACGATTTGAGCGGCAGCTTTGAGGCCGGTCGCGGGATCGAACGTCAATTGTCGGCTGGCGCGAGCGGCGGTAACGCTCTGCCTCCAAAACTGCGCTCGGAACTGGAGCCAAAATTCGGTGTGGATTTCAACAAGGTGCGCGTGCACACCGGTTCACACGCAGATTCTTTGAATCGCGCACTGGGGGCGCAGGCGTTTACGCACGGCAGCCATATTTACCTGGGCGAGGGAAAGTACAACCCGGAATCAACGTCCGGCAAGCGCCTGCTGGCGCATGAATTGACCCATGTGGTGCAGCAGGATAGCGCGACAACTCGTCGCTCGTCAAACCCCATTGCGCGCCGGCGCGTCACGCCGGCTATCCAGCGCGCGCGAACCGCGCTAACGACGAAGGAAATCCTGAATGCGCTGAACGGAATCCCCTTCATCAGTGAGAAGCTGAAGACCGATATCCAGAAGCAGAAGATGGAAGCCCGTCTATCTGTTACGATGAAACAGTATAAACAGCACTTTGGCAAAAAAGAGACTGACAACGACACACGCGACGCCATGATGCTTGCGATGTCGCTTGATAGCGTTGCGCGCGTGATTGCGGAAGAAGTGGGCGATATCACAGTCCAGTCCGAAATAGCCATTAAACTATTCGAGGAATATCGGCCTGAGATTGAGACACAGATTGGCAGGCAAAAGAGAAGCTTGCGCAAAACCAATGCGCAGGCGCCCTTGCTGACGTTGACGAAAACGCTGCTGGAAGGCAATCCTGTAACCCAGTACATGCACCGCGAACTTCGCAAGGACGACGCAGCTAAAACCATCATCAAAATGGCGACCACTGCCGGTATGACCAATCCATTGGACATGTACAACCTGATGGAGCAGCGATTTCAGGCGCAGATGGCGGCATACACGCAGGAGCAACTGCACGAGGATGACGTCACTGCGCGATTCAGCACGCGTGAAGCGCATGGCGAGTATTCCAAGTACTTTTTTGCTCAGCTTTTTGGCGATAACAGTTCCGATAAAAAAGGCGCGCCCAAATGGAATGCAGGCGGCAAAACGTCCTCCGACCGCCTGGCCTTCACTGGCGATACCGAAACGCGGTTGACGGAACTAAAGAATGAGATCCAGCACCCCACAGTGGCGCGCATCTGGGTGCCTCGCGACACCAAGCTGAACCCAAAACAAGAGCAACATCTGGGGGAGATCGAAGAAGCTGAGGCATTGATTGACAAAACGTCCGTCAAGGCGCAGTTCGTCGACCTGTTCAAGCAACGCTATGGTCTGATCGATGTAGAGGCGGATGCCCTGTATACAAAGGTGCTCAACGTACTCACCTCAGCGCCCTTCACGATCACGGTGCAATCGGACAAATGGTTCGGCGGCACGACCACCCCCAGCCCGGAATTCAATCCCGCTGCCGCAAAACGCGAGCAGATGGATTACAGCACGCTGTTTAGGAAGACAGGCGCGAAGGGGCAACTGGACTTCGTGAAGCGTTGGAACGATGAGGGACTGAAGGAAGAAGAAAAGCGCGGCCCGAACTATATGCGCTTCCGCATCTGGAAGGATCGGCTGATGACTGGCAACCTGGGGTTTAAGCCCGAGGAGATGCCCTCGTTCGGCGCTCTGAATATCAACTGGGAGACATCCAAGGGCGGCGACGACCCCAATAAGCACGGCAGCAACTATTATGGCGACCTGCACTTCAAGATGAACCGCGACGCGGTGAAGAACCGCCTGATCTACACGGCCTCCGACCATGGCCAGCCGCGGCGCGACCCGCTGTTCGCACTGCACGACTTCGCTTTCGGCGGGAAAGGACTTACCTGGCTCAAGGACACGAAGAAGCTCGGTGTGGTGGACAACATCGTCAATGCGGCTCAAACCAAAAAGCCGATTTATGGATTGGCGCTGTTGTTCGAAGTGCAGGTTTTTGGAGGTGTGAACATTAAGCGCGATTGCGACGAAGCGTTCCTGGCTTCGACCATCAAGGATCCTGTGAAACAGGCGATCATAGACTATTTCAACGGCACCGGTGTGACCGTAACTACCCTGGGTGATAAACCTCCAGACGCCGTGTCTGTGGAGGAGGGTGATGTACAGTCATTAGTCGCCAATCTCTTGGCCGAAGGGATGCTCACCGTACAACAGAAAAGAGAGGTGGGAGAGTCCACTGAGAATTTGCCGTCTCACGTACAACAGATTCCCCCCATGGCCATCAGCGGTTTGCAGGGCGCCTATGCCGGCGGTTTCAAGATCATGCAGACGCTCCTGCAATACGGCGACACGATGGGGACTTCCGATTTTTCAATCCTGACACAACAACTGGAAACACTGACCAAAAAGGTCGCATTACCGAAGACGATAATCGCAAACTTTGCAAAAGACCCCGAGAAAACCAAGGGTCTTCTGACGGGACAGATCAAAGCCTGTACGGAGGCGCCGGGCAAGGTGGAAGCATTCCTGCTCGACGTGGCGAAGGCTATCAGAGACAAAAAGACCAGCAGGTCGATGATATAGGTAATGCCTCGTGCGTTCTTACGATGTTCGTTTTCGCTATGCTCAGGTAGAAACTCCCGTTATCAATAGTACAGTGAGGTGATTTACAGGATATAGGCATGACAATACAGGCATGAAATCGAGACGAGTAAAGGAATCGTTGTTTGGATATCAGATTGCGGCAAAACCCGTAAAGCAACGTCCCAGTGCCAACGCCAATAAACTGTTGCCTGAGGATCGGGTTGCCCATGATTGGTATCGCTTTGTCCTGTCATACCCGCCGCACCTCGTTCGTGACTACATCCAACGGTTCGGCCTGACGCATAGCCACATCCTGCTGGATCCGTTTTGCGGGACTGGCACCACGCTCGTCGAAGCCAAGAGACTGGGCATTCCCAGTGTAGGGGTTGAGGCAAGTCCTATTGCCTGGTTTGCCAGCTGTGTAAAGACAAACTGGGCGCCATCCCCTGCCGGGTTGATCGCGCACGCGAACCAGGTTGCCGCAGCCGCCATAAACGCCTTAAGAAGTCAGGGCATTGAGGATAATTCGCTATTGCTGACGGGACATAATGGGGATATCCCGTTACGCAGCCTGCCCCCTGAAAAGGAAGCGTTAATATTGACTGATTCGATCAGTCCACTCCCATTGCACAAAGTTTTGACCTTGATTGATTGCCTGTCTCAACACCGCGACGATGCGTATTACGACCACGAACGGCTTGCTCTTGCCAAAGCAATCGTGTTCTCCATCAGCAACCTGAACTTCGGGCCTGAGGTCGGCGTCGGCCCTGCCCGGCAAGATGCACCTGTTGTTTCGGCATGGCTCAACGAGGTCGGAACGATATCAAAAGACCTGGCCGACCTGCAGAAACTGCCGGGCGTCCCGTCCAAGGTTCATAACGCTGATTCCAGGCAACTCCTGCATGTTCTTGAACCTCATTCTATCGACGCCATTATCACTTCTCCGCCTTATCCCAACGAAAAGGATTACACGCGCACAACGCGTCTGGAGTCCGTGCTGCTCGGATTTCTTAATACAAAGCAGGAAATTCGTGATGTTAAAAAGACCCTTGTTCGTTCAAATACCAGGAGTGTCTACACCACTGACGAAGATGATCAATGGGTAAGTCAATTTCCAGAAATCCAGGATATTGCCGACGCGATTGAAGCGCGGCGAATAGAACTGGGCAAAACATCAGGCTTCGAGCGGTTGTATGCCCGCGTCACCAAGCTGTACTTTGGTGGTATGGCAAGGCACCTGAGTGACCTGCGCGCGATCCTGCGACCCGGCGCTCAACTCGCGTACGTTGTGGGTGATCAAGCGTCCTACTTGCGTGTCATGATCCGGACAGGCCAACTCCTTGGCGCTATTGCGCAATCGCTTGGATACGAATTGGTAGGGATCGACCTATTCCGAACGCGCCTTGCCACCGCGACAAAAGACCAATTGCGCGAAGAGGTCGTGGTTCTGCGTTGGCCTGGACAATGATTGTGGCAATGTATGCTTTAGGCGACGAGCAAGCCCTGCTCGCGAGGATTCGCTACAACCGACTTATCGACACCTTTTTAGGAATAACGTGCTACTCACTTCAGAACCATTTGCGCACTACGGTGCCGGAAATTGGTCAAGTGGAAACGGACGAGATATACGTTGGGATAGACAAGCGAGGGGCGCATTTCGTTGTGCCTGTCCAGGCAAAGGCGCGCAACGAAAAACTGGGCGCCGTGCAGATCGAGCAGGACATTGCCCTCTGCGCCAATAAATTCGAGAACCTGATTTGCCGCCCGATTGGCGCTCAATTCATAGAAGAAAACTTCATCGCACTGTTTGAGTTTGAGATGACCAGTGACGGGGTAAGGATCGCGGGAGAGAGACACTATCGCCTTGTGCCACCAGAGAGCATCGAGCCTTCCGATCTTCGGAAATACCAAACTCGCGGCAGTGAAAACCCGTAAACAGCTGTATCTCACGGACATCGTTGATGCTGCTGACGCTATTGAACGATTCATTACACGCAGTGCACTTTCCCGTCAGAGTTTCATAGCTCCTACCTCACCGCACTTTGTACTCTGACCGCAGGATGCCATACAGCGCCAGGTCTTCATACTGCCCATCATCCCTGCAGACGTGCTGGCGCTGGACGCCCTCGAAGGTCATCCCGATCTTCTGCATGACGCGCCCGGAAGCAGGGTTGCGCGTGATGTGGCGCGCAAGGATGCGGTGCAGCGACAGCGCCTCAAAACCGTATTTCAACACCGCGCCGGCCGCCTCGGTCATGTAGCCGTGATTCCAGTAGGGCATGCCAATCCAATAGCCAAGTTCGCCATGATGAAAGCGCGCCGTGACATACAGGGCGATGGAACCCATCAACTCCGCCGTGCAGCGCAGTGTGATGGCATACGTGATTGCCTCGCCTGACGCGAGTTGCTCGGGGTGCCGCGCGATCCACGCCTCGGCGGCGCCGTCGGGATAAGGATGCGGCATGTTCAGCGTCGTGTTAGCCACCTCCCACGCGCCGGCCAGCCGCTGCACCGCCGGCGCATCCGCCATCACAAACGGCCTCAGCGCCAAACGCGCCGTCTCTATCAAGGGCTGTTCCATAGGGCCATCCTGGTCAAAGCTCCACTATCCAAACTTATAAAACCGCTCCGGGCGAATCAAGAGCACCACAAAACTGGCAGTCGCCTGATTCTCGATCGGTTCGACATCGCCATAGTAGTGATCCTTGCCGGTGTACATTTTCGTCAGCACATCGAGTTCGGCGAACATCTCCGCTCGCTCGCTGATCGCGCGCTCGACCACGCCGTTCAGCGCAAGATAGCGCTCCGACCCGGCGTTCTGCGCGAGGATGGACACTTTCGCATTGGCCTGAATATTGCGATATTTGCGACTCTTTGGATCTGTGACGATGCGCACAAACTCGCCGTCCCAGCGCCGCCATACCGCTGCGGTAAACGGTTGCCCATCCGCCGCCACGGTTGCAATCGTGACCACCACTGATTGTTCCAATAAATCCCGATGTGTCTCAGGCACAGTAATCATCATTTCGATTTCACTCCAAGTAAAACTTTTTATAAGTTCACGGATCACGCGCTACAGTCGATTATCTTGTAATTGATTTCCAGTGGGCATTACCAGCGTCCAGCATACTGCACGTCGTAAGGCTCTGACAGATGCACCAGGCGCGCCCGCCGCAGCTCCACCAGTTGGCGCATGTGCAGGTTATCATGCGCCAACCATGCGGCCAGCATGTCGCCGGCCATGACGCGCAACTTCTCCTCAGACGGGCCGAACGTCAACGTGATTGCGAGATTCCAGTCAGGCGAGGTCAGCGCCTTCAGCCACACCAGCGAGCGGCTGCGCTCTTGGAGAAACTCGTCGAGCGACTTAGCCAGATCGCGTTCGTTAATCTCACTCCAGCATAAACCCCTGCTCCCGCAACGCCTCGCGCAATCCAACGCGGGTGGGCCTTGACACGCGGCGGGCGCAGTGTTCCAACCAGCCATACTCCTCCATCTTAGCGGGTTTGCCAGGCGCGCTCGCGGGCGCCTGGCGATTGTTATAGATGCCTGTCGCGGCCATCGCCCGGTCGTACTCGGCCAGCGCGGCATCCATGCCCTCGGTGCTGTAACGCTCCCAGTGCAACACCGCTTCACTCGGCAGGCGCGGCCGTTGCGTCCCCGGCTGACTCGGCCAACCCAGCGTCATGCCGGTGATCGGGAACATCAACTTCGGCAAGTCGAGGAGTTCGATGATCTGGCGCGGATTGTTGCGAATGCCGCCGATGTAACACGTCCCCAGCCCGAGTGACTCGGCGGCCAGTGTCGCAGTCTGCGCCGCAAGCATGGCGTCAACGGCTGCTACCAGGAAGCTTTCAACGCACTCGTGGCTGTGCGGCAGATTGCGCAGTTGGGTGGCGCGGTCGAGTTTGGAGAGGTCGGCGCACCAGGCCAGGAATACCGGCGCGGCGACGATATGCGCCTGGTCGCCACACCAGTGCGCGATGGAGGCTTTGGTGGCGGGATCGGTGACGGCGATGACGGCGTACGCCTGCAGGTTCGAGGATGTCGCTGCGCGTTGCCCGGCGCCGATGATGGTTTCGACCATCTCGCGCGCGACGGGCTCAGCTCGGTAGGCTCTGACGGACGCATGGCGATGGATCTGTTCGATAACGGGTGTCGTTACAAGTGTTGTCATGTGTTGGGTTTACTTCTGATATGGATTAAACCGGAAGCGCGGCCAGCGCGGCGTCGATGCGCTCTATATCCAGCGGGTACTGGCCGAACTCGCGGGCCGTCTGCACCATCGCGAAGAGGTTCTCGTCGGGGGTGTCGCGCCCGCACTGGTCGCCGGTAGACAAAATGAATCCGCCGCCCTGCCCGGCATCACGGATGGCCTGCAACGAGGCGCGCCGGACGGCATTTGTGTTGCCCATCAGCATCACCTCGCTGGTATGCAGGTTGCCCATCAACGCGATGCGTGAGCCGAAGTGCTGCTTCAGATCCGCCAGATTGCAATCGCCCATCCGCGGAATCTCAAGCGGGTTGATGCACCCCAGATCGGTTTCCTCGGCGCACCACTTCACCAGGATACGCTCCTTGCCGCACGAGTGCAGCATCGTCGGGACGCCGGCGTCACGCGCCATGCGGGTGAGACGCTGGATCGTCGGCAGGCACAGCTCGCGCGCGATCTTCGGCGACTGCATGGTGATCGTGCCCGATGCGCCCAGCAGGACGAAATCCGGGCGCTCGTTCAGGATCATCTCCATCTGGACGACGGCCTGCTGCTCATGCAGGTGCAGCAAGCGTTCGATGTACTCGTGTTTATCGTAGTACCAGTACGTCAGCGCTTCAAGCCCGCCAGCAAAGTTGCTGAACCAGTGCTGCAGACCGGGGTAGCCGATACCGAGGCCGAACGCGCCCAGGTCGCCGAGGGCGGCGCGTTGCGCCCGCAATAGCGAGGGGTTATAGGCTACGGGCGCGGCAAACAGCTTCTCAACCAAATCCCAGTTCGCCTCGATGTCCTTGATCATCTTCACCGTCGTCGTCGGCGGGTCGGCGATGTAGTACGTGTTCTCGTAGGTATAGGTGCTGGCGTCGATGCGACCACGATAGCGCACGACCCAGCGTTCGTCGGTCTTGCGCATATCCTCGATGGCCTCGTGGCGGTCGCCCGGCCACTGGTACTGCATGTCGCCGTAGATGAACCAGCCGTCGATGCCGAAGTACTTGACGGCGTCAATATAAGCCTGCCACAGCGGCGGCTCGTTGAAATAGTAAATGTCCCAGAACGGCCTGCCGGTGCGGCGGGCAGGGATCATGTTCGAAATATCGGGCGCGACCGGCACGCGGTCGGGCGTCCCGTTCGTCATCGCGACGATCATGCGTTCGCGGGGTGTCATGGGGGTCATGTATGTTCTCCTGAAGGTGTATTAAACATCAAATTTTGTTTATCCGCAGGTCTTAAAATCTACAGGGATATAATCAAATAGGTCATATTGACCTGTTTATCGAGAGGTGTAGATGGAAAATATCAGTATTGGTGAGGCTAGAAGTCGTTTTTCTGAAATTATCTCGCGCGCTTCGGCTGGCGAACGCTTCAGCATTCAACGGCGTGACCACCCGGTGGCTGTATTGATTAGCGCGTCGGAACTTGAACATCTAGAGCGCACAGCAAAAATGACTTTGCAGCTGGCCCGGGCTCTTGGCCAGAGTGAAACGATATTGCGCGATATCGAAGAGGGTAAAGTGCATCCGATTATGGCTGCATTTGGCTTGTGGTCCGATTCTGAGGATATCGAAGTCGTGGAAAGTGAGATCAGTCGTAACCGCAAACGCAAAACCACACGTCCGGAGGTAGAACTATAAAAATCCTCGACAGCGATCACTTGATAGCAATCTTGCGAGACAGGCTTGTTGCGAGCAACTACGTCACGTTTGGCGAGGAACTGGGCGCAACAACAATCAGCGTGGCAGAACTGACACATGGCGCGCATCGATCCGCCAAACAGGCTGAAAACCTCGCAAAAGTCAGTGTCTTATTTGCGACGATGAAGATACTCTCATTTGACGAACAGAGCGCGCGCTTATTTGGAAGATTGAAAGCGCAACTACAACTGGCAAGCCACCCCCTTGATGATCTTGACTTGATGATTGCCAGTATTGCCCTGGCGCATCACGCGCCATTGGTGACGCATAACCAGCGTCACTTTCGACGGGTGCCAGATCTTGTTCTGGAAGATTGGATAGATACGGCACGAGAACCCTGATGCGCTAAAGGGTCTTCATCGCGCGCGCCAACCGCTTGCCAAACACCGCCGGCGTGCTGGCTTCGATCACCAGTTCCGTTGCCTTGTGGAAGCGCATGAAGTCGCGCAGCGCACCCGCTACATCCGCGACGAGTTCGTCGTCCGCCTTCACCTTCGGTTCCAGGTAGATGGCCTTGAGCCGCAGCGTGCCAGTGGCGCGTTCGAGCTTGGGGTCGAATCGCCCCACAAAACGATCCCTGTGCAGGATGGGCAGCGTGAAGTAGCCATACTTGCGCTGGGTCTGCGGCAGGTAGGCCTCCAGCGACTGGCGGAAATTCCAGAACGCCACATCGCGGCGCGGAACCCACAGCAGGTTATCGAACGGGCTGAGGAAGGTGGTGCGTTCGGCCTTGAGCGCGCCGTCAGCGGCCTGTTGCAACGCGGGTAAATGGTCGTGATGCAACACCAGCGCATGTGTTTCGCCATCGGCCAGCACAGCCTGCACTTCGACCGCAACGCCCTCGGCGATCAGTTGCTTGAGCACCACAGCCGCCTCGGGACGCTTAAAGCCCTGCACCATCGTGGCAACCAGCTTTGGATCACAGATACCATGCGCCTTCAGCGAGCGTTCCAGCCAGTAGCGTTGCGTTTCCTCGTGCGTTGGCAGGGAGGTATCAACCCATGCCGGCAGCACGCGCTCAGGCAGGTCGTACAGTCGTTGGAAGTTAGCGCGCCCGGCAATCATCAGGCGTCCCTGGTTGAAGAGGTGCTCCAATGCCTGCTTCGCTGGCTTCCAGTTCCACCATGATCCACTTCGTTTCTCCGTGTGCTCAAAGTCCGCGGTGCGCAAGGGACCCTCGGCCGTGATTCGTTCCATCACTGCATCCATCAACGCCTTGTTCTCAGGCTCCTCGGCCCATTCGTGCCGCCATCCGTTGCCGCTGCGATACCAGTGCATCACCGGCAACCGGTAGCGGTAGTCGCGGATGGGGATCAGGCACGCTGCGTGCAGCCAGTACTCGAACAGGCGACGGTTGCCGGTTGTGTAAAGCTCATCGAGGCGCGTGGGATCGTATGCGCCGAGCCGGCTCCATAGCGCGAGGTAGTGGCTGCGGTGCACCATTTGCAATGTGTCGATCTGAACGCAGCCCATCTGTTCGATGGCGTCGAAGATAACATCTGATGTGGTCGCGGCGGGATTGGCCGCACTGGCCAGCCCTTGCGCATGCAACGCGAGCGTCCGCGCGGCGTGGAGCGGATAGGGTGTGTTTGAATTCATGTGGCGTAAATCGTACACCCGCGCGGCGCCAGATCCCTATCGATGCGGGCACAGGTTTTACACGTCTTTTACATTTTTGATATTGACAATCTGACACGGTGGTTGTTAGATTGAGACACTGTCTGGCGAGGCGGTGATTCCTATCTGCCAGCGCTAATGACAGAGGTCGGTCGCCATCATTCTCCTTCGCATTTGCATCATCTCTCATAACACGAATCGTGCGACGTTTTGTATGCGAGAAGAGGCTTAGATGAGAGTTTTTGTGCGCGCGTCGATTCTGGTTAGCATGGTCGGATTGCTGGTTGCATGTTCAGCGCCCACGCCATCAGGCGCACCCAGCGCAGGCGATACAACATCTCAGAGCATTGCGCCGCCTACAGCTAATCAGTTGCAGCAAATGCGAAGCAAGATCAAACACGTCGTCGTCATCATGCAGGAGAATCGCTCGTTTGACCAGTATTTCGGCACGTACCCCGGCGTAGACGGTATCCCAATGCAGAATGGCGCGCCAACGGTGTGTGTGAGCGACCCGCAGACAAAAACATGCGTCAAGCCGTATCACGATCCAAAGGATGTCAATGCCGGCGGCCCTCACGCCATGGCCTCGGCAAAGGGTGATGTTGACAGCGGTAAGATGGATGGTTTCATCGCCCAGTTCCGCGCCTCGCAAAAAGCCTGCAAGAACCCGGATACGCCCGGCTGTTCGATGGGCGAGACGCCCGATGTGATGGGCTGGCACGACGCACGCGAAATCCCCAACTACTGGGCCTACGCGCAGAACTTCGTCCTGCAGGATCGTATGTTTGAACCCAACGCGTCCTGGAGCCTGCCGTCGCACCTCTTCATGGTGTCGGCCTGGTCGGCCAAGTGCACACAACCGGGCAACCCTGCGAGCTGCCAGAATGCGCTGGACGGCCCCAGTGGGCTGGACGTCTCGAAGAACGATTACGCCTGGACCGACCTGACATACCTCTTGCACCAGGCGAACATCACGTGGGGCTATTACCTCAGTGAAGGAAGTGAGCCGGACTGCGCAGACGATGCGATGTTGTGCGAGTCACATCCGCAGGCAAGGGCTGTGCCGGGGATATGGAATCCGTTGCCAGCTTTCGATACGGTTAAGCAGAATCAGCAACTGGGCAACATCCAGACGGTCGACAAGTTTTTAACAGCGGCCAAGGATGGACAATTGCCAGCGGTCTCGTGGATCGTTCCGGAGAACAAGGTGAGCGAGCATCCGCCAGCCAAGGTCAGCGATGGTCAGGCGTATGTCACCTCGCTTGTCAACGCCGTCATGCAGGGACCGGACTGGAACAGCACCGTGATCTTCCTCTCGTGGGATGACTGGGGCGGGTTCTATGATCACGTGACGCCGCCAGTGGTGGACGCGAACGGGTACGGTTTACGCGTGCCTGGCCTGGTCATCAGCCCATATGCAAAAAAGGGGTTTATCGATCACCAGACGCTCAGCTTCGATGCCTACCTGAAGTTCATCGAAGACGATTTCCTTGGCGGGCAGCGACTCGATCCGAAGACGGACGGACGTCCCGATCCTCGACCCGATGTGCGCGAGAGCGCGAAGCAGCTTGGCGACCTGATCAATGATTTCGATTTCACCCAGCAGCCGCGCGCCGGGCTGGTGCTGTCTGAAAAACCAAAGCCGGGGCCGGCCTCGATTCCGGGGTCATAAGTGGTTGCTCGTGGCGCCACCCCTGCGAAGGCCGTAGGTTGGCAGGGGGTGTTTCGTAATCGCAACCTTCGCAGGGGGAAATGCGGCAGAGAGCAGTTTGACAAGTGTGTGAATCGCGTGCAAAGTACGGGGCATGGAAATCAGGTTCGACACACAGGTAGCGGTCGTCACGGGATCGGGCACGGGCATCGGGTATGCAGCGGCGGAGTTGTTCGCGCTCGCGGGCGCAGCAGTTGTGGTGAATGGTCGCCGGGCGCAGGTATGTGAAGAAGCAGCCCACCGCATCGTCGCACAGGGCGGGCGCGCGATTGCAGTAGCCGCCGACGTGAGCACGATTGGAGGCGCGGAAGCCATCGTCCGAGCGGCGCGGGATGCGTATGGCCGCCTCGACATCATGGTCAACAACGCCGCGGTCGCCGCGGTGACCGACTTCGTGACCGCGCCGTATGACGAATGGCGGCGCATCCTCGACATCAACCTCGACAGCGCCATCCACTGTTCGCGCATCGCTGCCCGCGAGATGATCGCCGCTGGTCGAGGCGGGCGCATCGTCAACGTATCGTCCATTCACGCCTTCCGCGCGGAGAAAGGCGCATCTCATTACGATCTCGCCAAGGGCGCAATGGATCAACTCACGCGCGCGTTGGCGCTCGAACTCGCGCCACACAACATCCTCGTCAACAGCGTCGCGCCGGGATTTGTCGACACGCCGATGTCGATGGTGAACGGCAAGAGCGAACTGGACACCGACTGGTTCCGTGACAACTACGTGACGCAACGGCGCATCCCGTTGGCGCGCGCCGCGCAACCGGTCGAGATTGCACAGGCAATTGTGTGGCTGGCCTCGCCGCTGAACACGTATGTGAACGGCCATGTGCTCGTCGCGGATGGCGGTCTGTCGGTGACGTTCTGAGAGTGGATTGGGTCTCTCTCCAGCTACTCGATTGAACTGACAAAGGCATACTGCGGACCCCCTATTGGAACGTGCAAGTCGCAACCAATCGATGGTTCTGCATTATGATTCCGTTGGTTCAACAAGACAAGGAGTCATTATGGAAACGGGATTCGAATATACGATTGGCATCGTCGGGCATCCGACCACACCTGATGTTGCATGGTCTGACCAGCAGTTAACCGCGTTGAAGGCTCTCGGCATCAACACGCTGCAGTTGGCGATTGCATGGGCGTGGCGGCCTGCCGGTGAAGCGCTCAATCTTGAACACCTTGATGAGCCCCATCACGTTCAGGAGTGGCATAAGCGCGTCACGCAGGCGCGCAAGTTCGGGTTTCGCACCCTGGCGCACTTTGGCCTGCCGGTCGGCCCGGTTGCCGACGTGACAACGTGCATCCTCGACCCGCTGGTGCGCGATGGCTATGCTGATCGACTGCACCGCTTCTTCCTCGACTTCCCCGAGGTCGATGACGTGATGATCTACACCTACGACCAGTTGGCGTGGCTGTGCAGCGAGTTCGGCGATTGTCCGCGCTGCCATGATATCCCGCTGCACGAGCGCCTGATCCCGTTCCTCGAAGCGATGGTCGATGCCGTGCGCAGCGCCAAACCGAGCGCGCGTCTGTGGTGGGAACCGTGGGAGTTGTCAGCAGGGCAGACCTTTACAATCGTCGACCGGATTCGCCCCGACAACTTCGGCCTGATCCTGCATCACACGATCGCCGAAGTGCAGTTCGTGAACACGACCGACCTGTGGTTCCGCAACCTGGCGCGGTTGGCGCAAGGGCGCGGCATCCCGGTCATCGGCGAGGGATTCTTTGGAGGCAGCGGTGAGGACATTTCACCGCTCACCCATCTGGCGTGTCCGAGATTGATCCATCAGGAACTGGACGCGCTCCATCACGCAACAGGCGTCGTCGGCGTCAAGGAATACTACGGGCTCGTTCCCGCGCACTTCTCGGTGAACACTGCCATGTTCGGCGCGTATGTGTTGCATCCGGAGGCGGGGCTTGGCGCGCTACTCGAAGTCGTGGCAGCGCCCTATGGGTCAGCAGCCCGGGCAAAGCTGCTGGAGGCATGGGAACTAACCGCGCAGGCGATGGAATTCTTCCCGTGGGACGCAAGCTGGGCCATACGCCGTATTTTCGAGAAACCGCTGCCCGTCACGTTGCAGCACATCCCGATCGCATCGTGGATGACGCCCTCGTGGCAGGCCAACCGGCGCGGCTTCTACATGGTGACCGATGAACCCAAACAGCACCCATGGCTGCGTGAGGATGTCGCAATGCGCGCGCGTTTTGCGGCGGCGCGGTTCGAACAGGCGGCGGCAGCGCTGGACGGCGCAATTGCAGATAGCGCCATGCCCGACGATGTGCGCAAGCAAAAGACGCAAGTTGAACTGGCGGCGCGCGTATCCAGGTCGCTGGCCGATAGCCTGAGCGCTCAGTTGCACTAAAAACGCATCACGCGGTCGCGGTTACGCGGCGGCAACAACCACTGCATAATCGCCATTCACATAAAAGGAATAAACCATGAGCAAACGGGTCGCCATTCTGGAGAGCATTTTCGGCAATGCCGATTTTGAGCGCGCGGTGCTGGAACCGCGCGGGTATGAGGTCAGTTATCACAACGCGCACAGCGAGGACGAGGTGATCGCGGCCGGTCGCGGCGCGGTCGGGTTGTTGCTGGAAACAGCGCAAATCACGCCGCGCATTTACGATGCGCTGCCTGAGGTGCGCGTGGTCAGCCGCTACGGCGTGGGCTACGACACCATTGATGTCGCCGCGGCCACTGCGCGCGGCGTGGCTGTCATGAACGTGCCCGACTACTGCATGGACGAGGTGGCAGAGCACGCCATTGCGCTGATGTTCGCGCTCTCACGCGGTGTCGTGACGCACGATAACGTCTTGCATCAGGGCGGCTGGCTGACCTCGCGCGCGGGCGTGCGCGTGTTGGCCGGGCGCACCATCGGCGTCGTGGGCTTCGGGCGAATCGGCAAGGCCGCCGCATGGCGGGCCGCCGGGCTGGGCATGAACGTGTTGATTTACGACCCCAAGCCAGCGCCGCTGCCGGGGTTGCGCGCGACGTTTGTCAGGAGCCTGCATGAACTGCTGCCACAGGTTGATGTGCTCACACTCCATGTGCCGCTCAACGCCAACACGCGTGGGCTGATCGGCGCGGCCGAGTTTGCGCTGATGAAACCCGACGCCATCCTGGTCAACACCGCGCGCGGTGCGGTGGTCGATCCGGCAGCGCTGGTCGATGCGCTGCAGCGCGGCCTGATCAGCGGCGCGGCCGCCGACGTGCACACCATCGAGCCGATCCCGGCGGATTCACCGCTGTTCACCACGCCGAATCTGATCCTTACCCCGCACATCGCGTGGTACTCGCCGGAATCGCAGGTGCGCATGCGCCAATACGTGGCCGCCAATGTCGCCGACTTCTTTGACGGCAAGGGCGGCGACCACGTGGTGAATGGGATTACGGTGTAATTAGTTTCGCGCGCACACCCGGCACATAACCCGGCATAGGCGTCTCTGACGCGGGACGGCCAAACAGACGCCACAGCCAGTTGACGCTCAAATCAAACCACTGTGCGGCGTCAACGTCGGTCATTTCAGCGAATCCATTCGAGGTGAGCGGGTTCGACAATGAAAGCCCATGTACGCCGTTCTGGAAGATGTGCAGTTCAAACGGCACATCGGCCTGTCCGAGCGCGCCGGCAAAAAGTAATGCATTCTCCACCGGCACGACCTGATCCATGTAGGTATGGAAGATGAACGACGGCGGCGTATGCGGGCCGACGTTCCGTTCACAGGACAGCCTGGCGCGCAGGCTCTCGACATCGCGACCGGCGGCGAGGTTCTGGATCGATCCGACGTGTGCGTTCGGTCCGGCGGTGATGACCGGGTACATCAGGATTAAGGCATTGGGCTGATTGGAACCGGGTTTGACGCCGGACTGCTGCACGACTTCGGGGTCGTTCCACAACGTGCCAAGGCTTGCGGTCAGGTGTCCGCCTGCAGAGAATCCGCACACCGCAATCTTGTTCGGATCAAGACCCCAATCCGCAGCGTGATCGCGGATCAGTTCCATCGCGCGCGAGGTATCGCACAAGGAATTGGGGAATGCGGCATAGGGCACGATCGAATAGCGCAACACAAAGGCGTGAAATCCCTGCGCCAGAAAGGCCAGCGCAATCGGATCGGCTTCGCGGTCGCTGGTAAAGGCGTAACCGCCGCCGGGCAAGACCAATACCGCCGGGCGCTGGCTCAAGTTCGCCAATTCGGGTGAGGGATTATGAAGATAGGCGGTCAGGTTCACGCGGCCATCTTCAGACAGGGCAAAGTATTCTCGTTTCACAGGTTGATTTCTCCTGGTGGTATTTTGGCACGGCTTGTCGTTTCGCGCTGACACGCCGCCTGCGCGACGTTATGTATAATCCTTTCGCTTAAAGCCTTCAATTAAAAATTTAGTACTGGAGTGATCCTGCTTATGCGTCGTGTTGTCGGACGAGTTCTGATGGTGTTTGTGATTCTCGTGCTGCTGGTCGTCATTGGGTCGGGCGGCGCGCTGGTCTACTTCATCCGCCAACCGTTCCCGCAAACCGATGGCGCGCTGCACTTGCCGGGCTTGAGCGGTGAAGTGACAGTGATCCGCGACCGCTTCGGCGTTCCGCACATTTATGCCGACACCCCGCAAGACCTGTTCCGCGCGCAGGGCTTCGTGCATGCGCAGGATCGCTACTTCCAGATGGAATTCTGGCGACGCGTGGGGCAGGGGCGACTGGCTGAATTGTTTGGCAAGAGCGCACTCGGGCAGGACAAGTACATTCGCACGTTGGGCTGGAACCGCGTCGCCGCACAGGAAGCAACCTTGCTCCCGCCAGAGACTCGCGACCTGCTTGAGGCCTATGCCTCCGGCGTGAACGCCTATGCGCTGACCAACCCCGATAAACTCGGTTTTGAGTTCCGTGTGCTGGGGCTGATTGGGCGCAACTGGCAGCCCGAACCGTGGAAAGTCGAGAACACGCTGACGTGGGGCAAAGTGATGGGCTGGCAGTTGGGTGAGAATATCAGCGACCAGATCCTTCGCGCGGCACTGCTGGATAAAGGCGGCGCTGACCTGCTCAACGCCGTCATGCCTCCTTACCCCAGTGACGCGCCAGTGACCGTCCCTTCAAGAGGGATTGGAGATTCGAGATTAGAGATTACGGGAACCGCTGCGCTGAAACCTGATCTCATCACGCAATCCCCAATCTCCAATCTCGGATATCTCTTCTCTCTTCTCTCTGCCACGAAGGACTTCGAGCAAGCCACCGGGCTGATCAATACTCCTGAGGTCGGGAGCAACGACTGGGTGATCGGCGGCGCGCGCACGACGACTGGCAAGCCGATCGTTGCGAACGACCCGCACCTCAGCGTCCAGATGCCGTCGATCTGGTATCAGGTGGGATTGCACTGCCGCGTCGTCAGCCCGGCCTGCCCGTATGATGTCGTCGGGGTATCGTTTGCCGGCGCGCCCGGCGTGATCATCGGCCACAACAACCGCATCGCGTGGGGCGTAACCAACCTCAAAGCGGCCGTGGAAGACCTGTATGTCGAGCACGCCAACCCCGCTAACCCCGACCAGTTTGACTACATGGGCAAGTGGGAAGACGCGCAGATCGTCGAGGAGAAGATCAATGTCGCCGGCGACCCGACGCCTGTCTCTCTGCGGGTGCGCATCACGCGACATGGGCCAATCATGAGCGACGTAAGCAGCGACCTGGTCGTCAAGGACGCAGTCGCCGGTAAGGACGCGATTAAGGACGCGATTGCCGTCCAATGGACCGGGTCACAGCCAGGCACCCTGTTCAA
This sequence comes from uncultured bacterium, assembly GCA_903921365.1. Classification (GTDB taxonomy): domain Bacteria; phylum Chloroflexota; class Anaerolineae; order J036; family Brachytrichaceae; genus CAIXPS01. Next base: position 45,206 of record CAIXPS010000084.1, on the reverse strand, counting down.
CAGCGTGCTCAAAATAGACCGCGCGCAGAACTGGGACGATTTCCGCAACGCCCTGCGCGAGTGGGATGCGCCCTCGCAGAACTTCGTGTATGGCGACATCGACGGCAACATTGGCTACCAGATGCCAGGGCGTGTGCCGATCCGCGCAAAAGGCACTGGCGTCGTGCCTGTGCCAGGATGGACGGGAGATAGCGAGTGGATTGGTTACGTTCCGTTCGACGCGCTGCCGACGCTGTATAACCCGCCTGAAGGGTTCATCGCCACCGCCAACAACGCGGTTGTCGACGCGCAGTACCCCTATTACCTTGGCGAGGATTGGGATCACGGCTACCGCATCCGGCGGATCAAGCAACTGATTAGCGCCAAAGATAAGCTGTCCCTCGATGACGTAAAGGCGATTCAGGGTGACAATGCCAGCGGATTCGCGGTCGAGATGCTGCCCTATCTGAGCACGTTGAATATCCCCGATGACCTGACTGCGCACGACGCGCTCGCCGAGTTGAAGATGTGGGATAAACGCGCCACGCGCAACTCAATTGGCGCGGCCATCTTTGAGGTGTATTATCGCCAACTTGCGCACAACCTGTTCGATGGCGCCATCGGCCCTGAGTTGGCAGAAAGCGCGCTCGATGTCAACGACAACACCTCGATTCGAACCGCGTTGCGCAAGCTTCTGGCCGAGCCCGGCTCGCACTGGTGGAGCGACGCAGCCAAGGGCGTCACCAACCCGCGCGACCACATTTTGATCCAGACGATGCGCGACACCGTCGACACGCTCAAGGCCAGGCTCGGCGCCGATGTCAAGAACTGGCAGTACGGCCAGCTGCACACGATCACGTTTGTCAACCAGACGCTGGGCAAGAGCGGCATTGCCCCGATCGAGAGCATCTTTAACCGCGGGCCGTATCCTGACGACGGCGCCGGCGCCTCGATCAACGCTGCCGCGGGAGACCGCACTCTTGCGGTAGTGTCTGCGCCGTCCTGGCGCATGATCGTGGACATGAACGACTTCAGCCAGTCGCAGGCCATCCACGCGACCGGCCAGAGCGGCCACGCGTTCAACCCGCACTACGACGATATGATCCGCCCATGGATCGAGATCCAGTACAACCCATTCCTGTACAACAAAGACGAAGTCCTGCGCAACGCCGAGGCGACACTGACGCTGCAGCCGTGAGAGACGAAGTCGCTTGTGCTTTAGTAACTATGGTGTTATCATAGTTAGTATGACATATCCAGTACAAGACGAAAAAGAAGCCGTGCATCGGGTTGAACAGGCGCTGGCGCAGTATGGGCCATTCGTCTCACTTGCTGAAGCAGCGCGGCAGACGGGCGTTCATTTAGCGACGCTGGCAGACGCGGTGCGCCATCAGCGCATCCCGGCGCTGCGCGTGCAGAAACAGCGCTGGCTGGTGCGGATATCGGCGGTGCAAGCTTACCTCAGCCAGGACAACCTCGATTCGTCACTCGCATTGGCGAACCGGCTTAAGGCGAATGGGCTGCTGGACGAGGCGCAAACACACACGCCCCGCGTATTCGCAAAGGTGCAGCCCGTGAACTACGCTGGCGATCGGACGTTATCGGAATGGATCACTGAGGAACGTCGTTAGTGACAGAGATTTACTTTCTGGACAGCAGCGCCCTTGTCAAACGCTATGTGTCCGAGCGTGGAACGGCCTGGGTAAATGCGCTGACTACGGCGCCGGTGACTGAACTTTATATCGCGCAAGTAACCGGCGTCGAGGTGGTTGCCGCCATGGCGCGACGTCTACCTGAACGCCAGGCGCACACGGCAATTGCCGCGTTTCGCGCCGATTTTATAACGGGCTTCGCGGTCATTCGCATGACCGATGACGTCGTCGAACGCGCCATGACGATGGCTATGAAGCACAAGCTGCGCGGATATGACGCGCTCCAACTCGCCGCGGCGATGGCGCTGCTCGAACTGGCGGCGCCGCGCGCTGTGACGTTGGCGGCATCCGACGCAGAACTTCTGCGCGCAGGCAAAACAGAAGGTTTCGTGGTCGCAGATCCGAACGACTACCTGTAAAACTCTGCCAGCCATTTGAAGGCGGCACGGCCGGGTTCGTCGAACCCGTAGATACTCTGAACCACCGGCGCAGCCAGCCGCAGACCATTGAACCCGTTCGTCATGATCACCACGCCTGACCCGGTCGCGGGATAACCGAGGCAGAACGCCTTGAACGCGCCGTTGTCGCCCCAGTGCCAGAAGCCAACGTGACCGGCGCCAAAATCCAACCCCCAACCCAGCCCCCACGCAACCGATTCGTTGATCGAGATGTGCGGCTGGAGCATACGCAGGGCGATGGACTGGGTTTCGGGCTGCATCATCGCGATCATGAAGCGCGCATAATCCAGCGGCGTGGTGTGCAATGACGCCGGCGCAAACGCTTGCTCTGGTTTGTACTTCGCAACCGGCTTGCCATCACCATCATGACCCGTTGCCGCATCGATGTCGTAGTCGGCGCGCCAGGCAAAGCTGCTATGCGTCATGCCGAGCGGGTCAAGCACCACGCGCTGGATCGTTGCTGCGAGCGGTTCGCCGGTGAGATGCTCGATGGCTTGTTGCAGGTAGACATAGCCGAGGCTGGAATAGCTGAAGCGCGAACCGGGCTCGAAGTGAATCGCTGGTGTCTCGCCCTCGTCGTGAATCCAGTGCTGCAGGCCGCTGCTGTGGCTGAGCACGGTTCGAGCGTTGATCAACCGCAGGCGCGGTTCATTCGGGATGTACGGCTGCGGCAGGATATCTGACAGCGGCGTATCGAGCGTCAGTAGGCCGCGATCGCACAATGTCAACACAGCATAGGCGACGACAGGCTTGCTCAACGAGGCTGCCTCAAACACTGTCCCCATGCTGGCAGGATGGCGCAGTTCGGCGTGCTTGACGCCGAACGCCTTGGCCCACAGCAGGCGGCCTGCGTCGATCACGGCTACTGAGGCGCACGGAACATCGGCCGCCTTCATCAATGCGGGGATGAGTTCCGTCAACGCTGGGATGAGCAACGCGGCGGGGGACGGGTGCGGCGCGAGTAAAGTGACGCCCATCACATCCAGTCCACATCCACGACCGGGGCATCCGTCACAATGTTGTGACGCCACACGCGCAACTCTTCCTTCTGCTCGGGCGTCGGATCCTGCCATTCGTGCGAAAACACCATGTACAGCAGCATGCGCCGGTAGCTGAGGAACAACGGCAACCGGCGGAACCATGCGACGTCGATAACGTTCTCGCGGTTGTAGCCGCGCATGAAGTGTGTGATGAAATAAACTGCGAACGCCTCGGCGGTCTGGCCGGCCGGGCGATGGGCAAACAACGCGTGGTACAGCGCGATGCCGATATCGGTCATGAACCAGTGATAGGCGCACACGTCGAAGTCGAACAGCGTGAGCTTCAGCGTGTCATTCTGGCGCTGCACCATGAAGTTGAATTGGTGCGGATCATTGTGGATCAACCCATAGCACGCTGGATCCTTCGTGAATGCGCGCAACGTGTCGCCCAGCGCAAACCAGCGCGCGCGCACCTCGTTGTCCTTGCAAGCGAGAGCAAATGCATAGTGCTCGCCTTCCCAGTCGCCGATCACCCCATCCGGCCATGTGCGCTGCGCGTTGTAGCCAGCAGTCAGCCGGTGCATCTGCCCGATGATGCGACCCCATTCCTCGAACATCTCACTGTTCCACTCGCCGGCCACGAACACCTGCTTGCCAGGCGCGCGTTCGCTGGAAGTGACGGCGCACACCTGACTCACCAGCGCATCCGATGCCGGCGCCGGTATTGTCTCGATCAACTCGCCGTTGACCGAGGCGACCGGTTTCGCCACGCTCACGCCATGCGCACTCAGGTAGTTGACAAAATCAAGCTTGGCGCGTAAAGCTGGAATGCGCTCCCCTTCTATGGGCGCGAGACCAGAGGGGAACGGGGTGAACTTAAGGACGTAAGGCGCGCCGTTGCGGGTGTAGGAGTAGACGACGCCATCCATCCCACCGATCAGGGTGAGGTCGGCGGCGTCAATCGCGAAGAAGCGCGCGCCCATCTCGAGAATGTCGTAACTGATATCCATAGTTGCGTTCAGTTAATATAGCATTGAATGACAAACAGTCCCCGCAGTCGGGGCGCAGGCAGAAACAATATTTACATGATGAATCCAAAACAGACCGTCAGTTTTCAAGGCGCAAGTCGCGGCATGTTGCGCAACCGCTCGCGCCAGGCGTTGTGGTTCGGAGCGCGCATGATCGGCGGGTTGATCTGGTGGGAGCTGATCCTCGCGCGCATCATCGGGCGCAAGCGCGTCGACGCCGGGCGGATGAACCGGCTGATCATGCTGGCGCGCAACTTCCGCAAACTGGCAGTGAAACTCGGCGGCGTATGGATCAAGCTGGGGCAATACATCAGCACGCGCGTGGACATGCTGCCGCAGGAGATCATTGCCGAGTTGGCCGACCTGCAAGACGCGGTGCCGCCCGAAGACAACGCGAAAATGCAGGCGTTGATTGAGGCCGAGCTCAAGGCGCCGGTGGGCGAGCTATTCGCAGAGTTCGAGACAGAGCCTGTCGCCGCGGCATCCTTCGGGCAGGCGCACCTGGCCACCTTGCGCAGCGGACAACGCGTGGTGGTGAAGGTGCAGCGCCCGTTCATGGATGAGATCGTCGACGTCGACCTGGCTTCGCTGAAGACGATCGGCCGCTGGGCGCGGCTGTACCGACCGCTCAGTCGCCGGGTTAATCTCTTCTTGTTGATCAAAGAATTTGCCGACGGCGTGCTGGCCGAACTGGACTACGAGCAGGAGTGCGACAACGCCGACCGCTTCGCCGCCAACTTCGCCGCAGACCCGGCGGTGCGCATCCCGAAAACGTATCGCGAATTGTCGACGCGCCGTGTCCTGGTGCTTGAGAATGTCGAAGAGATCAAGATCACCGATTACGAAGGGCTGGCTAGCGCCGGCGTTTCGCGTGAAGCAGTGGCGCGCAAACTGTTCCAGACATACCTGAAGCAGATATTCATCGACGGCTTCTTTCACGCCGACCCGCACCCGGGCAATCTGTTCGTGCAACCATTGGATGCGCAACGGGCAAAGGCGCTCGGCGTGGCCGCAGACACTCCCGGACTCGCGGAGACGCCCTTCCTGCTCATCTATGTTGATTTCGGCATGGTGGGCAAGGTGACGCCGGCCTACATGAAGGAACTGAAAGAGTTCATCATCGCCGTGAGCCTCAAAGACCCGCGCCGCCTGACCGCTGCCGCGCAACGGATGGGCTTCTTCCTGCCAGACGCCGACGTGCGCCGCATCGAGCAGGCCATCGGGTTGCTGTTCGAACGCTTCTGGGGCATGACGGTCAGCGACCTGTCCGACGTGGACTTCACCGAGATGTACAGCTTCGCGGTGCAGTTCCGCGACCTGCTCTCCACACTGCCGTTCCAGATTCCGCAGAATATTCTGTATCTGGGGCGCGCGGTCAATATCCTGAGCGGGATGAGCACCGCGCTCGATCCGAAGTTCAACGCGTGGAAGGAGATCCAGCCATTCGCCAAGGACATCGCCGGGGGTGGTGCGGCGAAGACGGTGCAGGATGTGTTGCAGGAGGCGCTGAAAATCGCCCGCATCACGATCCAGTTGCCTGGGCAAATCGACGCGCTGTTGTCTCAGACGCTCAACGGCCAACTCGAAGTCAAGGCGCAACTGAGCCAGTCCTCGACACAGGATCTGCGCAAGCTGGAGGGCAGCGTGGCGCGGCTGTCATGGGCATTCGTGTTCGCCGCACTGGTGATCGCCGGCACGCTGCTGCTGATTAATCAGTTCACTGTCGTTGGAACGGTATGCATCCTCGCGAGCGCGCTGGCGCTGGCGCGCATCGCGGTGAAGTAAACACATAGCACATTCCATACCCTCTTCCGACTTCGTTGCAATCTGCCTGCTGCTGGTTAATTGTGATCTGGATGCGCGCATCGCGGATGTGCTCGCGCGCGAAGCAGAGCACGAGCAACGCCACACAATAGCATTTGGCGCTGGCCGCGACCCCGTTGCGTGAGTGGATCCCGCTGATCTTGCGCCTGAACGAGTTTTATGCCAATGATGAGGGAGGCTCGTGGGATGATGATAAGTATGCGGAAATCAGTGCCGGGTCAGAGTATGACTATCGATCATACAACGCCCCGTTTCGAGCATTCTTCGCCGATCCCGCCACACTCACGACAGACGCGGCGCGCCTGTACTTCGCCGCGCAGAATATACGGATGGATGAGATGTAAAAACACTGGGTTCATGGTTGGGCGCACTACCCGCCCGCGACCGGCAGCGTATCGATATCGCCCTCATACATCAGCGCCGCGTGCCCGCGCTCGCCTGTGCGAATACGGATCACTTCCTCGACAGGATAGATGAAGATGATGCCGTCTCCAATGTTGCCCGTCTTTGCGGCGGAGCAGATGGTATTCACTGTCCGTTCGACATTATTGTCACTCAGCACGATATTGACCTGCACGCGCGGCAGCATGTCTACCTGGTAGGTTCCCGTGCGCCCGACGAGTGTAATGCCGCCCTGTCTTCCGTGTCCTCGCACATCGATCACATTCATGCCGACGATGCCAATTTTTTTCAGCGCATCCTTGACATCGTTGAGTGTTTCTTCGCGTATGATCGCTTCTATCTTTTTAGTCATATCAGACCTCTCAATCGTATATTCCATTCGCCGCTTCCGGCACAAACACACCTGGATGTCATGAGCTTGCAACGCCAGGCAAACGCTATTTAACTGTAAGCGCGTTCACCGTGCTCACTGATGTCGAGTCCGACTTCCTCGGCATTCGGGGAAACGCGCAACCCCATCACCTTGTGCAGCGCCTTTGTGATGATGAAAGTCATGGTCATCGCAAAAGCAATCACAATGACTACCGTCAATGCCTGCACGAGAAACTGGGATGGATTGCCATAAAGCAATCCATCGGCGCCCGCGGGGTTGACGGCCTTGCTTGCGAACAAGCCGGTAGCCAGACAGCCCCACAAGCCGCCCATGCCATGACAGGCCCAGACGTCCAGCGATTCGTCCAATTGACGCGCCTGTCGGAACTTGATGGCGTAATAACTGATCGACGCCGCAACCATCCCGATCAAAATAGCCGCCATAGGCGTGACGTAGCCGGCGGCTGGGGTGATGGCCACCAACCCGACCACGGCGCCGGTGACGATGCCCAATACACTCGGTTTACTGTCGCGCCAACTGAGAAACATCCACATCAACCCTGAGGCGGCTGCCGCAGTGTTGGTCGTGACAATGGCATTCGCCGCGATTCCGTTAGCAGCCAGCGCACTTCCGCCGTTAAACCCAAACCAGCCCATCCACAGCAGCCCCGCGCCTAAGACGGTGAACGGAATGTTGGACGGCTCCATCGTTACTTTGCCGAACCCTCGGCGCGGGCCGATCACTTTCGCAAACATCAGCGCAGAAAAACCGGCCGTCACATGCACAACTGTGCCGCCGGCAAAGTCGAGAACGCCGAGGGAGTGGAACAGGCCGCCTTCACCCCACACCCAGTGCGCCACCGGCCCATAAACGAAAGTGGCCCACAACACGATGAACACCAGAAACGTCTTGAAACGCACGCGTTCCACAAACGCGCCGGAGATCAGGGCTGGCGTGATGATTGCAAACGTCATCTGGTAAGCGGCGTATGCAACATGAGGAATGGTGGGCGCGTACGTCGCATTGGGCGCCACTCCCACGCCGGTGAACCCGAGATAATTCAAGTTTCCAATCAACCCGCCGATGGAGGGTCCGAACACGAGGCTATATCCAATCACCACCCACTGAAGGCTGATGACTGCCATCACAATAAAGCTGAGGTTCAGGGTTGAGAGGATGTTCTTCTTGCGAACCATTCCGCCGTAAAAGAACGCCAATGCGGGGGTCATCATCAGCACCAGGGCAGTAGCGATCAGTACCCAGGCCGTGTCTCCAGAGTTAATAGCTGTCATCTACTTTGTCTCCTGACATGTCAACAGAAAAGAAAAAGCCCGTGGAGACACTTTCGTGCTCTACAGGCCTCCAGGCCGGAATATAGCTGCATTCAACCTTGGAATGCAGACAATTGATTATGCCGTAAATCTACCATGAACGCCAACGATGTCAATGTTTACCAGGCATACGCTTCCGGCGCCTCAGCCGCGCGCAATGGCCGGCCGCGGTTGAGGTTGAAGATGTCGTTCAGGCGCTCCAGCGTCTTCGCGTCGAAAGTCAGCTCCACGGCGCGCTCGATTCCCTCCAGGTGCTCGAGCTTGCGGATGCCTACGATCGGCGACGTGACGGCCGGATGAGCCAGCGTCCACGCGATCGCGACGATATGCTCCTTCTCGCCCAACTCGCGGCACAGCGTCGAGAACTCAGCCAGTTGTTTGTTCTGGTCGCCCAACTGGATGCCGTACTCGTTCTCGACCGAGTGGGTGCGCGACCCCTCAACGGCCTGCGTCTTGCCGGTGAGCAACCCACCCGCCATCGGCATATAGGGGATGATCCCGATGCCCATGTCGCGCGCCGCCGGGAACACCTCAAGTTCGGGGATGCGGCAGAGCAAGTTGTACATCGTCTGCTCTGAGACCAGACCAAGTGAGCCTCGTTGCGTCGCGTGCATCTGGAACTTGACCAGCCCCCAGCCGGGGTAGTTGCTCGAACCCATGTACAGCACGTCGCCGGCGTCAATTAGCCGCTCGAACGTGCCCCAGAATTCCTCAGGCGTGATGCGGCGGTCGTAGTGATGCACCTGGTACAGATCGATGTGGTCGGTCTGCAGACGCCGAAGGGAGTCGGCGGCGTGCTTGCGCACCTTATACGTCGAGATGCCGCGCTCCTCGTTGGGCTTGTTGGGATCGCCCATCAGCCCATATACCTTAGTCGCGAGGACGACCTGATCGCGGCTGCCGGGGCGATGCTGGAACCAGCGCCCAATGATCATCTCGGACCCACCGCGATTGCCATAGACATTAGCTGTGTCGAAGAAATTGATGCCCAGTTCGAGGGCGCGATCCATGATCCTGAACGCCTCCTCTTCCGAGGTCGACCCGCCAAAGTGCATCGTGCCCAGGCAGATGCGGCTGACGGTGAGGTTGGATTTACCGAGTTTGGTGTATTTCATATTTGTTGCCTTTCCTGAGAGTTTACATCACGGGACATCCTCCGATCATCGTAGTTACGACCTTCTGGCATCCCGATGGCACGCCGATGACGGCGCAGCAATTCATGGAACTGCTTTTCGGCAAGCTGCCCGAGTTCTTCAAGAGTGAAGCCGAATTGCGCGACCTGTGGTGCGCCCCGGCCACCCGCGCCGATTTGCTCCATCGATTGGCCGACAAGGGTTTCGGCGCTGAGCAGTTGGGCGAGATGCAGCGCATCATCGATGCGGAGAACAGCGACCTGTTCGACGTGCTGGCCTATGTGGCGTATGCGCTCCCCGCCGTCAGCCGCGCCGCGCGCGCCGCGTCGGCCAAAACGGCGATCAGCGCGCGCTTTACCGTCAAACAGCAGGCCTTCATTGATTTCGTGCTGGCGCAATACGTGCAGGTGGGGGTGGAGGAACTCGCGCCGGACAAGCTCACGCCGTTACTGAAGCTGAAGTACCACAATGCCATCGCCGACGCTGTGGCGGACCTGGGACGACCCGACCAGATCAGCCAGGTCTTCGCGGGGTTCCAGCAATATTTGTATCGAACTCAGAGCGTGGCGTGACCGTTCTTAACCGGCTTTCAGCCGGTTTTGCTTGAGTCAGACGCCGATTTCAATCGGTGGGGTTACGGGCGGACACACGGGCCCCGCACTCCGCCGGGCGGACACATGGGTTCGCACCCTACACCGGGCGGACACACGGGTCCGCACCCTACACCGGGCGGACACATGGGTCCGTACCCTACGCCGGGCGAACACACGGGCCCCGCACCCTACGCCGGGCAATGTAATCGACGTCGGCGCTCATGGTCATATCCAAAATAGTGACCGGTTGTTTACACTTAGAAGGGGATTGCTGAGCGTTGGTAAGTTTTTTGCAGGCCAGTGTCAACTTGCAGGATGCGCCACGCGACAGCAGTTACAGTCAGTGGACTGAAGGATATTAAGACTGATACACTAGACCGGGATAGAAACAGCGGGTTGGTTTGACAGTTGGACTGTGTAATATTTGAAGATGAGGGATGTATGAAAAAGCACCTGGTTCGCAGTTTACTCTGTGTTGTGTCGCTTTGTATGAGCCCTTTTGTGTCAGGCGTGCGGGCGGCGTCATGTGCTGAAACACTTTTAACCCCATCAGGCACTACTACACTTTTAGGTTGTGGCTATGGCGAATCGAGCGGCATCATCAGGGCGGCGGACACGGGACTTCCACTGCCGAACGTACTCGTGACTCAGGCCGGGTATAGCTACAGGACGACGTACACTGATGTCAACGGCCGCTACGCGTTCCAATATCAGACTGCGAATGGCCCTACCAGCGTTTCAACAGAGGTGGCTCAAACAGGGCGCTATGTCGGCGCAATCACCAACCTGTTCAGTGTAGTGAGCGGCACAGTGTCAACAATGAACTTCACGCTGACCGTAGGCGCCGTCATCACCGGCATTGTCCACGCGACCGATGTGGTCTCACCGCTGCAGAATGTGAGTGTTGAGCTGTTATCGACGACTGCCCCCGCCTATACACCAGGCAGCGTCCAGTTCGCGAGCACGGACGTGAATGGGTATTATCAGTTTCAAGGGATCGCACCGGGCGGCTATAAGTTGTATTTTGATCCCACGCTTGGCAACACGTTTGTGATTACGCTGAACAAATACATGCCCACCTGGTATGGCGGCGCAGGTGATGCAGCGTCGGGGGCGGTCATCTCCGTCACCACGCCGACCACGATCACGGCCAATATGCTGCTGTCGCCAGGAGCCACGATTGAAGGGGATGTGTTAGCAGCCGACACCGGGGCGGGACTCACCACTTACAGCGCCTCAGCCTATTCCGTAGATAAGCCAGACGTGCGCGCCACTGCGGTGCGCTACTATGGCACATCGAGTTACGCGATACAAGGATTGAGGCCAGGCGCCTACAGACTGGCTGTCACCCCAGGCGGGACAGGGACTGACAGCCAGGACTACATCGGGCAATACTATAACAACCAGGTGTCGTCCACGCTGGGCGATCTCATCACGATCACTCAAGTCACCCAGACGGTTGGGATTACGGTCTCGTTGCAGCGCGGCGGCGTCATTACAGGCATGGTGCGAGACGCGAATACCCTGCAACCTGTGACCGGCGGGGTGGTAGCCGTCGATAATGGCGTCATCGTAAATCGTTTTAACCGTCAAACGTCAACGGATGCCACGGGGGTGTATACCATTACAGGGTTGCCGACCGACCACTACCACGCCAGCATTACGTTTTACCCTGGCGGTCCAATGTACAACAGTCAGGTATATAACGGTCACGACGAGATTTCATCTACCGTCGTAGGGAACTGGGTGAACGTGACGGCGCCCCTGACGGTGACAAATGTCAATTTTGGATTGCACCGGTATTTCACAGGCACGGTTACAGGGCGCGTGACCGATTTGCTGGGACAAGGGATCATGTATGCATCTGTGCAACTCAACCGCACCGACAGCACATCGGGTTACGGCAGGGTATACGCCTATACTGATGTCAGCGGCTACTACACGACAACCACGCAAGCGACGGACTATTTTGTGGAGTTCACCCGCAACACCACATCTATGTGCGGAGGATGTTACAACGACCAGTTTTATGGTCAGTCATCACTATCTGCGCATACGGCAGTCCATGTCGCTCCGGGCAGCGTGGTCAGCAATATCAGCGCCGCTTTTGCGTGTGGTATTGCGCCGCCGCGGTACTCGGTCTATGTTCCGCTGGTTGCCAGGTAAGGGTTACGGCGTTCAAGATGTCGCTGCGCGGATCAACGCCGCGATGCGCCGGCAGAAATCGATATCCCCATCCGGCGGAATCTGATCAGCGACGCCGATGATGAAGCGTGTCCCGCGCCACGCGTCAAGCAACTGGCACACGTGCGCTTGCATGTCCTGCCAGGTGCAGGGCGGCGCGAACATGACGCCAGGCACGCCGCCCCACAGGATGACGGAGTCGTTCCGCGTGGCGGCGCGCATCTCCTCGACGCGCAAGTCGCCCGCCGGATAGGGCGTCAATGCCTCAATCGCGTCAAATCCGACGCGGGCGAGTTTCGGCAACAGCGCGGTGACTGTGCCGTCCAGGTGCACAGCGCAGCTCACCCCGGCGGCGTGCAGTCGTTCCAACCGGCGCGAGTGCGGCCCAGCCATGTATCTGTCGTAATATCCCGCCAGGTTGTCACTGGACAGGTTGTCGGCGAAGTGAACCAGTGGCGGGGCGGCCTGGCAAACCGCGTCGATGATTGGCGCTTCTTGCGTCTCCATCAACTCAAACAAATGGCTTACGAGGTCGGGGCAATCGGCGATGAGGTAGATGCCGTTCTCAACGCCAGCCCACTCATACAGAAACGCGGAGAGCGGGCTGCGCGGCAGGGCGATGGACGGCAGGCCATCGGATGCAGCCCACAGAGTCGCGCGCGCGGGGTATTCGTCGAGGCAATCTGGAACCATGCGACGGTGTTCGATGAGATATAACAGCGCGCGCAGGTCGGCCTCTGTTTGCACGGGATAGCGCGTGACGCCGACTGAACAACTCTGCGGCAGGAAGGTCGTCTCCTCACGCAGGTCGCCCAGAGGCGTGCGCCAGCGGCGCGTCGTGGTATCCCTGCCGTTGGCTTCGATCAAGACAGTGACGACGTCGTCATAGACCGGATGACCTAACCAGAACTTGTCATACCAGTAGTAGGGTAGTATGCCCAGGTCGCGGCAGAGCGCCAGGTAGCCCTGCTCTGTGTCCCAGGCGGGATCGGCGACGCCGGCGTAACGCCGACCGGCGATCCAGTAGGAGATGTCGGCCGTCCACACGATATCGTGGGCTGGGTCTCCGGCCAGCAGACTTCGCAGCGATTGCAGCATGGGTCAACTCGTCTGGTTAGAATGCAGAAGCGGCTTCACGCGTTCTGCCAGGCTGAGAAGATCCGCGTGTGGGTATCCCATCGTCTTCTGATACCAGTAGTAGGTTGTGGCGTAGTCGATCCAGGCGTTTTCGCCATTGACTGCGTGCTTCAGTCTGGTCTGGAAATCTTGCGCAGTTGTGAACTCGTGCGACCAGTCGATGCGCCAGTCGAGACTTTTCTCGAAGCGGATGGGGTTATGGTGATGGAAGCGGTAGATGCTCAATTGCGCCGGCGTGTCGTTGCGGACGTAGTTGATCCCGTTGTAAAGACCGATGTATGGTCGTTGAAACCCCCAGCTAAACCCGAACGAATCCTCGGTGCCAAGGTAGTCGGCGCTGGGCGTGTGCGACCCATCGATGCGAACTTCGTTGTTGCCCTCCATGACGAAGGCAAATCCTTTGAACAACGGCTCATCGGTGCACACGCTCCACGCGCGGCCAATCAAATGGCCTGCGCCATCGATGTGCAAAAAGAGGTGATCGGTCTGGCCGCCCAACTGGAAGGCGAAGCGATCCCACGCGGCGTGGAAGTAGCCCAGCGTGTCATCCCATGCCGGTAGTCGCTCAAACTCCACAAAGCTGTAGTTGCCCAGGTTCACCGGCAACTCGTTGCGCAGCACCACGCGGGCAGACTTCTCAAAAGGCATGGGGATGAAGCAGTTGTACGATTCGGGCGCCTTTTCCACAAACGGAGTGCTGAAGTGCTGGGCGCGCCCGCCACAGCCGTCGGCGAAGAAGTCGCCCAGCGGGACGCGCACCGCTGGTGATGGCTGATCGTTGTAGTAAATTTCCAGGATGATGCCTCGCGCAGCCAAGGCGCTCCGTTGCTCATCGGTCAGCGCGTTATCTGGCTGATAAAACAACCCACCGGCCTTAGGGACGATGTGTTGGGTCGTATGGATGTTCGTGATGATGGCCGGACCGGTGATGTTCGCGATGGTAATGGCGCGACCCGCGTCGAGAGTCTCCAGTTCGGGGTAGGCGTCATAGGCCCATCCGCCATTGGACGCGCCAAAGGTATGTCCTGTGCGGATTCTGGCGATGTCGGCCAAAGTATCAATCATGGTTAATTCTCCTAGGTTAAGTGTATATTCGATGCGGCGTTCCCGTATACGTTGCATAATCTCGACCGATTGTCGCGCGGTGGACACGTCACCGGATGGACGACGGCCGGCATGGGTATCACCGAAGAACGCGGCGTTCTCGGCGTAAAAGCCATTGAGGACGAAGTCGTCGGCGCTGCCGGTCGCCTGCGGGTCGGTTTCATCGTGGACAAGCCACGGGCGGGCTATTCGACTGCCAGTTACTTCGTCGAATCCGGCAGCACCCCCCCGCGCCACAAGCACCGGGTTTCATCACCGGGCAGTACGACATCCAGGGGCCGGCCGGCAGCGCCCAATTTGGCGCAATGGTTGTGGCGCTCCCCAACGGGAATATCGTCATCACCGATCCCGGCTTTAACAATACGGCCGGTGCGGTCTACCTTTACAACGGCGCGACGGGCGTGCTCATCAGCCGTATTACCGGCAGCCATTTCGGTGACCAAGTTGGATCGGGCGGCGTCTACACACTGACGAACGGCAGCACTTCGTTTGTGATCCTGAGCCCCGATTGGGCAAACGGGCCGGCAGCCCGGGCTGGGGCAGTGTCGTGGTCCGACGGCATCGCTGGTATCACTGGCGTGGTCTCCATCACCAACAGCCTGGTCGGCAGCCATGCGAACGATCAAATCTGCTTACAGGTTGGCAGCAGCATCGTGCCAATCCCCGGTCGCGATGCCTATGTGGTCTCCAGCCCGTATTGGGCGAATGGCGCGGCGGTCAAGAGCGGCGCAATGACCCTGGCGCCTGGCTCGACGCCCATTACAGGCGGCATCACGACCACGAACAGCGTTCTCGGTATCGCCGCCGGTGGCGGGATCAGCATGACCTGGGCCTACGACAACGCCAATTGGCAGCTCGCAGTAGGCCGGCCTGCGGACAACATTGTCACTTTATTCCGGCCAAGCGTAGTGCACCACATATTCGTGAGTGTGGTCATGAGGGTCTGAAAGAGATAGCTTCTGCCGGACAACCTTAATCGTGCGCAAGTCTCCCTTGACAATGTGTGCGTAATCACGTATATTATGTGCGTGCACACGCATATATACTGCGGAGCAAGTGACAAATTGTAAAGGAGTAAAAAATGGCATTTGTAGAATTGGCAAAGGCGATCCTGTATCGTGATCACGCTACAGGATTGATCAGCTTTATCCACGCGGGGCAAGTGTGTATTCGATGCGGCGTTCCCGTATGCATTGCATAATCTCGACCGATTGTCGCGCGGTGGACACGTCACCGGACGGGCGACGGCCAGCCTGGATATCGTCGAAGAACGCGGCGTTCTCGGCGTAAAAGCCATTGAGCACGAAGTCGTCGGCGCTGCCGGTCACCTGCGGGCCGGTTTCGTCGTGGACAAGCACCCCTGTGTGGAGGTGTTGCAGGCGGCCCGGCGCGTCGAATCCGTTCCAGATCGGCAGGTTGAGGTAGAAAGTGTGATCCTGCGCATAAAGCGAGGCGCGCTCGGTGACTGCGCCGGCGACCGGGCAGAATTCGAGATGAACCGTTGCGCCGGAGGTCATCACGCCGTCCAGGTAGACATTGGCGACGGTTGCGCCCTGATCGAGTAGTGGCTGATAACGAAACTCAAGGTGCGCATAATCACAACCCGCGATGAAGCGCGCCGTGTCGATGCCGTGGATCGCGGTGGTCGAGAAGTCCGCATCCGTCCGTCCGATGCGCGTGAAGTCGTAACGCAGATGCTGAATGCCGATCTCAGCATCGCCTGCAGTCAGGAGCGTTTTCAGGCGACGCACGAGCGGGGTATAACGACGGTTAAACGCAACCTGATTGGGCGCGCCGCTTGCGGCTGCGGTCATAATCAGCCGGTCTATTTCTGTCACGGTCAGGCCGGGCGGTTTCTCCATGAGCAACGGGTAACCCAAGGCCAGGATATCGCAGCCAATCTGGCAGGTGAGCGGCGGCGGCACTGCCAGACACACCGCGTCGGGGGACTCGGTGCGCAGCATTTCCTGATAGTCGGTGTAGGAGTTGATAAAACCAAAGCGCGCCCGAAACGCAGCGGCCTTGCCGGCGTCGACGTCGCAGCAGGCGGAAAGAACCACGTTCGGGTGCAAGGCGACATAGCGTGTATACGATGGGCCGTGATAACCCGTCGCGATGCTACCGCAACCGATTACGCAAATATGAAAGCTCATTGGCGCGCGGCGCGTCCCGTCAACAAACTAACCCCGACATAAAGCGGCGCAAGTTGTGTTAATCCGAGCCAGGCGAGCACGATAAGCAATCCAATCTTGATGGATTGCAGATCGTTGTGCAGGAGGTTCTGAGTGACCAGCAGGCGTTGCTTGATCTCCGTTGTTTTCTGCAGGTAGGTACCGAACATGCCGCTGAACTGGCTGAAGCTGGCATTGATGTATTGCAGGTTTGACCCGATGGTGTTCAGGTTGGTTACAGTGGTGTCCAGCGCCTGATCGGTGGCGATTATGCTGGTGGACATGCCGCGCAGTTTTTCCGGGATGCCGTTCAGGCTATTCCCGATCATAGTGATCGACTGATCCATAGGCACAGCAGGGTTATAGTCAATCCCCAGTTTGAAGCCGAGGATGTTTACAGTGCTCAGGAAGTTGAGGGTCTTGTCGACATTGCCGGCCAGTTGAGCCAGCGTGGGGATTGCCGCCTGCACCTGGTCGAGACCATTCGCCACATCGACGGTGACGATCGTGCCTGCACTCAACAGCATGGGGCGCGTCTGGTTGATGATCTCAGCCGTGTTCATCACCGATGTCTCTGCTGTGCTAAGACCTGTGATGACCTGCGAACTGGTCACTTGCGCAAAGCGCAACGTCTCGCTGACAGTGTCCAGCGTGCCGCCGATACTCGCCATGCTGTCGTCAATATCAGCGGCGAAGCGGTCCAGAACCGGTGGCCCGGCGACAATTGCGATCAGGCAGACTGCCAGACCAAGGATTGCGGTCAGGATGATGATGAGACCCAGAATTCGTTTGATAAGCATATTAGAAAACCATCATACAAGGTATCCCATCGGTCGTCATCAGCCTGCGGGAGTATTTACGCGCCCTCCAAGTGGGGGATGGCCGCCTTTTCCGGCATTCCAGGGTGTATGATTTGCCTTGACACCGTGATGTTTGTCGGAAGAGGAGGTATTGTAATGATCGAGAAACTGCAAGAATTACGCGTCTCCAATGATGCGATGAACGACCCACTTGAACTGAGACGGCGTATTGCGGATGAGGGCTATCTCTTCTTCAAACACCTGCAATCGCCCGACAAGCTGCTGGCTTTGCGGCGCGAGATGCTGACCGTCATGCAGCAGGGCGGTTGGCTCGTTCCTGGCACAGACCCGCTTCAGGCCATCGCCAGAATAGCAGCCCAGTGCACCGAAGGCGACACAGCCTATACTGACGTTTACCACGAAGTTTATAAGCTGGAGGCATTTCATCGTGCGGCGCACTTGCCCGAAGTGATGGACATGATCGGAAAGATCATGGGCCGCCCGGTCATGCCGCACCCACAGAAGATTGCGCGGCTGTGGTTCCCCAAATACACCGCGCACACGACGCCCATCCATCAGGATTTCGTCCACTTTCAGGGCAACTTTGAGACGTTGACCTGCTGGGCGCCGGTGGGGGATTGCCCCATCGAATTGGGCGGGCTGGCCGTGTTGCCGGGGTCGCACAAAGTCAAGCGCGTGCTGGATCATCACTTCTCGCTGGGCGCGGGCGGCCTCTACGTTGACGTGCCAGAGCAAGCGCAACTCCATCCGGAACTGGATGTCGCCTGGCATACGACCAACTATGAAATCGGCGATTCGCTGATATTTCCTGCGCTGATGATTCACAAAGCGCTACCCAACACTACCGAGGACAAGCTGCGCGTGTCGCTGGACAACCGCTATCAGGCAATTGGCGATCCGATCGCCGAGCACATGTTACAGCCCCATTTGATCTCGACTCATCCCCTCACCTGGGATGAGGTTTATCGCGACTGGCACACCGACGACTTGAAGTATTACTGGCGCCAGTATGCTAATCCGGTGACGCCCAGGGACATGAGTTACGCCGACAAAGGTTTTGCCGAGGCTGTCGAACTGGCGCGCGGCGGCGATCCGCGCGCCCATCTGGCGCTACAGCGCATCTTCAAGCGCGAACCGAATTCACCTTCTGGCCGGGTCGCACAACAAGTCCTGATGGCGGCCGGGATAGGAGTCGAACATGACAAGGCAATTAACAGCACACATTGACACAACCCGCACGCCGCTGGTATCCAAAATAGCCGAGATAGTGGAGCGCGAGTTCTTCGAGCGCGGCGGGCTTGTCTTGTCCGAGGCGAGCGACGCGGTTGACCTTACGCTGACTATCCGCCCCGGCATCGGATTGGAAGGATTCAGCATCACTGCCACTGGCGCCGGCATTCGCATCACTGGCAACGATGAACGCGGTTTGCTGTACGGCGTTGGCAAGTACCTGCGCGGCTGCACGTTCGGCGAAGATGCGAATAGCTTTTGTCACTGCACATGGACCGGCGTCTCCGTGCCCAAACGGCCAGTGCGCGGGATGTATTTCGCCAGTCATTTCCACAACTTCTACCACGACGCGCCCGTTGAACAGGTCACGCGGTATGTTGAGGAGCTGGCGCTGTGGGGCTGCAATGCGCTGGCGGTCTGGTTTGACATGCACCATTACAACGGCATCAACGACCCCGCGGCGCAGGCGATGATTCAACGCCTGCGCGCGATCTTGAGCGCGGCTAACAGCGTCGGCATTGGCGCAGCGTTAACTACGCTGGGCAACGAGGGCTATGCGAACAGCCCTACTGAATTGCGCGCGGACTGGACAGCCGGTCATGACGGCTACTTTGCCCCACCGGGCGGGCACTACCATGTGGAACTCTGCCCCAGCAAGCCAGGCGGACTGGAACTCATCCTGAAGTGTCGCGAGGAGATGCTGGCCGCATTCGCCGATCTCGACATCGAGTATGTCTGGAACTGGCCCTATGACCAGGGAGGATGCACGTGCAGCGATTGCGCGCCGTGGGGCGCGAACGGTTTCCTTAAAATCGCGCCGCCGTATGCGGCGCTGATCCACCGCATGCTGCCTCGCGCCAAAGTCATTCTCTCAACCTGGTACTTTGATCACTTCATCGCAGGCGAATGGGAAGGGTTCGCGCAGGCGCTGGGAAACGCGAAACCCGACTTTGCCGATTACATCCTGGCCGATGATTATGGCGATCACTTTCCGGAGTACCCGTTGCTGCACGGCGTGCCGGGCGATCTGCCGATGCTGAACTTTCCGGAGATCAGCATGTACAACATGTACCCGTGGGGCGGTTACGGCGCGAATCCGCTGCCCCTGCACCTGCAGAGCATCTGGGACGCCTGCGGGAAAGCCTTGTCCGGCGGCTTTCCGTACTCTGAAGGCATCTACGAAGACCTCAACAAGGCGATCAACCTGCAACACTGCTGGGGGGATATCGATGCGACGGACACTGTCCGCGAGTACGCCTCCGGAGTAGGATCGCCGGAACTTGCCGAGGACATCACCACGGCGGTGCTGCTGATGGAACGGAATCACACGCACAGACTGGTGGATCTGCCCAACCAGCAGGAACTGCGCGATCAACTCTTTCCAGAGGATGGCGGCGAACTCGCTTGTGTGTTCATAAAACACATCGCCGACCCGGGCGCGGCATTTCAATGTGACGAGATCATGCAGGTTATCGAGCGCCGGCTAACCCGGCCTGCACAGGCATCATGGCGGTGGCGCGTGCTGCGGCTGCGCGCGGCGATTGATGCAGAAATCGCTCGCACGGGAGGTCGCATGACCGTCGCGCTCGACGCGATGCTCGAAGAACTGGTAGGCATCTACCATGCGCAAAATGCCGAGGCACAGGTCTGTCCCCATTCGCGCCGTTCGATACTCCGGCTTGTCGCTGAATAAACCGCAATGTGCGCAGAAAACTCTAGTGTAGTCTCGGTGATGCAAGAACTCGATAACTATAAACAGCATCCGTCCAGCCGTCTGTTAGACGATCCATTGCGCATCCCGGTGGAACAACTCGTTTCCAGACATCATGAGCAACCCTGGCGCGTCAAAACGTTCAGCGACATGAACGATTTTGCATCGCACCCATCCGCCATTCTGTCGGATGGGACGACGGCGGTCTTTGCCAAGCTGAGTGAAGCATTGCACGGGCTGGATCAGTTTGAGGTCGAACTTGCAGGGCTGCGGTATCTCACAGAGCGCGCCGGAGTCCTGACGCCAACGGCCATCGGGATCGTGGCGGTCCCGGACGGCGTCATCCTAGTGCTCGAAGCTGTTCAGCCTGTAGAGCGAACAGAGCGCGAATGGCGCGACATCGGGCGCGCGCTGGCGCGCATTCACCAGACCAAATGGGATCGCTGCGGGTTTGAACGACAGGGCTACTTCGGCCCGCTCTACCAGGACAACCGGCCTATGCGGGACTGGCTCACGTTTTATGCCGAGCGCAGGCTTTGGCCGAACCTAATGGGGGCAATCAACTCAGGTCACTTGCCCACTGCTACGATCCAGCAAGTCGAGAAACTGATTGCGCGCTTGCCGCACATGGGCATCCCGGAGGTCGCGCCCGCGCTATTGCACGGCGATGCGCAGCAGAACAACTTCGTCAGCACACCAGCTGGGGCCGTGGTGATTGACCCGGCGCTCCACTACGGACACCCTGAATACGACCTGGCGCTGGTGGATTATTTTCAACCCGTGCCTGCGGCGCTCTTTGATGGCTATCGCGAAATCGCGCCGATCGATCCGGGCTTCAGCCAGCGACGCGACTTGTGGCGCATGTCGGCATACCTCGGGCTGGTTGCGGTGGCAGGCGCCGAGTATCTGCACTTACTCACTGCGGCGTTGAAACAGTACGTGTAGGGCGGTGATATTCACCTGCATTTTCCCTTCCCCGGCCTATTGACAAACGCGCTTGCGGTTGTTACACTCACGCCCATCAGTAAAACCGAATAGCGAACGCGCACTCTTATCCAGAGAGGTGGAGGGAACGGCCCTATGAAACCTCGGCAACCTGTGCAACAGCAAGGTGCCAATTCCGTCAGCACAACCTGGAAGATGAGAGAACGCCTTAACATCACCGTGTTAACGCCCTCTTGTCTTATCCTATAGCAAGAGGGCGTTTTGTTTTTCGGCGCTGCAATCGTAGTGTGGTTGTGTGATGAAACAAAGAATGTCTTGTATCGCTTTGATGCCGCAGGCAGTGATCCTCCCCGGAGCCTGTCTCTGTAGTTAGCGGGAGCACGCCGCATCGCCGGCCTGTAACCCGCTCATAACCCTGTCATTGTTCGTGTCCAACGACAGCGCCTAATGGCGCGCGCTGCAGAACGGAATCCTCTTGTCTTTATTCGTTGCCTGGTAACAGGCGTTCACTCAACATGTCTTTTCCCGGAGCTTTAAAATGTCTATAGCAACCGTAACCGAAACCCAAACGATTTCCTCACCGGCGATCCCGCTGATTAATCCGGCTACTGTGCAAGCCGTCCAGACTGCCTTGCGCGAAGCCGGCCCCCGCGGCAAGGTGCATTATTACGTCAGCACGAAGCTGGTTCATAAATACGAGACGGCCGTCAAGATACGGGGCTTCGAGCAGACTATCGACGAACCGCCCACGCTGGGCGGCACGGACCTCGGACCGAGCCCGGTCGAAGTTGTTCTGGCAGCACTCGGCGCCTGCCAGGAGATCGTGTACTCGACCTATGCCGCACTACTCGGCGTAAAGATTGAGAAACTGGAGATCAAGGTGCATGGGCTTCTCGATGCGCGCGGGTTTTACAACGTCGCCGACGTGCCCGCCGGTTTTGAATCAGTCGACTACGAGGTGAACCTGGAGAGCTCAAGTCCGGCCGACGAGGTGCGCAAGCTGATCGACACGGTCAACAACCATTGCCCGGTGCTCGATATCCTGAAGCGCCCCCTGCCGGTCAGCACCAAGGTGAATGTGAACGGCCAGACGCTGTAGTCAAAACACGCGCGAAGTTTCAAAAAGGGCGCCGGGGAGCTACTCGATCCCCGGCGCCAGAACACTTAAAACTGTAACCGATCAATGACCGGCTAATATCGAGCAGAACTGCTGTGCGTCCTTCGGATCGAGAAGTGAGTTCTTGCCTGCTATTTGAGATTAGAGATGGGGGATGGGGGCGAGGCGGTTACAATTAAGCCCAATATGGCTGCAACATCTCCTTTTCTCAAATTGTTTCTTGGCTTACACACCTCCGTTTACCGCGCATCGAGCGGCAAGATAATGAGCAAGCTGGCCGGCAACGACATCCTCCTGCTCACCACAACAGGGCGCAGGAGCGGTTCGAAGCGCACCCTGCCGCTGGCCTACACCACCGATGGAGACACCTTTGTCGTCACCGCATCAAACGGCGGTAAGCCGCAGCATCCCGGCTGGTACTTCAACCTGAAGGCTACACCGCGCGCGCAGGTGCAAGTGCGCGCCGAAGTGTTCGACGTCGTCGCAAAACAGGTCACGGGCAATGAGCGCGCGCGCATCTGGGCCAAGCTGGTTGCGGAGCATCCGCAATATAAGCGCTATAGCACGCTGACCACGCGCGAAATCCCGCTGATGGTTCTGCGCCGCGCGATCACAAAGTAATGAGCTCACATTAACCATGAACATAAAGCTACAGCACATTCCTTTCCCCGCAGAAGAATTCCCCGAGACTGCGCCGATTTTCCCGGTCACGGAATACACCGAGCGCATTAACGCGCTCTATTCCCGCGCAGGCATGGATTGGGTGGTCGTCTATGGCGACCGCGAGCATTTCGCCAATCTGACTTTTCTCACCGGGTATGACCCGCGCTTCGAGGAAGCCCTGCTTTTGATTGGACCCGGTGGGCGCCGCTTCCTGGTCGTCGGGAATGAGGGGCGCGGGTATGCGCCATTAACAACGCCGTGGATCGAGGTGCTGCTGTGCCAGTCCTTCAGTCTCGGCGGCCAGCCGCGCGCGACGGCGCCCCGACTGGCCGATGTGCTCGCAGCCTCCGGCATCGGCGCAGGCATGAGCATTGGGGTGGTGGGTTGGAAATACCTCGACGTCACAGAAACCGACGACCCGCGTCGTCCCGCGTTCGTGCCCGTCTTCATCGTCCACGCATTGCGACACACGGTCGGATCCCATAATGGGGTGAGTGATGTGACAGCGCTCATGATGAACCCAGCCGATGGTTTGCGCGCCTGCAATTCCGCCGCGCAGATAGCGGCATTCGAGTGGTCGGCCATGCGCGCATCCACCCACGTGTTCCGCATCCTGCGCGGGACGCACCCCGGGATGAGCGAGTTCGCAGCCGTGGCGCAGATGGGTTATGAGGGCGACCCGCTGACGGCGCATGTCATGTTTGCGTCGGGCAGTGGGAACATCGTCGGTTTGCGCAGCCCAACGGCGCGGCGCATCGAAGCCGGCGACGGGGTCACTACCGCTGTGAGCTTCTGGGGCAGCCTGGTCTGCCGCGCCGGCATGATCAGCGAACCGGATGATGCATTCTTCGCGACCTATTGCGTGCCCTATTTCCGCGCGATGGCGACGTGGTACCAGGCGTTGCATGTTGGCGCTCTCGGCGGCGACATCTTCACGGCGGTGACAGCAGCGTTTGGCGATGCGCCGTTCAACTCGATGCTCAACCCGGGGCACCTGGTTTCCTTCGATGAATGGGTGCACTCGCCCATCCGCCCGAACAGCGCCGACCGCATCGCGTCGGGCATGGCGCTGCAATCCGACATCATCCCTTACCCGCTGCCAGCCGGGCTGTCGCTGAACTGCGAGGATACAGTCGTCATCGCGGATGCGGCGTTGCGTGCGGACCTCCAGGCTGGTTACCCGGCGTTATGGTCGCGCATCCAGGCGCGTTGCGCGTTCATGACCGATCAGTTGGGCATCACCTTAGCTGAGGAAGTGTTGCCCCTGTCTATCGCGCCGGCCTATTTGCCACCCTTCTGGGGGCAGCCAGAGAGGGTGTGCGCGCTGAGGGATTAGAGATTGGAGAGTGGAGAGTGGAGATTGGAGGTCGATGGCTTTAGCCGGGAAGTGAACTCGCACAACAAGTCACTTGTAACGCCAGTGGTTGTGAGTGGGTTCGGCAACCGCCTAAAGGCTCGGCCTCCATCAATCAGTCGGGTAAAGGTCAAAGACTGACTTCATAGTGTCCCCTGGGTTATGTCTTGAATACGACATGCCCATTTCCAACTTGCACTCAGGGGCATTGACGGCTGGCTAATCCTGAGACAATCGGTTGCTCGGTCCTTAGTTCATCGCTTTTTTCACGAGCGCACTGATCCTTGCCTCTTCGGTGGCAGTCAACTCCTTCAGCGCGAAGGTGACCGGCCACAGGTCGCCTTCGTCAAGGTTCGCTGCGTCGCTGAAGCCGAGCGTCGCGTACCTTGTGTTGAACTTCTGCGCGCATTGGAAGAAGCAGATGACCTTACCGTCCTTGGCATATGCGGGCATCCCGTACCAGGTTTTCGGCGAGAGGGCTGGCGCGCTGGCTTTTATGATCGCATGGAGCCGCTTGGCCATGGCGCGATCCGGTTCCTGCATCGCGGCAATCGCCGCGAGCACATCGCTTTCCCCGTCCGCCTTCTCCTTGTTCGCCCGCGCTTCCGCCTTCAGCTCTTGGGCGCGGGACTTCATCGCGGCTCGTTCCTCGTCTGTGAATCCCTTGGACTTCTTTACTGTCACGGTGCTGCTCCTGGCGGACTCCTGAGAGTCCTTCTTTGGGCTCATAAAAACCTCCTCTTGTGTTCTTTGGCTTTTAGTTATAAAATGAAGATACTCTAAAATGAAGATATTGTCAAGAGGGATTCATGCCAAAACCTACCGAGCCGGATTTGAAGCAACGAGTCTTTTGGGGCGCCAGGGAATATGGCGCTCACATGGTGCTGTATCGGAATGAAGTCGGTGAACGGCTGGGGGTTAATGTCACCGATATGGAGTGCCTTACGCTTCTCAACAGCAAAGGCCTTTCTACTCCTTCGGAGCTTGCCAAGTACACTGGGCTTAGCTCTGGAGCGACTACAGCGATGCTTGACCGGCTTGAGAAAAGCGGGCTGATTGAGCGGCGGCCCAATCCGGATGACCGCCGTGGAACTCTCATCGTTCTGCAGAAGGCTGGTTTAGTAAGACTCGCTCGCTGGTATGCCCCAGTGAAAAACGCAGAAGATGAACTCATTTCAAGCTACTCAGAGATCGAATTGGCAACCTTGGCTGACTTTCTTGAAAAACTCGCCAGAATATGGGACGAGGAGCGTAAGAAACTCCAGCGGTAGAGCCGTAGAATACTGGTGACAATGCTTCCCCGGCGTTATTGGATATTCTGGCTGGGCATCTTTTTCTCGGTGGCGATTGAATATTGCATGCTCTCATGGTGCGCCGATTACCTGGAGAAAGTGGTTGGTTTGCCGAAAGCCGCAGCGGCGCAAGCACTTACCGTATTCCTGGCGGGAATCATCATCGGGAGAGTCATCGGCAGTCGTTTGCTGTTGCGTTTCATCTCGTATCAGGTCGTCACCGTCTCCTTGCTCCTTTGCGCCACCGGTTTTGTGTTGTATTGGAGCGCTGGCGCTGCGGGGTTGGTGATTGCCGGGTTGTTCATCCCTTAAGCGTCAGCGCGCGCAGATGGGTCAGCACATTGTTGGCAGACCACTCAGGGATGGGGAGGGTATGTGATTGCGCGTCACCTTGATTTGACTGCGCGTCTCTATAATAGCCCACTATGCTGATCACCATAGGTATCGAAGTGGCCCGGCGCTTCATCCTCGGCAAGCAGGGCTTATGGCCCGGGCGGCGTTGGAGCGGCATCACGGGCACGGAGCAGGCCATTCGCGCAATGGAGTACTTGCAGCTGGACCCGCTGCAAATCCTCGCGCGCAGCCAGGACATTGCACTGCACAGCCGCGTGCTCAATTACAAACCCGACATGTGGGAGGTCGTGACGCACCAGCAACGCAAGTTCTTCGACTGGGGTGGCTGGCTGGCCGTGCGTCCGATGGACGAGCTGCCGCATTGGCGTGTGGTCATGCGCCGCGAGCGCGACAGCGACCCGCAGATCCGCGCCATGGCCAGCGACCACGCTGATGCCATCGATGAAATGCGGGTCATCCTGCGCGAACGCAGCGTCGTCGGCAACCGCGACTTCGACATGGCGACGCGCACACGAACGCAAAGTTATCGCGGCCGCAAGGACAGCGCGCTGGCCTTGTATTATCTCTGGCGCACCGGCGAAGTGATGACGCACCACCGTGACCGCTTTGAGCGCGCGTATGCCCTCACCGAAACGGTCGCGCCCGCGCACCTGATCCGCGAGAGCAGCGAGGCTGAGGCGGATCGCTTCTTAATCAAAAAGGAAGTCGGCTTCAGTGGCCTGTCGCGGATTAATCGCACGAGTGATTCGTATCGGCGCGGCGAGCCGGATCGCGCCGCCAGGAAGTTGCTGGGGGCGATGTTGGCCGACGGCGACATCATCGAGGTGAAGGTTGAAGGCTGGAAAGCGGCGCACTACGCACTCGGCAGCGATACCGACACGCTGGCCGAATTGAGCGCAGGCCGCATCCCGATGGCGTGGACGCCGCTGGAGACGACCACGATGGAAGAGGTCGTCTTCCTGGCGCCGCTTGATCACGTCAGCGCGCGAGGGCGGGCCAAAGTTTTGTTCAGCTTCGACTACGTGTGGGAGGTCTACAAACCTGAGCCGCAGCGCAAGTTCGGCTACTACACGTTGCCGATCTTGTGGGGCGACCGGCTCGTCGCGCGTTTCGACAGCAAACTCGACCGGACGACCAACACGTTTGTCATCCTGGGCTTGTGGTTAGAAGACAAGATTCTCGGCAAAGATGAGGCATTTGCGGAGGCATTGGCTTGCGGGTTCGCTCGGTTCGTCACGTTTCTTGGCGCCAGCAAGTTGGATGCGAAGGCCATTCGTGAGCCGCTGTTGCGTCGACGCGCAAGCGACCTGGTCATCTAGCAAACTCAGTTGGATGTCTAACAGTATCTGCCGTCCGGCAGTGGTGTTCTAGCTTTGAGTGTTCGCCAGTGTTAGCAAATGAAATTCAAGCGGAGGTTCTCCTATGGTACGAATTGTGACCGACTCCACCTGTGATCTCACGCCAGAGCAGGCCAGCCAGATCGGCATCGATGCGATTGCCCACCTGCACGTCCGTTTTGGCAACGATTCCTATGTGGACGGTGTGACGTTGGGCCGCCAGCAATTTCTCACCTTGTTGAAGGAGAACCCCAATTTCCCCACTACCTCTCAACCTTCGGTGGGCGACTTCGTCGAAATCTACGAGCAGTTCAAGGGCGACCCCATCGTCTCGATTCACATCTCGCGCTCCCTATCCGGCACCATCGCCTCAGCCGAGGCGGCGTGCCCTATGGTGAACGGTGACATCACCGTCATTGACAGCCGCAGTCTGAACGCCGGCATGACGTTGTTGCTGGCCGAGGCCGCGCGCATGGCGCGCAGCGGCGCCTCCGCGCGCGATATCAAGGAGCGCATCGAGTCGCTCGTGCCGCGCACGCGGCTGAACTTTGCGCTGGAATCGCTGGAAAGCCTGCAGCGGGGCGGGCGCGTCGGCGCCGCACAAGCGCTCGATAGCGGGACGGTGCAGTTCAAACCCATCATCACAGTGAAAAATGGCAAGATCGAACCGTTGGAGCGGGTGCGCACCACACCTAAGGCCGTGGCACGCCTGCGCGAAATCGCACTCGCCGATCTGCGCGACCAGGCTGAGCCGCAAGTGTGTTTTATGCACGCGGGCGCTGAAGCGCTTGGGCGCGACCTGATGGTCAGCACGATGAACGAGAAGACGATCCGCGACCCGCTGCTGATCGAGGCGGGCCCGGTCATCGCCACACACCTGGGGCCTGGCACTGTGGGCATCGCCTATATCGTCTAGGCGCGTCAGGTTTTGCTGGGCGGTGGTTATCTGGTTTATAAAATGTACTCAGAATCACCCAAACAATGATAAAATGGACGCTAATTGAGTTTAACTTCCGCGATGCCAAGCAGTACTAGGGCTTGGAAGACTTCATGAATGTTACAGCAAACGCAGTTACCAATGCCGCCACGATAGCGTTATTCTTGCCTGCGCCAGTCATCGTGATACCGTATTGCCCAGTTGAGTGCTATTCACCCGCAGTTACAGCCTGTCGCCAGCCCATAATTGGCGAAGGTATTGGTATATCCAATCTATATAATAAAAGGGCTCAGCGCAAATGATCATCGTAATAGAATACATGTTGGAATATAGCGGCATGTTATTTGGAGCCCTGGTGCTTCTGGTAGTTCAGGCAATCTGCGACCTTTCCCTGCCGGATTATATGTCGGATATTGTGAATACTGGCGTGATTAATGGGAACGTCAGTTTTATCGTGCAAACCGGCATCAAGATGCTTCTAATAACCTTACTTGGCGCTGCGTGTTCCATCGCAGTCGGGTATTTTGCGGCTCGGATTGCGGCATTTACTGCCCGCGATATGAGAGCGGATGTATTCAAGAGAGTACAGACTTTTTCGAACCCTGAACTCGACAAATTTTCGCCCGCAAGTTTGATCACCAGAACCACCAATGATATCACGCAGATCCAGTTGCTGATTGTCCTGCTTGTGCGCATGCTGTTTTATGCGGCCATAATGGGCACTGGCGGCGCGTTCAAGGCCGTATCGGAAAGCCGCACCTTATCCTGGACAATTGTCGGGGCGGTTCTGGCGCTGGTGATGCTAATCATCCTCCTCTTCACGCTGGTGATGCCAAAAATGCGGAAGATGCAATTGCTTGTGGATAAAGTGAACCTCATCAGCCGGGAAAACCTGGAGGGTTTGCTCGTAATCCGCGCCTTTAATTCCCAGAAGTTTGAAGAGGCCAGGTTCGACGATGCAAACAGGTCGCTTACGGAAAACAATCTTTATATAAATCGCGCCATGACGATCATGATGCCGACCATGATGTTTATCATGAACGTTACAACCGTGCTGATTGTGTGGATCGGTGCGCAGCAAATTGCAGCTATGGCGATTGATATCGGGAAGATGATGGCATTTATGCAGTATGCCATGCAGATTATTATGGCGTTTCTGATGCTTTCCATTATGTTTATCCTGATTCCACGCGCAACGGTCAGCGCAAACAGAATCAAAGAGGTTCTTGAAACTGGCACGGTGGTTAAAGACAAGAAAAATGCGCTTCGGCCAAGGGCAGATTTTGTGCCAGACATTGAATATGAAAACGTGACCTTCTGCTATCCCGGAAGCGATCAGCCGGTGCTTAAGAATATCAGCTTTAGAGCCAAACACGGGGAAACCACCGCATTTATCGGTGTCACGGGGAGCGGTAAATCGACCCTGACGAACCTGTTGATCCGCTTTTACGATGTTACCGAGGGGCGTATCCTGTTAGACGGAGTCGATATACGGGATATGACACGCAGCGATCTGCGCGATAAAATTGGTTACGTTCCTCAGAAAAGCATGCTGTTCTCCGGAACGATCAAATCCAACCTGCTGTATGCGGATAGCAGATCCACCTTTGACAACATGAAACGCGCGGCGCGTATCGCCCAGGCGGAGGAATTCATCTTAACCATGGCTGATGGATACGACGCGCATGTTGCACAGGGCGGATCAAATTTATCGGGCGGACAGAAACAGCGGCTGTCAATTGCGAGGGCCTTGGTTAAAAACGCGCCTATATATATATTCGACGATACTTTCTCGGCCCTTGACATGAAAACTGACGCCACCCTGCGCGAGGCACTTCACCGAGAGACGGGCGGGAGCACGTTGTTGATCATAGCGCAGCGCGTGGGCACCATCCTTTCTGCAAACCAGATTATCGTGCTCGAAGATGGCGAAATTGTCGGTCGCGGTACACACCGCGAGCTTCTTCATAATTGTGAAGTCTACCGTGAAATTGCCCAGTCGCAACTTTCCGAGGATGAGCTTGATCAGGCCTAATTCCAATTTTAACGTCCAGGGAGCAAAGGCAAGGGATTCGCGAAAAACGCTCAAAACCCTCGTGGACTATCTGGAGCCCTATCGAGTGAAGATCATCATTGTGATGATTTTTGCCGCCTTGTCGTCTATTTTCTCCATTGTAGGCCCGAAGCTGCTGGGCAATGTGACCACCAAGCTCGCCGAAGGGCTGATCTCCTTTTATATGCGGACAGGGCTGTATATGGATTTTGCCTATATAGGCAGGCTTATTTTGCTCTTGATAGCCCTGTATTCTATCTCGACGGCGTTTTCGTATGCACAAGGCTTCATTATGTCCGGCGTTTCCATGGAGGTCACCTACAATCTGCGTAAAAAAATCGATCAGAAAATCAGCCATCTGCCGCTTAAGTTTTACGATACCACCACGCACGGCGAGATCCTGTCAAGGATTACGAATGATGTTGATACGATTAGCCAGACGCTGAACCAAAGCCTTTCTCAGATCATCACCTCCGTTGCCACCGTTGTCGGCGTCATTGCGATGATGGTGAGCATTAACCTGCTGATGACAGTGGTGGCAGTTTTTGTGGTGTCGATGTCATTTGGACTCATTGGCGCGGTCCTCAAGACATCTCAGCAGTTCTTCAGGGCACAGCAGCAGTCACTCGGCAAAATGAACGGGCATGTGGAAGAGATGTACGGCGGACACACCATTGTCCAGGCCTTCAACCAACAAGCTGATTCGATTGAACGCTTCCACGAGATCAACGAAATGCTTAGCGATAGTGCATGGAAGTCGCAGTTTTTTACAAGCATCATGCAGCCGATGATGCAGTTTGTTGGCAACGTCGGCTATGTCGTTGTTTGCATTCTGGGTGGGTACCTGGCGGTGAAAAAGATTATTGAAATAGGCGATATCCAATCGTTCATCCAGTATATGAGAAATTTCACTCAACCCATCACACAGCTTGCGTCAATATCCAATACACTCCAGCAGACCATCGCAGCATCGGAACGTGTGTTTGAGTTTCTCGATGAACCAGAAGAGAGCCCCGACCCGGGTCTTGCATCTGCAAGCAAGGTTTCAGGTGATGTGTCGTTTGAACATATGGCTTTCGGCTATGATCCCAATAAGCCAATTATCCACGACTTTTCAGCCTCGATCCGCCAAGGAGAAAAGGTGGCAATTGTCGGCCCAACAGGCGCGGGAAAATCGACGATTGTGAAATTATTAATGCGTTTTTATGATATCAACAGTGGCGATATCAAGATAGATGGGTCCAGCATCCACGATTATTCAAGGAACGAATTGCGGTCTGTATTCGGCATGGTACTGCAGGATACGTGGCTGTATAACGCTTCAATTCTCAATAACATCCGTTATGGGACTTTCGGCGCCACACGGGAGCAGGTCGTTGCTGCTGCGAAGGCAGCCCACTGCGACGAATTCATCCGGACACTGCCGCAGGGGTACGATACCATCATGAACGAAGAGTCGGACAATATCTCACAGGGGCAAAAGCAATTATTGACAATTGCCCGCGTTATCCTTGCGGATCCGAAGATTTTGATTCTCGACGAGGCGACCAGCTCAATTGACACCCGCACAGAAATATTGATACAAAAGGCAATGGATGCGCTTATGAAAGGAAGGACAAGTTTTATTATTGCACACAGGCTTTCGACGATCAAAAATGCCGATCTCATCCTCGTTTTGAATAACGGTGACATTATCGAACAGGGGAATCACGTGGAACTACTTGCGGCGGGTGGATTTTACGCCGGAATGTACAACAGTCAATTCGAAAGAAAGGTGATAGGCCATGGCAACTAAAGAAAAAACGGGCGAATTTGTAGAGGATTTCACGCCCAAAACGGCAAACCGGAAGATCAGTAAACCGATGGTTATCGCTGCTGTAATTGTGATCTTTCTTGCCGGCTTAGGTTTGGCAGGGTACTTTATTTACGAAGGTAATTTCTATTACCAGACAGACAATGCCAAGGTGGACACGACGATTTACCAGCTTACGGCAACCGCTCGCGGACAACTGATAAAAATGGACGCCTATCAAAGTGAAAAGGTAACAGCGGGACAGGTGCTTGCGCGAGTGGATAATGGGCCTTACATAACATCGCCCATCGATGGCACAGTGATTGCTGTCAAAATGCAACAAGGAGACTATGCAAACACATCGGATGTCGTAATGGTTGTAGCAAAGACATCGGATATGTATATTACGGCGAATGTGGAAGAAACGGATATTTTAAAAATACATGTGGGGCAGAGCGTGTCAGTTTCACTGGATGCGTTTGGCAGGGATTTTAACGGTTATGTCGAAGATGTCGATACTATAACCTCGACAAAACTCACAAGTTCAGCAACCAGCTTTACAACCTCTGGCACTTATACCAAGGTAACCCAGTTGATCCCTGTCAAAATCAAGCTGGTCGATAACGTGGATCTTGCAGCTATCATCGGCACGAACGCAACGGTAAAAATTAGAATTAAGTAAACTCAAAGTAGATTACGCTTGACTCAGGGA
Organism: uncultured bacterium; assembly: GCA_903921365.1. GTDB lineage: Bacteria > Chloroflexota > Anaerolineae > J036 > Brachytrichaceae > CAIXPS01. Next base: position 12,539 of record CAIXPS010000084.1, on the reverse strand, counting down.
TGTCCTTCGTGCCGAAAACCTTCCACCGCACACGCCATACCTGGTTGCTCTATCTGGCCTACGCCGTTTTTGGCTACATAGTCAACTGCCTCGGGCCGGTCACGCCATTTTTAAAAGCAGAGCTCGCTCTTTCGTATACGGTCAGCAGCCTGCATTTCAGCGCCTATGCCATCGGTATGATCATAGCCAGCCTGATTGGACACATCGTCGTCGGGCGGCTGGGCCGCAGGGGGGTGCTATGGCTGGGCATGCTCGGAATGGGGGCCAGCGGATTGGTTTTGATCGCCGCGAGCATGGCGTGGCTGACGATCAGCGCCTCGTTCATGATGGGCGTCATGGGGTGCCTGATGCTGGCCGTGATTCCAGCGGGATTATCTGACGAACACGGCGACAACCGTTCGATCGCGTTATCGGAGTCAACCCTGGTCGCCTCGATATCCAGTGCCGTGGCGCCGTTGATGATTGGCTGGTTTTCTTATTCGCTGCTGGGTTGGCGTTTCGCGTTGGTCATTCCGCTGCTGGCGGCGCTTGTATTGTTTCTGGTGATGGGTAAAACGGCCTTTATGGGCGTGTCACTGCCGGCAAAGTCAGGAGCGCCACAGACAACCGCGGGTCAGCCGGCTCAAACCAGCGCCAGGCTTCCCCGGCGTTATTGGATATTCTGGCTGGGCATCTTTTTCTCGGTGGCGATTGAATATTGCATGCTCTCATGGTGCGCCGATTACCTGGAGAAAGTGGTTGGTTTGCCGAAGGCCGCAGCGGCGCAAGCACTTACCGTATTCCTGGCGGGAATCATCATCGGGAGAGTCATCGGCAGTCGTTTGCTGTTGCGTTTCACCTCGTATCAGGTCGTCACCGCCTCGTTGCTCCTTTGCGCAGCCGGTTTTGTGTTGTATTGGAGCGCTGGCGCAGCGGGGTTGGTGATTGCCGGGTTGTTTATCACCGGTGTTGGCGTGGCCTGCCAGTTCCCGCTGAACCTGTCGCTGGCGCTGGGCGCATCGGGTGGAAACACCGTCCAGGCCAGCGCGGGCGCAACACTGGCGTCGGGAATCGCGATTCTTGTCCTGCCACTGGTGCTTGGGCAGCTGGCAGATTCGGTTGGCATCCGCACCGCGTACAGCGTGGTATTGGTCTTGGCGGCGGCCTCGTTCGTGCTGATCCGGCTCAGTGCGCGCAGGATTGTCCCACGGCCATCTCGTTTCGATGTCGGGTCAAATATCTCCGATTAGCAACCTGGACGATTTTCACTATAATCGATCGTAGCAGTCATGTCGTTGCAAGAGTTCATGGAGGACTTAACATATGATCACCCAACAAGATGTCACCATTGTGCGAGGGCTGGCCACACGTGTGGCGGAAATCGCTGCGTTGCCAGTGCAAGAGGACAAGCGCGCGCTGTGGCGCAAACTGAACGCCCGCCGCCCCGAACGGCCCATGGTGATGATCGACCAGGTCTGTTGGAATGAGATGCCCCTTGGCGATGAATTGATCCTGCGTTGCACAGACCCTGAGTGTCGCGCGCACGAGGAACAGCTCCGGCGCATCCTGTTTCAGTGGGAACACTTCCCCGTGGACATGGTCGTCGAACCCTTTATGCGCGTGCCCAAGGCGATCCGCGGCATCGGGTTTGGCATCAACGTGCACGAGGAAACCGCGGTGTCCGACCCCACCAATGATGTGATCGGACACCGGTATATGAATCAGTTTGAGACGGACGACGACCTGGACAAGATACACCGGCCCGTGATCTCACACGACACCGCCGAGACCGCGCGCCGCTTGGCAGTGGCGCATGAGTTGTTCGACGGCCTGCTGGAAGTCCGGCCAGTGGGCGCAGATCTGAATCTCTCTTTGTGGGATCCTATCGCCACGTGGATGGGCGTTGAAAACGCGTGCTACGCCCTCATCGACCGACCGGAGTTTATGCATAAGCTGGTTGGCCGCATCACGGATGGTTACTTATCCATACTGGATCAGCTGGAGGAGCAGGGTCTGCTGTGCCAGCCGCAAAGCCTGATCCACTGCACCGGCGCATGGACTGACGAATTGCCTGCTCCCGGCTACGACCCGGAGCGCCCCCGCGCGAAGGACATCTGGATGATGGGACTGGCGCAGATGTTTGCCACCGTGTCGCCGCGCATGTTCAAGGATTTTGAGGTGGACTATGCCAGCCGCCTATGCGCGCGGTTCGGCCTGGTCTACTATGGCTGCTGCGATCCGCTGGATGGCAAGATGAACGAGGTGCGAATGCTCCCCAACGTGCGCAAGGTGTCCATGAGTCCCTGGGTGAACCAGGAACGCGGCGCCGCCGAGATTGGCAGCCACTTCGTGTATTCACGCAAGCCGAGCCCGGCGCTGCTGGCATGGGATACCTTTGATCCTGAGAATATTCGCGAAGACCTGATGTCCACCCGCCAAGTCTGTGACAAGCATGGCTGCCCGCTGGAGTTCATCCTGAAGGACATCAGCACCGTGCGCTACGAGCCGCAGCGGCTGTTCAAATGGGCCGAAGTCGCCATGCAGGTCGCTGGCGGGTAAGCCAGCAGCCCCTTTCAAGGATGGTTCAACATGTTGCATGATAAGGAAACCATGACGTCGCGCGAGCGGGTGCTGCGGGCATTCCAGCGCGTCCCGGCCGACCGTGTCCCGATCGATTACCTGTACAACCCCGGCATCGACGAGCGGCTGAAGCAGCACTTCGGCCTGGCGCCCGACGACGACGAAGGGCTGCGTCAAGCGCTGTGGGTCGACCTGCGCGGCATCGGTGCGCCCTATCGCGGGCAGCGACTGCATGCGGAGCAGCCTGGCGTCAGCGTCGACCCACTGTGGGGTATCCACACGCGCTGGATCGAGCACTCGTCCGGCGGTTACATGGATTTCTGCGACTTCCCGCTCAGGGACGCCGACGAGGAGCAGGTGGCGCGCTGGCCGATGCCAAACCCCGACGACTTCGACTACACTGGTGTGGGCAACGAGTGCCGGCGCTTCGACCACTACGCGCTGTATGTGCACTGCTTCGGAGACTTGATCAACGGCAACGGCTTTCTGCGGGGAATGGAGCAAACCCTGATCGACCTGCAGACGGACGAACCGGCCGGCCTACTGCTGGCTGACCGCCGCTTCGCCGCACAGGCTGCCGTCGCCGAGCGCATCCTTGATGCGGCCGGGGGGCGCATCGACATTTTCTGGCTGGGAGAGGACCTGGGCACGCAGAAGTCGCAAATGATCTCGATGCGAGTGTTCAAGAAGCACGTGCGCCCGCGTTATCAAGTGCTGGTGGACCTTGCGAAAGCCTACGGCGCGAAGCCCATGATCCACACCTGCGGCTCGTCGAGCTGGGCCTATGAGGACTTTATCGACATGGGCATCGACGCGGTGGACACGCTGCAGCCCGAGGCCAAAGATATGTCGCCCGAATACCTGGCACAGCACTTCGGCGGGCGGCTGTCGTTCCACGGCTGCATCTCAACGGCAGGGGCGCTGGCCTATGGCACGCCGGCGCAGGTTCGCCAGGACGTGCAGGACACCCTCGACGTTATGATGCCCACCAGCAGCTACATGCTGTCGCCCACCCATTCCATCCAGGACAACACGCCGACGGAAAACGCCGTCGCGATGTATGATGCGGCGAAAGAGCTGGGATGGTATCGCGCCATAGGAGAGCGGGCTTCCAGGCGTTAAACCGTAGTGCGGCATCGTTATAATCAACGCCATCGGAGCCGGAGGTCTGGTGTATGGTGGATAGAGCGATAACAAAAGAGTCCATTTCGAAAAAACTGGATGCACTTCCACCGGAGAAGCTCGTGGAATTAGATCAGTTTATCGACTTCCTCCGGTATAGAAGCACTCAAGACACAGTTGTGATCGAGGCAGGTCCTCGGCATCGTGTCCATCCTGCTTTCGGCATGTGGGCTGACCAGACAGATATCGTCAGCTCAGCCGAATTAGCCGACGAGTTACGTCGCAAGATAGAGGAACGGGGTGATGGCCAGTCGATTGATTGACACCGCTATTCTCGTGGATTTACTACGCGGCAATGCGCTTACACAGAGTTGGCTTTTTGGATTGCTTGATCGGAGCTACTGCTTCACGGAATAACCTCGAATTATGTCCATTTAACTAGAAGCATTTCAGGCCATTTACAGAACTGCGATTGTTACGGCCATATTAACGAATACTCCTCTTATCCAGCTGGACTATATCCCCGCCGAAGTTGCAGGTCACACACTTGTGGTGCAGGTAATGGCGCCAGGTTGCGCTTAAACTCATGCGTCGAAGTATCTACCGAGGATGCCATCCTGCATGGCCTGGTCGATCGTCACCCGCGCGTCCGTCCGCACTACTTCCATCAACACCAGGCACAGACCCAGGTAGTCGTCCGCTCCCTCCAGCACCCCCCGCACACTTGCGACCCTGGCTCGCAACTCCTCGATCGATGCCGCCGGCGCGGTGAACGCAGCGTTGAAATTGGCGAGGAACGCGTTTTTGATGCTGGCGCGCGTGATCGGCGTCGCGTAGATGGCGTCCAAAGGAATGAGATTTTTGTAAATCTGGGCGAACAGGCCCATGTCGTTGCGAAAATGAGTGGTCAGGATGGGGCTTAAGTGACCACTCACCTCCATCACCTTCCGAAATGTCATGCAGTCGATCCAGGGCGCGTTCGGGCTGTCCGCTGCGATGGCCGAGACAGCGCTCAAATCCTCGCCGTCCTGTTGCGCCTTGAGCACCAGCTTCTGGCGGATGATCGCCGGCTCGTGCGCCTGTGTCGTCGGTATCGTCCAACCGTCCAGCGCCAGCTCCGTCCCCACGTGCTCGTTGATCAGGGACTGCGTAATCGGATCACCCTGCACCTTGATCCGCTTGCAGTGCATGCGCTGGTTGAATTCGCTGGCGAATTCTTTGTCGCCCACAGTAGGACAGCCATAGGTAGTCAACTGCAACGCCGTCCACGGCCATTGGCCCAGCCTGGATTTCAAGAACAGTTGCTGACCCGCTTCTCCGAGCACCATGGCGCTGCAGAACTGCGCGGCCAGAGCGCCTCCCAGGCTATGGCCTGTCACAAAGATGTTCTTGGGGATGCCTCTTTGGCCGCTGATGTGCACCAGGCAGGCGGCGATGGAATTCAGGCATAGTTTGACGCTGTTGGCGAAACCGCGCGAGACCTTCCCGGTCGCACTGATCGCCCTGTCGGCGACGCAGGTCCAGAAGTCGGTGTCGGTGACCCAATCCGCATTACCCCCTTCCAGCAGCAGGCCGTCCAGCGCCGCCTTCCAGGCTGTGCCGCTCTGGCTGCCCCTGAAGACGATGTGGACGTCGAATGAGCCATCCGTCGCGTTGGTTGTCTGCGCCAGAACATATCCCATCAGGCTCCACGCAGCAGGCGCCTGGGCTAAGATCACTCCCGGCGCAGTCGCTCCCGTTCCGCCCTCGAAAGCATAGAGCTGGTCGGTGGTCTGTAGCTGGCCGACCGCATTAAGCGCGGTCACCGTGGGCCGGCCGCGACTGAAATCCAAGCTATCCCCGCCGTCCCTACCGTCCCTACCGGGATAGTCCTGGTATTCACTCAGATAGATGGTTTTGATGCCGCCGGCGATTGCGACCTGGGGATTGAATACGCGGTACTTCGCGTCGTCGTGAGTGGCACACACCTTCATCGGATCGATGCGCCTGTAGGCACTGATGACAGGGTCGAGCTTGTCGTTCGTTGTCCATGACCGGGTGGAGCCGGGTCCCCGGAATTCATTCCGCCCCTTGAAGAACCGTTGTGTTTCGGCCATGAATAAGTCGCGCCGGCGCGGTGTTAACGCGCCGCGCATCCTCTCGTGCCATGGGTCCAGCGGAAAGATCAACGTCTGGTTGTACAAGTGATAGGCGAGGACACACAGGTCCAGGTGGTAGATATTTGGGGAATACAGTCGGGTAGGCGGAACGACGGTCGGGGCTGTCGTCGCGGTTGGCGCGGTGGTCGCAGTTGCAGCCGGCGCGGCAGTGGGCGGCTTTGTTGGGACAGGCACAGGCACAGCGCCGCAGGCGACAAGTGCTGCGGTTGTCGCGGTAGCGCCCACAAGGGTCAGCATCTGCCGGCGAGTCAAGGCTGTCTTTTTAGACGCACTCATCTTTATCAAATCTCCTCGAAAATACGCACAAGGATGCAATTCCGCGCGGGTTTCGGCAGGGGGGTAGACGTCACCCATTATTTATATCGGGGAATAGCTGCACGGGGTGCATGATACCAATACCTGGTTACGCCCGGATGAATGAGCACATTGAATGAACTTATCCCAATCTCCTGCCCGTCAAAGAAGCGCGTGGATTTCTAAAAGGCATTGATCTCAGAACGGGTCTATACTCTCCGGTGTTCGAGCAGCACCGCAAGCCCATGCTGCTTCATGACAAACTACAGCGATCGCATTCTGTTTATGAGAGGTGGGGTATGCAACGACAACCTATCGCAGTGCTAACCGTCATCACAGTAGCGGTATTACTTATAACTACGGTGAGTTCACCGGGGAAGATTCAGAGCCAACAGACGAGCCAGTTTTCAGGGATTGCGAATGCTCAACCTGCAAATGTATTGACAAGTAGCAACCATCTGGACACGCCATTGCAAGCTGTTGCACTTTTCCCCACCGACATCTCTGCGGGCAATTACCACACCTGCGTGTTACTCATCACCGGCGCTGTCAAATGCTGGGGAAATAATGACAGCGGCCAACTCGGTGACGGCTCTACTACTAAGAGCTACACCCCGGTGGATGTGGTGGGGTTGAGCAGTGGGGTGACAGCCATCTCTGCAAGTAATTCTGGATTTACTTGTGCGGTACTTACCACCGGCGCGGTCAAATGCTGGGGAAGTAATGGCAGCGGCCAGCTCGGTAACGGTTCTACCATCAGTAGTTTCACTTCAGTCGATGTGGTGGGGTTGAGTAGTAGGGTGAAAGCCATCTCTACGGGCTATTTGCACACTTGCGCGTTACTCACCACCGGCGCGGTTAAGTGCTGGGGGTATAACTTCTACGGTCAACTCGGCAACGGCTCAACCATTAATAGTTCCACCCCAGTCGATGTGGTAGGGCTGAGTAGTGGGGTGACGGCCATCTCTGCGAGGTATTACCACACTTGCGCGTTACTCACCACCGGCGCGGTTAAGTGCTGGGGGTATAACCGCTACGGTCAGCTCGGTAACGGCTCAGCCATGAATAGTTCCACTCCAGTCGATGTGGTGGGGTTGAGTAGTGAGGTGTCAGCCATCTCTGCGGGGGACTATCATACCTGCGCGGTACTCACAACCGACGCAGTTAAGTGCTGGGGAAGAAATGACAGCGGTCAGCTCGGTAACGGCTCAGCCATGAATAGTTCCACCCCAGTCGATGTGGTAGGGCTGAGCAGTGGGGTGAAAGCCATCTCTGCAGGCGGGGTTCATACCTGTGCGGTATTTACCACCGACGCGGCCAAGTGCTGGGGGTGGAACTATTACGGTCAACTCGGTGACGGCTCTACCACTAAGAGCTATATCCCGGTGGATGTGGTGGGGTTGAGTAGCGGTGAGACAGCCATCTCCGCGAGTTATTGGCACACCTGCGCGATACTCACCTCCGGTGCAGCCAAGTGTTGGGGGTTCAATGCATATGGCCAACTCGGTGACGGCTCTACCACTAAGAGCTATATCCCGGTGGATGTGGTGGGGTTGGAGGGTGGTCCAACATACTCAATCGATGGACGTGTTTCCGAGATCGACAACAGCTCATTGCGAGGTGCCAAACTTACGCTTTCGAATGGATGGGCTACATACTCAGATGGCTTCGGAAACTACATGATTTCCGGTCTGGCTTCAGGAACATATACGATAACACCTACTAAAACTGATTATGTATTTTCACCAAGCGCTCGGACACTAAAGCTGCCTCCTGATAGTATTGGTCGCGATTTTAAGGCTACCCCGTTACCAGTATCTGATGTTCACTTTATTGATCTGACCATTTCCCTCTATAAAAGCACAACTATCGCAGAGCGTGTGGCATATACAAGTGTTCTTGGCTACTTTGCAGACGCTGTATATGAAATGAGTAACGGAACCCATAAAATCCGAACTGTGACAATTTACGATGCTTCGAATATTACGCAACTATTCAAGGATTGGGGTGCAAACATCAAGTGGAACAGCAGCGAATGGCCAAGAGCAAGTGTTTCTGGATACGGGCGTCTGGGGATGAATGTAATGTTTGGTGATAGTTTTCCGTTTGATACACCATTCGATGCCCTGGCTCAAAACAACCGCCGGGCCGCGGGATACGCTTTAGCGCATGAATGGGGGCACTATTATTACGGTCTTTATGATGAATATGTTGGCACAGATCCAAAAGATAACTCTGAACCCGGTTTACCGCATAGCGATGATGTATCAGTGCCGAATTCGATCATGAATTCACAATGGAATGCTGTCGGCGGAGATTACAGTTGGCTAAACTTCTCTATTGCAAAGAATATGCAGTATCCTCTGACTGGAACAGCACAGGCACGTATATACCACGCCAGTGGCTGGCAAACCCTGGTGCGCTGGCCATCGAATGATCCACCCAATGGACTACTCTCGGTTATCTATCCGCGTCAATACTATCCAGAATTAGCTAAGGTAGCGCCAATCGGCACTCGCGATTCCAGCATCGAGCTTTCATGGGTACCGACACAAACGACTCGAAGTGCGTTGAATATTGTATGGCCTGCCACAACATTAGTGCGTTTATCGCCTCAGACCACCGTGAATTATGTTGCAGTGGCAGAACCCCTGCCCAGCACTGATATCAGTTATCCGGAGCCAGCCCTTTTGTCAGCACATGTTGCTGGAAACCTTATCATCGCCCGAGTGGGAGTATCCGCAACAGTCACTAATCCGGATGGTTCTGTTAATGTGATAACACTCAGAGATGATGGCGTAGCGCCGGATTCATTAACTGACGACGGTCTTTACTCTGGTTTAGTGCCGTACAAACAAAATGGAGATCACGTTGTAGCTGTCCAGTTCGACAACCATTCTGGCAATGGGGTATATACGTCCATCGGTTATGCAGCGTCGATTGGGCCGAATGGCGAAACGTTTTCCGCCACACTAGAGCCGGTTACTGAAGATTTCACGGCCACTGTGACAACGCACATTCTGGTCAGCAACTATCAGACCGATGATCACGGTAATACGATCCAGACTGCGACTGAAGTTTATGCAAACAAGGCGGGTAGCGCAGGACAGATCGACTACGCAGGCGACATAGATGTGTTCAAAGTTGTATTTACCGGAACGGCGAAACCAGTCGTGCGGGTTGCCAATCTGGCGCTTGACATGTTGCCGAAAATCCGCATTCTGCAGGCGGATGGCACAACTTCTCTCGGAACCTATGATTACATGCCTCAAGCTGGAACGTACTTCAGCGCAGCGGTGGACCTGCAGAATGATGGGTATTTCTATGTTGAAATATCGCACCAAGACAGTCAGGCCAACATCGGCTTATACAATATCAGTGTCACAGGAAACGAACCCGCACCAGTGGTCAGCTTCACGTCAACACTCACGAGTGGGATGATGCCATTCACTGTGGCGTTCACTGATACCTCAACAGGCGTGGTTTCAACCAGGTTGTGGGAGTTTGGTGATGGCGTCACAAGCGCTGATACTAATCCGTCGCATATCTATACAAACCCAGGAATATTCACTGTCACTCTTGCGGTGGGTGGGCCGGGTGGGTCAGATGTATTGACGAAGACGAACTATATTGTGCTGTTCTGGCCATACCATAATTACGCGCCAATTATTATGCGGTGATCGTAGTGTGGTATGAAGGTATTGCACAGACTCGTTGTTCTATTGCGATGGACAAAGAACTACTTTATGTTAGCGAATGGATATTTGAAAGTGTAAAGTTCGAGTTAAGACTCAACCCGTCAGTTCGATAGTGTAATGGATGCCACTATCCACGATTAGGGCTAGTGCCTGTGCCACGTCATAGCACGCTGCCATGAGGTGCATCACCATCTATCGATAAGGCGCTTGCCCTGCCTGGCAAGACACCGCGCAGGAGTGTCAAGGCGACCCGTGAGCCAGGGAACGTGCCAGTTCAAGAATCCGCATAGTGGAGGAAAGCCATATTACATGGATGATTCAGGAGATCGCTACACACTGGCGGAGGCCAGTGCCAGGATTGGTATCCCGGTTCAAACACTCAAGTCTCGTATGATTGCCATCACCAAATTCACCGGCAAGCAGTGGCGCAAGGTTGGCCGTGACTACTATTTCAACGCAGAGGAGTTTGTGGCGCTGGAGATAGCGGCGCGTGGAGAGCACCTTCACCTCAAACCGGCCCCCAGACCTAAGATTCGTCACTTCGGATATTAACCAACACGCCAGAGGCATGCCCGGCATTACACCGGGCTGGTTGTTTGTTTGTTTCCAACGGTATGACGAAACTCAGCTCTCCCGGATGCCGTCGGGGAAAAACGACATATTAGTGCGCCCGATGGTTACCACAGACTTCGTGGGAAAGCCCGGCATTTGGGCCGTTTCAGGTAACTCAGCGCCTTTTCAATTGAGGTAAAGCGGTGCGAGCCTCGCGGACCGCCCCCCAGATGCAGGTTGCAGTTGCAGGCATCACCCATGAAGAGCATCAAGGCAGTTTGTTACCCGCCGCCAGATAGATTTCGTACCATTCCGGACGGCTAAGGGTGATATCGGCGGCTTTGCATGACTCCTTCAGCCGCGCCGGATTGGATGTCCCAAGAATGGGTTGGATGCGGGCCGGGTGGCGGAGCAGCCAGGCGACGACAATCGTGGTGTTGGTCACGCCTTTGGCGGACGCAATCGCGTTGATGGTCTGGTTCAGTTCGGGAAATTTGGGGTTGTCGAGGAATATGCCATCAAAGTAGCCATACCGGAAGGGCGACCAGGCCTGGATCGTCATGTCATGCAGACGACAGTAATCCAGGATGCTGCCATCCCGATCCACCGAGGCGTCCATTTTCATGTTCACCGTGAACCCGGCATCGATCATGCCGGTATGGGCGACGCTCATCTGGAGCTGGTTGATAATCAGCTTCTGCTTGACGAATTTCTTGAGTAGCTCGATCTGCCTGGGATTCTGGTTGCTGACGCCAAAGTGTTTGACTTTGCCGCTGTCTTGCAGGATCGTAAATGCCTCGGCGACTTCTTCTGGCTCAACCAGGGCATCCGGGCGGTGCAGCAGGAGCACATCGACAAAATCAGTGCGCAGACGCTTCAGACTGCCATCCACAGCTTCCAGAATATGCTCTTTTGAGAAGTCGAAATAGCCTTTGCGAATGCCGCATTTGGTCTGCAGAATCATCGTCTCGCGCAGACGAGGATTCATATCGAGCGCTTCGGCGAATTTCGCTTCCGATTGTCCATCGCCGTAGACGTCGGCATGATCGAAGAAGTTGATACCCTCCGCCAACGACGTATGGACCAGGGTCGCAATCTCCTGATTGGATAAATGACCGATTCCCGCGCAGCCGAGGGCGATTTGAGATGCATTCAGGTCACTGTTCGCGATTTTGATATATTTCATGATCTGCACTCCAGTACGATTGTTTTAACCTTTGGATAAGCTGGATTGTCGCAGGCAACCGCATGAGGCTGTGCAATCCCATTGCGATCAGGCCTGACTCGCCGCGCGGTTGAACTGGGTTTGATACAGATGCGCGTACAAACCGCCCTGCGCCTGCAGTTCATGGTGCTTGCCGCTTTCGACGATCCTGCCGCGATCCATCACCAGGATCAAATCCGCAGCCAGGATCGTGCTGAGGCGGTGCGCGATTACGATGCTGGTTCTTCCCGCCATGACATGTTTCAGGGCTTCTTGAATCAAGGCTTCGGATTCGCTGTCCAGAGAACTCGTGGCTTCATCCAGCACCAGGATGCGCGGGTCTTTGAGAATGACGCGCGCCAGTGCCAGGCGCTGTTTTTCCCCGCCGCTCAGGCGGTAACCGCGCTCGCCAACCACCGTGTCGTACCCATTGGGTAGTTCACAGATGAAGTGATGGATATTGGCCGCGCGCGCGGCAGCTTCCAACTCGGCTTGAGTGGCATTCAGGCGCGCATAGAGTAAATTGGTGCGGATGGTGTCGTGAAACAGGTGCGATTCCTGGGTAACCATGCCAATCTGCTCGCTCAACGAGTCGAGCGTTACATCGCGCAAGTCATAGCCATCGATCCGGATGCAACCGCCGGTCGGATCATACAGGCGCGGGATCAGGTACGTCAGGGTCGTTTTTCCAGCGCCACTCGGCCCCACCAGCGCCACCAACTGGCCTGGGCTGACGGTAAAGCTGATGGCATCGAGCGCATCTTCGCGCGCCTGCGAGCGGACTGCGTTTTCTATGTCTGATTGGCTCTCCGCTCCGTTCCCATTCGCGCCCTTCGCGCCATTCGGCGCATTGGGCTCCGCGTGTGCCGCTTTCGGTTTCGCTTCGGCTGCCGTCCCGCTCAACGCGGTCGTGACATTGTCGATCTGGCCCAGGCGTTTGACCCGGTTCAG
>CAIXPS010000083.1 GCA_903921365.1 uncultured bacterium | reverse complement strand
CTGGAAGCATACCACGCGCTGGACTGGTATTGCGCAACCTGACAGGCGGGATGGTTATCTGCGTTTCTTGCCCGGCCCACGCGCGCGCTTGACCACTGCTTTGTATTGCGCCGGCTCCAGCGGGATATCGGGCGCCATCTCTGCTTCGAGCGCGAGTTCGTCTTTTGCCGCGGCGTCGCCCATGCGGCGCACCTTCTCCCACTCCGGCGTCTTGTCGTCGATGTCGTTCAGGTGCTGGCGCAGTTCAAAAACCTGATCGCGCAACATGGCGGCCTTCTCGAATTCAAGGTCCTTGGCGGCCTGCTTCATCTGCTTTTCCAGGTCGATCAACAGGCGGTTGGCTTCGGGTTTGGGCAGGTCGCTCAACCGGATGTGCTTCTCGCCGTCTGCGGATGCTTCGCCGTAGCTCACCTTTACGTCTGCCACCGCCTTGACGCGGTCGGTCAGGTCGCGCACCGTCTTGTAGATCGTCACGGGTTCGATGTTGTGCGCCAGGTTGTGCGCGATTTGTTTCTTGCGGCGGCGATCGGTTTCGTCGAGTGCGCGCTTCATCGAATCGGTCATCTTGTCGGCGTACATGATCACTTTGCCATGCACGTGGCGCGCGGCGCGCCCGATCGTCTGGATGAGCGAGGTGGTGCTGCGCAGGAAGCCTTCCTTGTCGGCGTCGAGGATGGCGACGAGCGACACCTCCGGCAAGTCCAACCCTTCGCGCAAGAGGTTGATGCCGACGATGACGTCATACTGCCCCAACCGCAGGTCGCGCAGTATCTCGATGCGCTCGACGGTCTGCACCTCGCTGTGCAGGTACTGCACCTTGATCCCGATCTCCTGCAGGTATTCGGCCAGGTCTTCGGACATGCGCTTGGTGAGGGTGGTCACAAGGACGCGTTCACCGCGCGCGACGCGTTCGCGAATCTGCGCGACCAGGTCGTCGACCTGACCCTTGACGGGTTTGACCTCGACGATCGGATCGACAACCCCGGTCGGGCGGATGACTTGTTCGGCAATCACCGTGCCGTGCTGGTTCTCAAACGGCCCCGGCGTCGCGCTCGAGAAGATGGCCTGGCGGAAGCGCTTCTCGAACTCCTCGAACTTGAGCGGGCGGTTGTCGAGCGCGCTCGGCAGGCGGAACCCGTAATCCACGAGCACGGACTTGCGCGCGCGGTCGCCGTTGTACATCCCGCCGATCTGCGGGATCGTCATGTGGCTCTCGTCGAGGATGAGCAGGAAGTCGTCAGGGAAATAGTCGAGTAGCGTGAAGGGGGGAGTGCCTTCGGGGCGGCCATCCAGCACGCGCGAATAGTTCTCGATGCCGGTGGTGTGCCCCACCTCACGCAGCATTTCGAGGTCGTAGCGCACGCGTTGTTCGATGCGCTGCGCTTCCAGTAACTTGTCATTGTCCTTAAAGAACTTGACGCGTTCTTCAAGCTCTATCTCGATCGTCTTGATCGCGGCAGCCAGTTTTTCCTGCGGCGTGATGAAGTGCTTGGCCGGGAAGATTTCGATCTCGTCGAGCGTCTGCAACAGTTCGCCCGTCAATGTGTCAATCTCGGTCAGGCGCTCGACTTCATCGCCGAAGAACTCGATGCGGTAGGCAGTGTCGGCGTAGGCGGGCTGCACCTCAAGCGTGTCGCCGCGCACGCGGAATTTGCTGCGCCCCATCGCGACATCGTTGCGCTCGTACTGGATCGCGACCAGCATGCGCAATACCACGTCACGCCTGCGCACTTCGCCTTTCTTGAGCTTGACCACGTAGCGACCATAGTCCTCGGGGTTGCCGATGCCATAGATGCACGACACCGAGGCGACGATGATCACATCTTTGCGGCTCATCAATGAACTGGTGGCTGCCAGGCGCAGCCGGTCGATCTCGTCGTTGATCGATGAATCCTTTTCGATGTAGAGATCGTAGCGCGGCATGTAGGCTTCCGGCTGGTAGTAGTCGTAATAGCTGACGAAGTACTCCACGGCGTTCTCAGGGAAGAACTCCTTGAACTCGGAGTACAACTGCGCCGCCAAGGTTTTGTTGTGCGCCATGACGAGGGTGGGGCGCTGCGTGCGCTCGATCACCTTCGCCATTGTGTAGGTCTTGCCCGTCCCGGTGGCGCCGAGCAGGGTGGTATAGCGGTTGCCTGCATCCAGGCTCTTGATGATGGTTTCGATCGCGGTCGGTTGGTCTCCCGTCGGTTGAAAGGGGGAGTGGACTTTGAACTCTGGCATGGGCTAATTATAGAACAGGCGTTCAGGGTGCACCCGTGATCATCCGACACACCAGACTCGGAATCATCACCACGGAAAACACGGAAATGACAGAATGATCTCCGATTTTCGTGTATTCCGTGGTTGGTTTGTCTTTGAGGCTTTGTGTTCTTTGTGAGAGCCATTCTGAAGGTTTTATCAACACCTACCAGTCATTCAATGCAGATGAGGTTTGGCTTTCACAATGCCCCATGCGCGCGAGACCGGCACGACAAACAGGATGCCCGTATGCGGGTTCTGGAAATCGCCGATGATCCCTTGCGCAGCCTGTAGCGCTTTCTCAAGCACCGCCTCATCATCGATGACGCTGAACAGCGTGCGGTTCTGGCTCTCCTCTGAGGACAGGATCGAACGCAGTGACACGAAGAGCGGAAGGTCATCGCGCCCGGTTTCGTCCGACCGTTTGCTGCCCTGGCTATCGAGCACCGTCACCCCTGGCACGCCAACCTCTTCCCATGCCGCCAGAATGTCCATTTCCTGATCGGGATTATCAAGCACCAGAACCAGTAGCGATGCGGTTACCATTTTCCTGCTCCTTATGCGGGATCACTCGCCGCAACAGCAGCGGGGTCACGAGCGTGGTGAGCAACACCATCATGACCACCGATGCAAACACAGTCTCGTCGATCAATCCTTGTCGCAGCCCGATGGACGCGATAATCAAACCGACCTCGCCGCGCGATATCATGCCGACGCCGACGCGCAG
>CAIXPS010000082.1 GCA_903921365.1 uncultured bacterium | reverse complement strand
TGGAATCGGGCGCGCATGGAGGCTACGCTACAGTTGATGGCGACGGGCGGCATGCAACTTCGACCGCTGATCACCCACCTGGTGAGTTATGAGCAAGCCCCGGAGATGTATCGGATGACGCTTGAGAAGAATGCCCCTTTTCTGGGCATCACGTTAAGATGGCCGGAGCCGTTGAGCACAACGAGCACAACGAGTACAACCTGAAAGCGCGCTGAAAGCGCGTGGGGCGCTCGCTGACGAACGCCCCAAAGGAGCAGCATGAAAATATTGATCACCGGCGCATGCGGCATGATTGCCCGCGCCCTCGTTAAAGAGCTGGAAGCGCAGCATGAACTGGTGTTGCTGGATCGGGTGGACCCCGCTGAGGCAACGATGTTTATTCCGGGCAGTGCTGAAAGGGCGCGCGCGCCATTCACCGTGGACTGGCCGTTCGTCAAGGCCGAGATTCTCGATGAAGTTGCGATAAAGGCCGCCTTTGAGCAGCATCACTTTGACGCCGTTGTGCATCTCGCCGCCGGAGTCACCGGGCTGCCTGAGGTGGGCGTCGAGACGTTCAAGATCAATACGGTGGGGACGTACATCATGCTCGATGCCTGCCGGCTGACCGGCGTCAAACGCTTCACGTGCGCGTCGAGCGTGAATGCGTTCGGCACGATCTACTGGCGCTTGAGCGGGCGACCGCCGGTGTACCACAGCATGCCGCTGGATGAGAGCTATCCGCCGGTGCCCGAGGACGCCTACAGCCTGAGCAAGTGGTTTAACGAGGAGACCTGCGCCGCATTTAACCGGGCCTACGGCATCACGACAGCGGCGTTTCGGTTCGCAGGCGTCTGGACGGCCGAGATGTACGAACGCAGCGTGGCACAGGGACTGGCGCCGACGACACAGTGGCATGATGACCTTTTCCAGTGGGTGCATGTGCGCGACATTGCGGCGGGGATTCGCCAGGCGCTCGAAGCATCCGATCTGCCGGGCTATGGCGCGTACTACCTCGGCGCGCCCGACACCCGTTGTCCGGAGCCGACGATGGCGCTTCTGCGCAGATTTCGCCCCGATCTTGCGGACAACGTCACACAACCGCTCGAAGGTCGTGAGTCGTTAATCTCGATCCGGCGCGCGCAGCAGGCGTTTGGTTATACGCCGAAGTATGCCTTGATGTAGGGTGAAATGACAGAAGCAATCGCGCGAGTGCATATTGACACGCATCGTCCGCGCACGCGTTACAGCCGCATGTTGTTCGGCCAGTTCCTCGAACACTTCCACCGGCAGGTGTACGGCGGCGTGTTCGAGCCGGGGTCGCCGCTTGCCGATGAAAAGGGGTTTCGGCTGGATGTGGTCGAAGCCCTGCGCGAGTTGCGCGTGCCGGTCGTGCGCTGGCCGGGCGGGTGTTTTGTCAGCGCGTATCACTGGACGCACGGCGTGGGCCCAAACCGCCGGCCGAGTTACGACAAAGCCTGGCGGGTCGAAGATCCCAACACCTTTGGCACGGCTGAGTTCGTGGCGTGGTGCCGGCTGATCGGCGCAGAGCCATATATCTGCACCAATGGCGGCACGGGGACGTCGCAGGAGATGAGCGACTGGGTCGAGTATTGCAATCTGCCGGATGCCGGGCGGTGGGCCAAGGTGCGGCAGGCCGGCGGGCATCCCGATCCCCACAACGTCGGCTACTGGTCGATTGGCAACGAGAATTATGGCGATTGGGAGATGGGTGCTAAAGGCGCGGCGGAGTGGGGGCGTTTCGTCGCCGAGTCCGCCAAGATGATGAAACGGGTTGATCCGACGATCAAGCTGTTTGCGGCGGCGTTGCCCGACCTGGACTGGACGCTGGCGCTGTTGCGCGCGGCGGGACAGCACCTCGACTGCGTGTCGATCCACGGCTATTGGGATGGGCTGTGGCAGAACAACCAGCCGAGCGACTACGCCACATGCATGACGCGCGCATTGCAGCCTGAGGCGGCGATCACCATGACCGAACACGTCATCGCGGCCGCCGGATACGAGGGGCGCATCGGCATCGCGTTTGACGAGTGGAACCTGCGCGGCTGGCATCACCCGTTGACCGCCGACTGGCCCGCCGATATCGCGGCGCGCGACAAAAATGATCTGAACGCGACCTACACGATGGCCGACGCGGTGTTTTCCGCCGGTTTCCTGAACAGTTGCCTGCGCCACGCGTCGACAGTGCGTATGGCGAACATGGCGCCGGTCGTCAACACGCGCGGGCCGCTGTACGTGCACCCGCGCGGGATCGTCATGCGCGCGACCTATCACGTATTGTGGATGTACGCAAACCTGCTGGGCGAGGAGGTGTGCGACGCCTATGTCGACTGCGCTGCGCATCTGCCGGGTGAGGGAACTGTGCCGGTAGTCGACGCCGTCGTTACCTGTGACGTTGGGCAGGGGCGTTATCACATTGTGCTCGTGAACCGGCATCCGGATCATGCGGCGGAGTGCGTGGTCGCCATCGATGGCGTGACCGTGGACGGGGCGCACGCGGCGACGCAACTGGCCGGCGACTCGCCCGACGCATACAACGACGTCGATCAACCCAATCGCGTGTTCCCGGCGGCGGTGGAACTGAACTTCCACGACGGGATTGTGGAACTGCCGGCGCACTCGGTGACGATTGTTGAAGTGTTACGTTCCAGTGCATAGCGCATAAGCGCCAGTGTTTCAGCCACATCCTCTGGGGCAACTGCCAGTCCCGGAGTATGCCGCCCAGCCCATGCCCGCTCGATCAACGGCGTCCAGCGGACATCCAGCGTTTCCTGCGCCCACTGCGCCGCGGCTGGCTTTGAGGCGACTGCCCCATACTCCAGCGTATAAAGAATGCGGCACAGCGACAGGACGATATAGGACTGGTAACCGCGCTGCGTGATTTGCGCAGGGTCATTCAGCAAGCCTGTGCCCCAGCCGGACAAGGTGGAGCGCATCGCCCCGCGCAGTTGATCCGGCGCGACAGGGTCCATGAGCGATTGCGGGGCAGGGCCAGCCAGCACGATCCCCTTTTCCCAGAGAATGGAGCGATGAACGTTCCAGCCTTCGCCGTGATCAACCATTTTAAGCCGCTCGCCTGCG
>CAIXPS010000081.1 GCA_903921365.1 uncultured bacterium | reverse complement strand
GTTCTCGTGCCCGTAATGCTGGTGGAAAGTCTGGCTGTTAGTGTTCCAGCAGATGTTGTTCTCAATGAGAATGTGCGAACTGCCCTCGTCGGTATAGATGCCCCAGCCGCCGTAATTGGCGCGTTCCACGTCGTGGATCACGTTTCCACGGACAACGGTTCCGGGCTGCACCCCCAGCAGGTATACGCCGCCCATATCGCTCAGCCAGGCATGACCCAGATCGTGCAGGTGGTTCTTCTCAATGTGATTGTTGTGGGAGATGCTGTCACGATAGCCCCACACCCAACCCGATGAGATCGCGGAGTAATAGAAGTCGTAAATGTGGTTATGCGACACCTCATTCCCGAACGCGTGGCGCAACACAACGCCGATGGCGCTGTGGTAGATGCGCCCGCCAGTGTGGATGTGGTTGTCGGTGATTTTATTGTTGCCAGTCTGCCGCGCGGCGGGGCCGTGGACATCTGCGCCATTCACCTTGACACCGCCGCCACCCATGTCGAACAACTCATTGCCGACGACTCGGTTGCCAATGCAGCCGTCTGCAAGGTCAATGGCATAGAAACCGGTGTGACGAACGACGCAGTTCTCGATGGCGCAGTAACGCGCACCGGCGAGAGCGATTGCGCCGGGGACGTGGGCAGCCGCCTGGGGTGAAGCGGCATATTTGTGGCTGGTCGGCATGCCGGTGTCTGGCTCGACCGTCACGTCCAGCTCGCGCCAGTCCGAGTTCTCAAAAGTCAGGCCGTCGAAGCGGATGAACTCAACATAGCGGTTCGTGTCGGGCTGACCGGTCAGTTTGATGAACTGCTCAATGCGCGGGGCGATCACGACGGTTGTTTCGGGCGTCTCGCCGGGCAGCGGAATGTAGTACAGCTTGGAGGCCGCGCTGTCCAGATACCATTCGCCAGGCTCACTCAACGCCTCAAAAACGTTGTCCACGTAATACTTGGCATAGCGCGAAACAAAGTCGTCCTTGAGCGCGAACATGCTGCGACGCGTCGAGACGACCTCACGCGTGGCGGGATCATAGGACGCGACCGGCATGCGCTCCTCGATCCAGTAGTGCGCGACCACCACTTCAACATCCTGCAGGTTGCGCCACTGGTCAAAGTGCTCCGGATCGGCGATAAAGCGGTCATAGCCGTTGAATAGATCGCTCGTTCCGCCGCTACTCCTGGTGAAATCAATGTTAGGCACGCTCTCCATGCGGTAGAAGGCGTCGCGACCATCGGTTCCGGCGGGAATCTTGGGCAGGCGCGGGCGAGCGCGACGCTCACCGTTGACGAAGAGAGAACGGAAGGGCTTGGTGTGGGCAGGAATATCTGCAACCCAAATGCCAGTCTCTGCCCAGGGGATTTCATGCCAATTAGTGATGCGCGCGCCGCCGTCGATGATCGGGGTCTCACCGGGATAGGCAGCGTAGGCGACGGGAGCGGAGTCCTCGGGCGTGAATTCGATGGATTCGCTGATGGCATAATGCCCACCGCGCAGCCACACCGTGAGTGGGCCGGGCAAGCCACCGCCCAGCTTCAGCCCGCGCACCGCGTCACGCGCTTTTGTCATTGTGGCAAAGGGGCCGTCTGTGCCGGTGGCATTTGGTTCGGCCAACCGGCCCGACCAGCGGTCGTTGCCCAGCGTCGATACATACAAATCATGAGAAGCAAATGGTTGTGAAGACATGCAATCTACCTCGATTGGTGACTGGAGATTAGAGAATTGAGATTGGAGATTGGAGACGGTAATGGCACGTTATCAATGGTAGCGTTCGTTCTAGTAATACACGGTCAAAGAACGGACTTGGATCGGACAAACGAATACGCCTCAATTCGATGCGCACGCGCGCAACACCGCCGGCACGGTGCGCTCCCAGTCCGGCGGGACTTCCTCGCTGACCATGAGGCAATAGCGGCGCGGGCCGGCGTCACGCGCCATCTGCCGGATCAGCCCGGTCAGTTCTGCCTCCGGCTGTGCATACCACCCCAGGTTCGGATGCAGCCACAGGAACTTATTCGGCCACCGGCTGCGCGCGTCAGCGACGGTCATGTCGCCTTCGGGCGCCTGGGTGAATGAATCGATGCCGTCAAAGTCAAGGTCGGCAATCTTGTCAGCGATGCAGCGCAATTTGCCATCGTAATGCACGAGCAATCGTTTGCCGCTGCCGGACATAATCTCGAAAATGCTCCGATAGACGGGCATGAGGAAGCGCTCGTAATAGGCCGGTCCCATCGTCTCGATGCTGAGGTTTTCCCAGAGTTTGATGTATTGCGCCGGTCCTTGGACGGCCAGTCGAAAATCCTCCAGCTTCTGGGCATCCATCAACTCCAGCAGGTCGAGCAGTTCATCACAGCCGTCGGCCAGGTCGATGGAGAAGCGCTCCAGACCTGCCATGTCAATCTGCACTTCCTGAAACGGTGTGCGCCCGATCTGACCCAGGGTAATGCCGCGCTCGCCAACGAACGCATCCACACTCTGGTACGGCTCATGCGTCAATCGCGCGCGCCGATCCGCCAGTGCGTGTGCCACGATGCGATAGTCGCCCGGACGTTTTACCAGATACTCCTGGCGCCACTCGCCCAGGTGCCACTCGTGCAGTTCGCCGATGTCGGTAATCCAGCGAATATCCCTGCGCCGTCCCTGTGCGGTATCGGTGAAG
>CAIXPS010000080.1 GCA_903921365.1 uncultured bacterium | reverse complement strand
TTATGCGGAGAACCCGAAGAAATCAGATACACTCCGCAAAGCAGCAAGTACATTGGAAAAGACACCTACTATGATAGACGATTACTTCCTCGACGTGTTGGATCGAGCGCCGGTGTTGATCTGGCGATCTGGTCCGGATACTCTATGTAACTGGTTTAACCAGTCCTGGCTTGCGTTCACCGGGCGGAAAATGGAACAAGAGATCGGTGAAGGCTGGATAGAAGACGTTCATCCCGATGATGTGGCTGAATGTGCGGGCGGTTACCTGGCTGCGTTTCGCGCGCGAGAGAGATTCGAATTGACCTATCGTATACGCCGGCACGATGGCGAGTACCGCTGGATCGTTGATCGGGGACAACCTCATTACTCGCCTGAAGGCGATTTCGCAGGGTACTTTGGCTTTTGTTTTGACGTGACCCAGCGGTCCCGCACAGAGAAAATCCAGGAGGCGCGGTTGGGCCTGATGCAATATGCGGAGACACATACTTTGGACGATGTGTTGTCTGCAATGCTGCAAGAAATCTCGCAACTCACCGACAGCCAGGTCGGGTTTTATCACTTCATGGATATGGACGAGTCGACAATCCTGCGCACCACCTGGTCAACCACCACGCTGAAACAGTATTGCAATGTGGAAGGGATGCAGGGGCACAAGAATGCCGATCAGGCCGGCGTGTGGGCCGAAAGCATCCGCCTGCGCAGGCCAGTAATACACAACGACTATGCAAGTCTGGTGAACCGCGCCGGTTTGCCGGAGGGACATTCGCCCCTCGTTCGCGAGATGATCGCGCCCGTATTTCGCAACGATAAAATCGTTGCGGTGCTGGGCATTGGCAACAAACCAATCGATTACAACCAGGACGATCTGGAAGTAGTCAGCCAGTTCGCAGACCTCACATGGAGCATCGTCGAGAAAAAATCTGCCGCGAGATCGCTCGAATTGAGCGAAGCGCGCTTCCGCGCGCTGTTTGAAACCATGGCGCAGGGCGTGGTGTACCAGGTCCACGGCGGGCATATTACTGCGGCAAATCTGGCAGCGGAGCGCATCCTGGGGTTGACGCTGGCACAGATGCAGGGCAGGACATCGATCGACCCGCGGTGGAAATCAATTCATGAAGATGGCTCCGATTTCCCTGGCGAGAGCCACCCGGCCATGGTTGCACTACGAACCGGCGCGCCGGTGAACGACGTGGTGATGGGCATCTATCACCCGCTGGACAACACCTATCACTGGATCCTGGTAAACGCCTTCCCACAGTTCCACGCCAACAGCGCGGAACCTTATGAGGTGTGTGCTACTTTCACAGACATCACCAGCCGCGCGCAGATGGAAAGAGACCTGCGACACAGGGCGGCGGAACTGGAGGTTCTTTTTGACCTGTCGCAGGGATTACGCTCAGCGCAAAAAACGGATGAAATCATGCGAATAGCGCTTGATCATGCCAAGCGCCTGGTGTCGGCAGACTGTGGCGCCATCATCATGTATGACACTGAAGATGAGCAGTTCACTATCGAGGCAGCAGATGGGCCACTCGCAGATGATCTGGGTGAACATATCGGCAAGGATGAGGGGCTTTGCGGGCTCACGCGGAGGAATGACCAG
>CAIXPS010000079.1 GCA_903921365.1 uncultured bacterium | reverse complement strand
CGCAACTGCGTAGGCGCCATCATCACTTCTATGTATGAGAGTCGTTATAATCTCCAGCAGAGGAAACAACCAGTATGGTAGATGAAATTTCACAACATAAGGCGGATCTATGGTTGCTATGCCAGCGTTATGGTGTGAGTCGACTCGATCTGTTTGGATCTGCAGCCACGGGTGCGTTTAATCCGGCAACAAGTGATTACGATTTCGTCGCGACATTCACCGATTCTGACCAGCCGGGGTACGCCCGACGCTACTTTGAGTTCGCGGAATCTCTTGAAAGCCTGTTCAAGCGGCATGTTGACCTATTGACTGAGCGCTCAATCGGCAATCCATTCTTCCGTGAATCGGTAAACCGCAGCAGGATCACCCTATATGAAGATCATAGTGAAAAAGTGGTTGCTTGATGCAGCAAGTGCATGCAGGTTGATTTCCAAATTCACCTATCAGCGTGATTTCGAACAATATGATAGTGATCTGATGCTGCGCTCTGCCGTTGAGAGGCAATTTGAAATTGTTGGGGAGGCACTGAACCGCGCCAAAACCGAAGAGCCTTCTGTTATTGACCACATCCCGGATATCCGACGCATCATTGGTCTTCGTAATCGGATTATTCATGGTTACGACACTGTCGACAATCAGATTGTCTGGGATATCGCACATACAGAATTACCTGCAATGTTGCAACAACTTGAGTCCCTCATCAATGAACTTGACAGTGATATCTTCTTGTAATGTGACGCGTCGAAACTCGTGTTGGCATCATCTGGATGCCCGACATCTCGGGCATGACGGCGGCGTTTCTGATTTCAAATGACGGATCGTTGTGATATCGACCTCAACGCGCTCATCACTTCCGAATTACGTTTTACTAACGATCAAGCCATCAGCCGCACTTCGACCTGCGTGCCGGCCATGAGGCGATCGACGCCGATGGGGGCGCAGACGAGGCCGTCGGCGCGCACCAGCCCGAAGATGAGGTTGCTCTTGGTCGTGACTGGCTCGGCGGATGGCAGTGTAGCGCCTTTCGCCGCAGGCGCCAACTTAACGGGGAACCAGTGCTCCAGGTCGCGCGGCGATTTGACATCCTGGCTCAGCAGCGCGGTGACGGTAAGCGATTCTGATCGCCAATTCGCTTTCGTTGTAGCGCCGCCCTGCATGCGCCACAACGTCGGCCTCACAAACAGCTCCGCAGTCACCAGTGCGCTAACCGGGTTGCCCGGCAGCCCGAACACGGGGATGCCGTCACAAACAGCAAAGAGCGTCGGTTTTCCAGGGCGGAAGGCGATCCCATGCACCAGAATGCCCGGTTTGCCCATCCCGTTCACCACGTCAGGCGTGAAGTCGCGTTCGCTCATGGAAGTGCCTGCCATGAAGATGACCATGTCGGCTTCGCGCATCGCGCGCGCAGCGGCATCATCAAAGGCGTCGCGCCGGTCGGGCAGGATGCCGAAGTCAATCGCCACGCCCCCGCTGCGCTCGACCAGCGCCGCCAGCATCGGGGTATTGATGTTGCGCACCTGACCTAATCGGATCGGCGCATCCGGGGCGACGACCTCGTCGCCGCTGGCGATCAACGCCACGCGCGGTTTACGCAGGACCTCAACTTCAGTCATGCCGATGGACAGCAACCCGCCGATCTCTTGTTCGCGCAGCCGCGCGCCGGCCTGGATGACAACCTCGCCAGCCTTGACATCCTCGCCCTGCTTGATCGTG
>CAIXPS010000078.1 GCA_903921365.1 uncultured bacterium | reverse complement strand
GTTATGCCGGCTTTGGTGACGTTGTAGCTGGAATACGCAGCGTTCAGCGCGGCTTGCGCAGCGTCGATGTCCTGCTGGTTAGATGGAATATTCTGCAGGCCGATGTTGGCCTGCGCCAGTTTCAGCGCCAGTTGTGCGTCGACAACTGCGTCCTGCAGTGCTAGGTCGTCGACCGTCGCCAGCACGTCGCCCTTCTTCACAGCCTGGCCGAGCTTTACCGTGACCGAGACAACAGCAGCAGAGACATCGAAGCCCACGGATATCGCGGGCGTCGCCAGCGCCAGTTGGCCGTCGACGGCAACCACAGACACGACTTCTACGGCGCGCGTGGATAACGGGGTC
The DNA here is from genome assembly GCA_903921365.1 of uncultured bacterium. Lineage (GTDB taxonomy): Bacteria > Chloroflexota > Anaerolineae > J036 > Brachytrichaceae > CAIXPS01. The sequence continues at coordinate 30,824 of CAIXPS010000078.1, read as the reverse complement.
GGGGTCGCCCGGCGTTGCTGTTGATTTGGGCTGGAGGTCTGCTGCGCCGGTTGCGGGGTGGCAGCAGTACAGGCCGTTAGGCAGCATGCCAGCGCGATCAGGATAGCTTTGGGTTTAAGGTGTGTCATCATTATTGCCTGCAAGGTCAATTCTGGTTGATTGCGGCCTGGCCGGTCATGCCCGGCAACAGCGCTGCCGGCGTGGGATCAATATCCAATACGGCGGTATAGAGCGATAGTGTTCCGGCCGTGCCGGATGAAATCGGCAGGATTGCGGCGACCTTGCCCGTAAAGCTCTGGTCAAACGCCTTCAGACGGAACGTGACCGTCTGCCCGACTTTCAGTTTCACCACATCCTGTTCGCTCAGGTTCGACGTCAGGAACTTCAATTGCGCCAGGTCCAGCAGTGTGACGCTGCCGCTCGCGTTTGAACCGACGCTGAGTCCTTCTATGACCTGCACAGCGCAATCACAGGGCGAGATGAGCTTTGCCTTTGCCAGGTCGCGCCTGGCGCGATCAACCGTCGCCTGCGCCTGCTGTAACTGCAAGTCGTAGACCACCTTCTGCTCAGCGCTCGCGCCGTTCTGGAGCGTTGTCAGGCTGGCCTGCGCCTGGACAATGCTCGACCAGGCTTTTGCGAGTGCGTCGTCCGTCGCAGGCGCTTGCGCATCCAGGTAGGCCTGATAAGCAGAGCGCTCGCGCACTACTGCCGATTGCACGCTTATGTCAGCCTGCTTGCACTTAGGATCGCCCATTGCTTTCTTCCAATCATCATCGCTCGAATACCCGGGTTTGATGTTGCAGGCGCCATCACGTCCGAGCTGTGACGAGTAGAGCGAGTTCTTGGCCTGATTCCAACTGCGCAACGCGATATCGACGTCATTGGCGTTGGGGCCCTTCTTTAGCTCGTTATACGAGGCGTACGCCAATGAAAGGGCTGTCTTGGCGTTATCTATGTCGGACTGCTTTCCCGGGCTGAGGCTGCTGGTGATCTGCGCCTGTTTGAGCGTAAATTGATCCTGCGCCTGCTGTACGGCGGTATTTAGCGCGGTCGCATCCAGCTCCGCCAGCACATCGCCCTTCTTGACGGTCTGACCGGGTGAGACATGCACCGCAGTGACCTTGCCGCTGCCCGTAAACGCAGCGCTGACCAGCGGACTGGCCAAAGCCAGTGCGCCATCGACGGCCAACAACGTGACGGGAGCGACTGCGCCTGTGGGCAGCGCTGTGGCGTTTGCGCGGGCGCCATTGCCAGGGCGATTGGCGGCACCGGGCGCTGACCTTGTTGGTGCCGACACTACGGATGTCGGCTGGTTCTGACAGGCTGCCATAAGCAACGCGCCTGCCGCCAGCAGGCAAATCCTTTGGATGTGGCTTGTTTGTGTCATTCTGTAAATCATCCTTTCCTGAAAAGCGTCACCGCAGGCCTATCTCTCGCGCAAAATCTTGATGGCTCTCTGCCGGATGACTGGTTGTGTGGCGAGCACCGCGCTGAAGACCGCCGAAATGCATACCAGCGCAATGATCACCCCTGCGGTATTGAAATCGAAAGCCAGCAGCAACGGCTGGTCGCCCTGCAGACGCCGGCTGAACTCAAAGACATAACCGAGAATCGTGCCCGCGATGATGCCCGCGACGCCGGCCGCCAGCGTCGTAATGACCGCCTCACCGATAAATACGCCGCGCAGGCTGCCCTTGGAGGCGCCGACCGCCTTCAGCATGCCAATCTCGACGCGCCGCCCCATTACGGCGCTGTACATCACTGCCAACACGCCAAAGATGGCCGTCACCATCGACAGGCCGGTGAGCAGGATGATCGGTATGCGACTCTGCTGCAACCCCGCGCGCGCAAGCGCCACCTGCTCCGAAGTGGCGACCACGTTCATATCGTTCTGGTTGCCCAAATAGTTGCGCAGGCTGACAAGGAGGAAGTTCTCATTAACACCCGGCTGCAGCGTCGCCATCAGCTGGGTCAGCAGTGGAGCCGTCAGATCGGGCGCTCCGACAGAGGGGTTGTTCTGCAATTCGCGGTAAGTCTCCAGGTTGATGAAGACGCCGCTGCCGTTGGCGTCGCTGCGGTTGCGCGTGAAGTAACGAGTGAAACCCGGTATGCGCGCAGCCACGCCGATGATGGTCAGTGGTTGCGTATGGTCGTTGCCGGCGCCCTTCGCCACTAACGTGTCGCCCACATGCAGGTCGAGTGCTTCGCTCAAGCCCTGCGAGATCACGGCAATATCCCGCTCGGCGTTGACGCGAGTGAGCGCCGTGGCATTCCCCTCAATCCAGCGGTAAAGGTCGGGATAAAGCACATTATTCAGATCACCCTGCACGCCCAGCAGATTGACGCGCGCCGAGCGCAGCCCAATCTGGTCGCTGACCGTCATGTTGCTCAGCCCGTCGGCGACGCCCACCACGATCCCGACGCCAGGTTGGCTTGTGATCGCGGATACATCCGTGTCGGACAGGTTGGCCTGCCGGCGCGACGTGCGGTTGAATATTTGGAAGTTATCCCCCCTGGCGCGCACCTGCGCAATCAAGGGCGCGCCGTTGCTGAAGCGCGAGTCGGTCTCCAGGTTGGCGTCCTGTAGCGCCAGTTGCGTCGCCAGCAGACACGGCAGCACGCCGCTCATCACCACCATCAGCGAGATGAGCGCATTGCGCCCTTTGCCACGCAGGGCATACCGCCCGGCGAAGAAAGCAGCTGTGGGGCTGACAACGCGGTACAGAATCACCAGGACGCGTTCGAGCGGCGTGGTCAGAAAATAGAATAACAGCGCGATGCCGATCACCATGAGTAACAGCGATCCGGAGTTCACCAACGCCTGCCCGCTGGCGTTGCCGGGCGTGAAGATGGTGGGCAGTGCGATGAGAATGACGCCGCTGAAGGCCAGCAGCACCAGACCCACCACCAGTAGCCCCGTATCCGCGCGACGCTCGCGCAATTTCGACAGGTCCTCAAGCGTGGGCTGGTCGGCCGCCGCAGGGTTCAACACCACCATAACCTTGGTGGCCGCCGCCGTTCGCGCAGGGTTGATCGTAGCCAATGCCAGCACCACGATGGTAATTCCGGTAGGAATCATCACGGTTTGCAGCGTCCAGTCGGCGCGCACGCCTGCCGGCAAGTCGAGATTAGCGAGCAGAAGGGGCACCATGACGCGATCGTTGATGACTCGGCCCAGCACCAGACCAAACACGATGCCGATCAGTCCTAACAGCGCCACCTCGATGATGACGATGCTGTACATCTGCGAGCGCGGCGAGCCGAGGACGCGCAGGATGGCGAGGTCATATTTCTGTTCGGTCACTGTCGTCATCATCAACGCATTCACCATCAACCCGACGATGCCCATGCTGAGCAGACCGTACAGGGTAATGTAAGTCTGCGTTGAGGTGTAACTCTGCGCCGAGTTTTCAAGGCTGGTGTATTTGGGCAGGCTGACAACGTAGTCAGGCCCCAGTTGCGATTGCAGTTCTGCCCGCACCTGCTCACCCACGTCGCGCGCCTGCGTCACCGTGGCGCGCGGATCGCTTGACCCATTCGCGCCGGACTGCCATACCAGCAACAGTTGGTTGGCCTGGCTGGACGCGCCCAGCCATTTCTGCGCATCATCGAGTCTGATGATGATCGGGTTGCTCACGCCGCTCAGGCCATTGAGGACGCCGACTCCCGCCACCGTAAATTGAGCCTCCACGCGCGGCGTGCTCGTGCCTGTGATGGCGGTCGTGCCAACTTCACGCGGCGTCAGCAACGCATAGGAGAGCAATATCTCGTCGCCGACCTGCGCGCCCAGTGTGCCGGCAGTAGTGCTGTCGAGGTAGACCTGACCGGATTCGGGCGGGAATGTGCCGCCTGTGCGCGAGCCAAAGCGCGAGGCCTGCCCGTTACCAGCGGCGTTAGTGCCCTGCCCGCGTCCGCCTGGGGCTGCTCCCCCGCCAGCGGGAAACCCGCCACCCGGCCCACCGGGACCGCCCTGTCCTCCTCGCCCCCCACCCCCAACTGTGACGCCGTTCCCGCCAATGCGGATGCCCAGGATGTTTATGCTGCCGCTAGTCGCGCTAGCATCCGTTTGCGCAAGTGACACTAAATTGTCCGTAGCAGCATCGATGGCAATAAAGGTGACTACCTGGCCGTCCAGCGCGTTCACCTTGCGCCCCTCGACACTGGCCTGAATGCGCGGGTGCATGGCGGCGATTTTGTTGTAGGCGTTGACCGACAGTGCCTCTGCCTGGGCGATGTCAAAGAAGGTCGAAGCCGCCAGGTCGTTCTTGCTGATGCTGAGATCGTAGCCGCCCGTTTGCGCGCCGACCGCCTGGATGCTGAACTGGCGTTGAGTGTCCACCAGCGACAGCAACGCGCCCACCAGCGCAACACCGACCGTGAGCGCCAGAGCAATGATGAGCGTGCGCAACTTGCGCCGCTGCATGGATTTCAATACGTACTTCAGACCCATATTTCACGTCCTGACCGCGTGGGCCTTCAAATATCCGACTTCTCGATGAAGTCAGATATTTGAAGGCGCACCCGCCATATTCTCTTCTGCCAGCTTACCGTCGCGCATCACAATGACCCGTCCGGCAAAGGTGCTCATGCGCGGATCGTGCGTCACAAACACGATCGTGGTGCCCCGCTCCTTATTGAGCTTTACCAGCAAGTTCATGATCTCGAAGGACGTTTGCGTATCCAGGTCGCCGGTCATCTCATCGCCGATGAGCACCGGCGGGTCATTAGCCATGGCGCGGGCGATCGCCACGCGCTGTTGCTGGCCGCCGGAAAGCTCGCTGGGATAGTGTCCCATGCGGTCGCCCAGCCCCACCAGGCGCAACAGTTCCTGGGCGCGCTTGGGGTTGCGCTGGCCGACCAGCACCATCGGCACTTGCACGTTCTCCAGCGCGGTGAAGCTGCTGAGTAGGTTAAAGTTCTGAAAGACAAAGCCCATCTTGCGCAGGCGGAGTCGAGCCAGTTTTTCTTCGCTCAAGGCGATGATATTCTGACCGTCGACGATCACATGCCCACGGCTGGGCGAATCCAGCCCGCCGATGATGTTAAGCAAGGTGGTTTTACCGCTGCCGCTGGGGCCCATCAGACACAGTATCTCACCGCGCTGAACATTGATCGTGACGCCGCGAAGTGCCGGCACTGCTTCCTTGCCCATCACATAGCTCTTATGCACATCGTCGATCTGCACGATGTAATCGGAGCCGTTTTTATCCTGACTTGTGGGGTCAACTGTACTGGTAGTGCGCTCTTTTTTCTTAAACATAACGAATCTACTTTGCTAGAGGTAAGTATCAGTGTAGCATGTGCCCCAGAGAGTATTGTTAGTGAGACGTTAGGAGATTGTTAAGATTCGACAATATAACGTCAGTATTGTCGATCCCTTAAAGCCAGCCCTTAGGCCAGTATCCGTGGATTTCTTACGGGGTTATGAAAAAATCACGCCGCTGGATTTGGGATTTTATCAGCGGCGTGACTTGTGGCTATACCGGCTGGCGCGCCATGGCGCCGATCTCAGCTGCTATAACCGCGACCGTCTGTCGAGATGGACTTCTCACCCGCCAACTCATCTAGGAACGCATCATGTGCCACCGGGCGTGAGAACATCGGGTAATTCTTCTCCACGGCCATGCGTTGCTCCTCTTCACTGAGTGTCGCGGTGCAATCCTTGAGCGTGATCACGTTGAACCCCTTCTCGTAACCACTGCGCATTGTGGATTCCACGCAACAGTTGGTGAGAAATCCACCGAGTGCAATCGTCGTAATGCCGCGGCTACGCAGGATGAAGTCCAGATTGGTGCTGGCAAAGGCATCCAGACCACGCTTGCCTTCAACCACAATATCCTGGTTCTGCGGTTTCAAGACTTCAACAATCTCTGCGCCCCATGTGCCCTGGCGGAACGATTTACTATCCACCACACCCTTCAAAATGCCATAGGGTTCGGCGGTCAGTTCATGATAGTCATTCGTGAAACTGATCGGTGCATGGATGATCGTCGCGCCGAGTGCGCGAGCCTTCTCCACTGTTTCAACTGTATTACTGAGCATCTGGCTGGATTCCATGACGCCTTTCACGGCCTCATGCAGTGTGCCCCCGGTCGAAGCGAAATCGTTCTGGTACTCAATCAACACAAGCGCTGTTTTCTTCGGATCCATACATACCTCCAACGAACACATTGACTGTACATCAGTCGTTGCTGTGCGTCCCGCTGCCGTGCTGTCGCGGACAGCCAGTTGAATCATACTCTCAAAAAAGTCATGGTCCGCATCGTCCGAATTCATTTGGTGTAAGGTCGAACTCGTGGGTGAATTACTCCGCCCGCCATTACTTCACGTCCTCCAGCCAGAAAGATGGGCGCCGGCGCGAAGTAATCCACATTTAACGAGGATTCGTTCTGTCCACCCATATAGCGATTCTCGCCAAGCGAGAGGAACATACCGCCAAAGAGATGCTCGTCGACCAGAGTCCAGCCAATGGGACGGCGCAAGGCGGGGTTCAGGCCAATCCCGATGTGCGCCACCCGGCGGGGTTCACCGCTATGGCTATCGAACACTGCTTCAAGCGCTTGCGCTGCCGACGGAGTGCTGGCCTCGATCCTGACAAGGCGCCCACTGTCGAAATGAAACACCACATCCTTGGCGTCGCCGGCGGACGGAAGATACAAGCTGCCATGCGTCTCCCTCTCCACTACCGTCGTGTAAATCGAGCCGGCCGGCATATTTGAGGCTATTGCGCCGGCTGCGCGGTCGGCATCATCGATCAGCCCATCGTCACTCAGCCAATGTCGGTCGCCCTGATACAGATGCAGCTCATGCTCTTTACCACCATTACCACTATCAGTGCGGATCGTGAAGTGAGCATGCCCATGAACCGCCTGCAATACATCCTGGATATGTCCTTGCAGCACCTCGGCTTTGACGGCAAGTGCGGGCAGCACGTGAGCATCGAGTTCCGCCGGGGATAGTCCAAGCTGTTGCGCCCGCCGGGCGGTGGGAATGGCAACCAGAAGGAACGGGAGTAAACGTTCGTTCTCCAGAGCGACCAATCGCTCGTCAGCCATTAGCCAGGCCTGCAGTGCCTCTGCCGGCGCATTGCGCATGTCGGGTCCTGCACCCGCGAGCACCAGGATACGGTCACACTGCTGCGTCCATTCCAATCGGCGTCGATCCCACTGGCTGAGGTACTCGATCGAGGCGCCCGCCCACAGGCGCTCCATGTACTCAGCTGGATCGATCTGTGGCAAAGGCGTCGCACCGGCAAGTTCGATCGCAAGCAACACTTCGGGCAGAAGTTCAAACCGGCCGGTGTGATCGCGCACATAGATCAACTCGCCCGGTTGGACGCCTAGCCCATGGACGATCCGCCCGGCAATCTCAGACCAATTCCCCTGGATGACCATACAATCCTCCCGTTCTGAGGCAGTTGTACTGCCGTTTCTGCACGGCCAAGTATAGTCGCCCACACCCACCGGTCACAGGTTCCTGTTCTGAGGCAGTGGCACTGCCGTTCTGCACGGCGTAATAAAAAGCGCCAAATCGCTATTGACACTTGCATTACAACGGATACAATAAGCCCCACATCTAAATATCAAAATGTGATGATCGGGATACGCATGACCCGGTAGCAGTTACAGAGAGCGGCGGAAGTTTGGTGAAAGCGTCGCAACCAGCGAGGATCGTGCACCACCCGTGAGCGCGCAATGCAAATCAGCTGTCGTCTGACAAATTGCGCCGGGATTCGCCCGTTAAAGCGACAATGAGACGCATCAGCGCGCGCCGTCCAGTTTCACGTGAACTGAACGAACGCAGCTGGCGCAACCTGGGTGGAACCGCGAAGTAATAAAGGCCTTTGCCCCAATATGTGGGCAAAGGCCTTTTTGTTTGCCTCGGTGGACATGGGTTCGCCCGACTATGGAGATGCTGAAATGGCTAGACAGAACAATATGCCGGAGGATCTGTACCGGATACGCCACTCGCTGGCGCATATCATGGCGGAGGCGGTGCTCGAACGATTCCCGGACGCCAAACCAACCATCGGCCCGCCGGTAGAGAACGGCTTCTACTACGACTTTCAAGTCGACAAACCCTTCACGCCTGAAGACATGGAAGCCTTCGAGTCGCGCATGAAGGAAATCGTGAAAAGCAACCCCGCGTTCAGTCGCCGCGAGGTTTCTCAGACGGAGGCGTTGCAGATCTTCGCCGCAAACCCGTTCAAGATCGAGCTCATCAATGGTCTGGCCGCAGGCGCCGGCGACGAGATGGGCGAGGAGAGCGAGGACGCTGACGCTAGCGAGTCGCCCGCAGACAGCCAACCGGTCGCGATCTCGGTCTATACGCAGGATACCTTCACGGACCTGTGTCGTGGGCCGCACGTTGCGAGCGCGCGGGAAATCAACCCGCAGGCGTTCAAGCTGACGAGTTCATCCGGCGCGTACTGGCGCGGCGATGAGCACAACCCGATGCTGCAACGCATCTACGGCGTGGCATTCAAGTCGAAGCAGGAGTTGGAAGAATACCTCGCGAAGGTCGAAGAGGCCAAGAAGCGCGATCATCGCAAGCTGGGCAAGGAACTGGAAATCTTCATCTTTGATGATGAGGTCGGCCCTGGTCTGCCATTGTGGCTGCCGAATGGCGGCATTCTAATCGAGGAACTGGAGCGCCTGGCCAAGGAGATGGAACTCAATGCCGGTTACGACCGCGTGCGCACTCCCCACCTGACGAAGGAGGACCTATTCCTGAGGAGCGGCCACCTGCCCTACTATGCCGAGAGCATGTATCCGCCGATGGAACTGGAAGGGGTGAAGTACTACGTCAAGCCGATGAACTGCCCGATGCACCACAAGATCTTCGGCGCGAAACAGCGCAGTTATCGCGATCTGCCAGTCCGCTTGGCCGAATATGGCACGTGCTATCGCTATGAGAAGAGCGGTGAGTTGTTCGGGTTGATGCGGGTGCGTTCCATGCAGATGAACGACGCGCACATCTACTGCGCCGAAGACCAGTTCGAGCAGGAGTTCATGGGCGTAATCGCGTTCTACCTGGAGTACTTCCGGCTCTTCGGCATCGATAAGTATGTCATGCGCCTGAGCACTCACAGCAAGAAGGGTCTGGGCAAGAAGTATGTCGATAACGAGTCTTTGTGGCTGAAGACGGAGGCCATGGTGCGCAACGCCATGACGAAGCACAATGTCCCGTTCGTCGAGATCCCGGATGAGGCCGCGTTCTATGGGCCGAAGATCGACGTGCAAATCTGGAGCGTGATCGGCAAGGAGTTTACCCTCGCGACGAACCAGGTGGATTTCGCTGTTCCGGAGCGCTTTGACCTGACTTTCGTCAATCGCGAAGGCAAGCCCGAGACGCCGCTGTGCATCCATCGCGCGCCGCTGGGCACGCACGAGCGCACAGTCGGGTTCCTGCTTGAGCACTACGCTGGCGCGTTCCCGGTCTGGCTGGCGCCTGCGCAGGCGCTAATCATCCCAATCGCCGATCGCCACGTCGAGTATGCGAATCAGGTGGCAGCAAAGTTGCGCGCAGAGGCCATGCGCGTGAGCGTTGACGACAGCACGGAGCGCATGCAGAACAAGATACGCAAGGCGCAGGGTCAGAAGATCCCGTACATGCTGGTCATTGGCGACAAGGAGCGCGACGCCGGCGCGGTTGCTGTGCGGTTGCGCACGGGCGAAGACCTGAAGGCCATGCCGGTCGATCAGTTCATCGGGCGGGTTGTGCCGATCATCAAGGCGCGCGCGCCAAATCTGTAAATCCGATTCGCGGTTCAGTCAACAAAACCAGCGGCGCTACGCAAGCGTATAGCGCCGCTGGTTCATTTTCTAAATAGGATGACTCGGCATACGGATCACTTCGCCAGGCTTTGATCCTCGACCGCCATCTGCAGCACGGCGGCCTGTTCACGGGTCGCTTCTGCTTCAACAAAACTGACGATCTCCGTGAGCTTATTAAAGCGCCCGACGGTGACAATGTGCACCAGGCCGTCTTTCCCCAGATACCACTTGTACTTGCTGGAGGGCTTCAGCGTCTTGTCATCCTTTTTGGTTGCCTTGGCGCTTTCGTCTTTCGGCACACCACCATCTTTCCATCCAGAACGCTTGTTGTAAGGCCGAACTTTCATATCAGTAACCTCTCTTTGCAGGCGCTGAACACGCGAACGCGTATGCGCATCTTACTCCTGATGATACCTGAAATATTGCTGGCGTTCTGGTTGTCTGTCGTAAATCAGCCTCTGTTTTTGGCGTCTTCGGCTGCCTTCTTCGCCGCATAACTGGGCATCAGCAAGTGGTGCGCTGCTTCGGGCTTGATCCAGAAGTTCTCAAACATCTCAATCACGTATGGCGCATGATGCGCCGGCAGCACGACAAACATCTCAGTAGTATCCAGGCCGTTGAAACGGCGCCCCCCACCCTCGCCAAGCGCGAATACGGTATTTTGCGTGAACCATGGCGCGACGAAGATCGAAGAGCATGATGACGGCCCCAGTTCGCCATGCGGGGCCGTGCCTTCGCGCACAGCGGCGGCGCCAGCCAACTGCATGGCGTGGAAGGCATCGGTAACCACGACTAGCAAATCAAGCGGAACGTCAGGCGGCGCATCTCTCAACGGCGCGGCGGCAATGGCTCGGATCGCGCCAAATGGCATCGTAAAGGTCTGCTCCTTGTTGCGCCTGGCCGCAGCAGCCGTAAAGAAGCCTTGCTCCATCGCCAGATACTCGCCGTCGCAGATGAGCGACCCGGCGCGTTCGGACGTGATCATCCCAAGATGGTACAGCCCCACGAAGCAGTCGTGGTTTTGGGCATCCACGCACACGCGTTGTCCCTGTTCAGCGCGATGCACTATGCCACATGGAGGAACGTTGACGGGCGCGTAACCAGCCGGCGGCTCCGTCTCACAATACGTCACCATGACAGGCTCGCGCTTCAACCGCATTTTGTTCTTCAACAGGTCATAGAGCACGCCCCGATCCACTGATTTCTGCGGCAATTTGCGCCAGGTTTTCAAGTCCATCACAACACCTCCGAAAATAACATCACTTCACTGCGCGACTGTGCGCCAGCGCGACTATGCGCCAGCGCGACTATGCGCCAGCGCGACTATGCGCCAGCGCGACTATGCGCCAGCGCGACTATGCGCCAGCGCGACTATGCGCCAGCGCGACTATGCGCCAGCGCGACTATGCGCCAAGATGCTAAAACACAAACGGGACGAAGCGCTTAGTGCGCGCCATGTACGCGCGGTAGGCAGCGCCCATCTCCTTGACAAGCAGCGCCTCTTCAATCGGAATACGGATAATGTACGCAACCACCAGCACGATGGTTGCGATCAATGCGCCCAGCCACGTTGACAACGCCAGCCCGATGCCAATGGACGTCAGCGTCCCGCCAACATACCCCGGATGGCGTATCCAGTGGTAGGGGCCGGTCGTGACAACCCGGTGCCCCTGTTGCACAGCCGCCTCACCGATGTAGAGCTGCTTCATCTGCAGTTGGGCCCACGTGCGCAACAGCCGGCCAAACGCCATCAGGAACAACCCGAAGCCGACCCACAACCTGCGCGATTCGCCGTGGATGATGCCGATCTTGAAAAAGCCACAGATCAATGGGACAAGCAGGCTGATCGGGATCGCAACAGCAAGCGGCAGGAAGGTTTTGCGCGTCTCGGTCACAGACCCCTTCGGCGCGCGCACGCTGAAGCGCGTCTCGATCAGCATGAACCCGATCAGAATTATCGAGAACACGATCGCTGTGATAGGTGTGTCGAAGACGCCTGCGGGCCCGATAAAGTACTCGTACATGGATCACCTCTACTTGATTTGTATCGCTGGCTTGCATGCCATTATTAAGCGATGGCGCGCTGAACGACCTCTGGAGTCACCTGATTGATGTGCTGGCGGAGCGCATACGCCTCGACCTGCGTCCGCGCGTCGCGCATGGCACTGATCCGGCTCAGCCACGGGATACCCTCCACGCGCGCTTCGAGCGCGGCGCGCGCGGCGTCGCTCCAGATCAGCGTTCCCGTGTCGGCTGCCGCGGGACCGGGCGGGCCGCCCGTCCCGCCGCCTGCCGGGGTCACTGTATCGATGGGCAGGTAGTTAAACACTGTCTCGTAAAAGCGATTCACCATCTCCTGCGCGATATAGACGGCGCCGCTGTAACCCATGAACGGGGTGCCAAGCGCGCGTCGCACGATCGGAATTGGGAAACCAGCCGGGATGAAATGCGTCGCGCGCGCGCCTGCCTCTGCCAGATAGATTTTCTCGTTGATGCTGCCAAAGACAAACCCCGGCTGGCGCTTGTGCAGAAAGTTTCGAACGGCGATGTTGTCCATCTCGCCCGGCTTGATCGGGTGACCGGTGGCAAAGGCCAGCTTCATGCCAAGCTCATCACCGAGAAACTTTACCAGCCCATCGGCATAGGTGCGCCCGGCCACCACTGCAAACTCTGTCGTTGAGAACCAGTCGCCCTGCGGCCCGCGCCACAGATCCCAGATCGGTTGCAGCGTGGTTTTCTTCTCGTGTTCGATGAATGCTTCAGCCTGGTCGCCGGCGCCCAGTAACTTACCCAGCTCCCGAATGAAATCGGTCGTCTCACGGATGCCCACGGGCGCGTGCAGAAATGGCTTGCCCAACTCCTGCGCCAGCCCGTCGCCATACTCGCGATGCAACACCACATTGACTGCCGATTCGCTCAGGCGCGGCGTGTCTTTCAGCGCAGCTTCATACGGGTAAACGAGGTTGACCACCCCGCCCGCGCCCGCAATCAGGCGCTTAATCTCGTGCAGATCGGCCGGGGAATTGAAGCAGCCGTAGGTGGGGCCGATTATGTTGACCGCGCGCGCGAGAACGGGTTGATCCTTCACGCCACCCTGGCCAAAGTTCTTCCACAGCCATAGCAGAACGCGATCACGCCCGACCCATTCGTCGTCTTCGAGCGAACGGCTCCAGTAAAAAGACACCGGCGGGTCCAATTTGCCCAGCCAGTCGCCGTGATCGGACGAGATCATTTCGCTTTCCGCTGTGCTCACCACAATCATCTGGCGATCCGGGTGTATGGCGCGCAACCCATCCACGGCGCGGCGCACTGCTCCAGCAGTGCCAAGCATGGTGACTTCCTGCTCGCGCATTACCGACGGCGTGAGATTCTCGATATGGGGAATGGCGTCGGTATAGTCCGGAACGGCGGTTCCGACGAGGTTAAAACAACCGATCGGCGCGTCGCAAATCACATGGGCGTCGGGCAGGCAGCAGATGGTCCATACCGCCGCCCAGTATCCGCTGGTTGTGTCGAGGTCGCGGATGATCTGCGCCGCCGACGCTTTTGCCTGCTCAGGCGTAGTCGCCGGCGCAACGGGCACATTTTCAGTCATGGTGCTCTCCATTTAGTTAGTCCATCGTGTTGATCACCGGTTTGGCGTTAAGCGCGTCGGTCGCATCGTTCTCGCCGGTGAAAAACTCGCGCATCCACGCATAACGCGGAGCGCGCGAAAGCGCGTCTTTGATCAGGCTGATCGTGCCGGCCAAGCCAGCGCTAAGGAACAAAGGCCGCGTGCTGAGCTGATTGGTGTAGTACATGCTGGGAATGCCGCGCAGTTTGGCCTCTACTGACAACGGCGTCGTGCCAAGCACCAGATCGGGTTTGTGCTTGTCCAGCGCGCGGATATCCTGTTCGAGCGTCTTGCGATAGACCACTTCAACCGTTCCATGCGCCTTCAACCAGGCCTCATCGGCTGCCGTATACAGCGACTTCTCGATTGAGGTGCTGACATACAGCGCCTGCGCGCCAGCTTCAACCAGTAAACGCGCATAACCAAGTTCGTTGCCCTCATAGCCGCAGATGTGCACTTTTCCCTCAATCCGATTGGCCTGGATAATCGCGCGGCACTTCTCGCGTTCCTCGCTCGCGACTTCCTCCACCCTGGCAGGATCGAGTTTGAGCGCGTTGCCGATGCCCTTAATCCAGCCATAGCTTCCGTCGGCGCCGATCGGCGCGCCGCTGACAATGGGCACACCCGCTGCGCGCAATGTAGCCACACTGCGCGTATAGAACGGGTGCAGCGCGGCGATCGCGCCCACCTTGCCCGCAATCCGATAGTCATCGAGATTGCGCGACGGCAAGTTGGATGCCAGCGATGCTCCCATCTTCTTCAACACCATGTCAACCGACAATGGGTCCACGGGAAACACTTCACCCATCAGAATAACCTGATGGCGCAAGTCAGGACCCTCGCGCGACAACGGCGCTTCGACGCCAGTCGCGTCGGTCTTGCGCGCCGGGGCGACATATTTCTTCAGCAAGGCGTTTATCGCGATATCCTTCGCTTCGGGATGCGTATGAATCGCATATGCTGGCACGCGAATCAACACGACGTCAACGCCATTAATCTGCGCCGGGAGCATTTCTTCCGTCAACCCCGCTGTCTCGGCCACACACAGCGACAGGGCTGCGACAAGTTTGGTTCCGGGCGTCTTAGCGGCCTCTGTGCAAGCAGCGATGGCAGCCTCGGCGATATTCCCGGCCATGAGTTCCTTCGTGCCCAATACAGGCGCGCTAATTGATTTGCGACCGGCGTAAAAGTGCGTGACGAAAGAGAGGCCGTATAAGCACCCGGCGTCGGTGACCATCGCGGTCTGTAGACCGTCGATGCGGGTCAGCACGCGCAGGCTTCCAAAAGCGGGGCACATCGTTTGCGGCGTCAACCCAAGATCGGATGGCGCCGACAGCCCCTGGTGATTGCTCGACGGGTTTTCCGCCGGAATGGATTTTGTCATCTCACTCATTCAATAACCTCATGATTGATCTGGCGCAGCCGCAAGCGTGTCACGGGCGCCGAAGAAAGAGGGTGCGGCAGCGCGCCACTGGCAACCTCGCCGCGCCTCGCTTGGCGTGATCGCAGTCCCCACTCCCACAGCCTCGTTGTCGATATAGGCAGGATCAGCAGCCAGTGTTCAAGCACGCCAACCGCCAGCATCGTCGCGACCAGCACGAGCCCGGTGGCCTCGAATGCGTCAGCCGTTCGGAATGCCTGAAAGAACAACAGCGCAGTCACGATCGTGGAAACGGTGATGGAGATCGGGAAAAGGAAGTTGATCGGCTTGTGCGTCAGGTAGCTGCGCAGATGCTGCAATTGCGGCGGCAGCAGTTCTTCATTCAGGTTGCGCACGCCCAGAAACACGTTCAGCTTGGCGCTCTCACTCATGCCCCATAAGACAAGGAACGTCCAGCGTCCAACGGGGTTGGCCGCATTCCAGGTAATCGCCGTTACGATCACGCCAATAACCAATATCGCCAACTCGTGATGCAAGCTGGCATGCACTGCGTGCCCGAAGTGGCGCCAGCCGCCGCAGTTCTCCGGGCAGTGCTCCCTTCGCGGGCCGGCAAGATAGCCGGTATAAAAGCCAACCTCCGGCCATGCCCACGCCAGTAGCCCGCAGACAAACGCAAGGTAGGCGCCCGCAATGCTTGTGTCATCGCGCAGGCTCGCCAGTCCGCCAAGCGCGCACAGAGACAACCCCGTGATCACCGCCATGCTCCAGCGGAACGTCGGTCGCGGCAAACCATCCAGATAGATGATAACAGCGGTGCTGAACCACCACGCGAACAACGCGAACAGGAACGGCGCCCCGTGCGTTAACATGTATAAAGGCGCCGCCCGCACCCGTTCAACTTTGTCAACATCGGTTCACTCATAGAAAGGCGCCGCCGTGTGTCGCAGATCAGCCAGCCGGAATGACTCACCGCTGTGACTCAGCGCCGACAGGATGGCGATCTTCGCGTCGAGCTCCTCGCGCGGGTTCCCGAAGATGGTTTCCCAGCCACAATCGCTGGTCACCACCACGCCGCGATCCACCTCTTCAACCATATGTGTGACGGTCAGCCCCATCTCAGTCATGATGCGCCGCGCGATGAGCTTGGCGTCATCGCTGTACTCCGGGCTGTTCATGTCTATACTGCGCGCGGCGACGGTCACCTGCCCCTTCAGATCGTCCTGCGTAGCCGATGTCGGCAAACCAGCGGGTTCGGCGGCGCCAAATATCTCGAGGAAATCGCCGTATTCCAGCGGGGTGACTTTGTCCGGCGCGACATAGTCGCGATAATGGATCTTGTTCACAAACTGATCGAACAATGCGTCCATGTCGGGCAATTCAAACAGCAGCTTACAGCGGTCGCTGAGCGAACGCGCCGCAGGGCTGAAGGGCACTTTGAGCAGGATCGGCATCCCCACCCGTTCAGCGAAACGCTCAGCCACACCGCTGCCGTCATCACGGTTGAGCACCATGCCAATCACGCGCGTCTTGCCGCCCATGCTCGCAAAATAGCTTACCGCGCGCGCGATGTTGTTGGCCGCATACAGGCTCATGCGGTCATGCGAGGCGATGATGATGATCTCCTCCGCCAGGCTTTTGGCGATTGGCGTGGCGAAACCGCCGCACACCACGTCACCTAGGAAATCCATGACGATATAGTCGAGCGCCCAGGATGCCATGCCGCGCTCTTCAAGCAGCCCGAAGCCAAACGAGATGCCACGACCGCCGCAACCGCGCCCCACTTCCGGCCCGCCCAGTTCAGCGCCGAAGATCACATTCCCGCAACCGGTCAGATCGGTGCGATAGATGAGCTGACCGACGTCTAAATCTTTCTCGCGGCCGCTGTCTTTCATCAGGCGCCACTGGTCGCCGATGGTGGGCAGGCTGCGCCCGTCAAACAGCGCGTTACACGAATCGTGTTTGGGGTCGCAACCGAGTTGCAGCACCCGCAGTCCTTTCAAAGCCATCTTCCCGGACAAGTTCGCGGTGAAGAAGCTTTTACCGATGCCGCCTTTGCCATAAATTGCAATCATTCGCGGAGCCATCACACCTCCAAACAAGAGAAAGGATAAAACAACACGGAATTCACCGGCATGCGCAGAGTCACCACTCCAACACCATCTTGACACAGGCGGGCTCATTAAATGCGATGTCAAAAGCCCTGGCGGCATCGCATGCTCGCATGCGATGCGTGATCAGCGAATCAACCTCGATCTGCCCGGATGCGATCACATCGCGGGCGCGCGCCAGGTCGCCGGGCGCCCACTCCTTGCTGGCTGCGAGCGTCAACTCGCGCAGAAAAATGCCCATATAGGGCAATGCCACGGCGTCATAATATCCGAGCAGCACGACGCGCCCGCCCTTCTTAATCGCCATCAGGTGAGGTGCGATTGCGTCCATCTTGCCAGTCGCGTCGATCAGAACGTCGATGGGGGACTGCGGATTGGCGATCATGGTTTTGCCATCCACCAGGATGCGTTCATCAGCCGTCGACAACGCCAAACGCTCGGCCACCTTGTCGGTCGCGATGACATACGCGCCGCGCGCCTTCGCAATGCGGACGGCCAACTGACCGACGACGCCCTGGCCAAGCACGGCAACACGCAATGGGGGTTCCTTGTGCGCGCCCTCCTGAATCCCGGCGATGTCGATCCCATGCAACGCCGTCGCAGTCAGCGCCAGCATCACGCCCTGCTGGTCGGTCAACTCGTTTAATTGCGTGAGATGCGTCGCCGGCGCGACTATCGCCGCGCTCTGCCCGCCAAATGCCGAATTGACGCCGATGAATCCATAGTTGCCGCCCACATAGACGCGGCGACCAATCCACTCGCGCGCGCCGCTGCCGGCGTCGATCACGTCGCCGCTTGTTTCATATCCCGGCACCACCGGGAACTGCAGCATCGGGTGCGGCATGATGCCGCGCATCAGCATGCGCTCGGTGCCAGCGCTGATCGAGGTCAGGTGAGTGTGTATCAACACATCCTGATCACCCACCGCTTTCAATTCCACTTCTCGCAGCTCCACAGTATTAGCGGTGGGCAGCACAATAGCGTTAGTAATCATATCTTGATGCCTTCGAGGCGGTCTTCGATGTCGGTATACAGTTCTTTCAACTGGTCGATGGTGTCGTCGTCGGCCTGCCACAGACCGCGTCCGTTGGCTTCGAGCAATCGCCCGACGATATTGCGCATCGCCTGCGGATTCGCTTTGGATAGCCGCTCGCGCATGGCGGGATCGAGCGCATAGGTCTGGGCAGCCTGCGTGTACACCCAGTCATCCACGCTGTTGCTCACCGCGTCCCAGCCCAGCATGTAGGTGAATCGGTTGCTGATCTCAGCGGCGCCGCTGTGACCGTGTTGCAGCATGCCCTCGTACCAGCGCGGGTTCAGCAGCTTGGTGCGATATTCGACGCGCAATACCTTGTCCACATCATCAATTTTCGTCTCGGCTGTATAGGATTCGACGTAGTTCAACTTGATAGTGCTGTCCGCCCCGTTGCGGCGGCGCGCCGCGAGATGTAACGCGCCCGATGACGCAAAGTAGTGGTCGATATCGGCGACGCCAAATTCGACCGAGTCAATCTCCTGCACCACGCGCCCGACCGTCCCGAGCAGATGTT
Source organism: uncultured bacterium (assembly GCA_903921365.1). Classification (GTDB taxonomy): domain Bacteria; phylum Chloroflexota; class Anaerolineae; order J036; family Brachytrichaceae; genus CAIXPS01. Next base: position 12,396 of record CAIXPS010000078.1, on the reverse strand, counting down.
GCAGGATATCAGGCGCGGACTCGCCATGGCGCGCGCCGCCGTAGGCATAAGAATTGCGGCGCACGAAGAGCGTGTCCAGGTCTTCCTCGGTCTCCCACGCGGAGTCCTCCACCATGTCGTCGACGTAGGTGCCGTATGTGCCAGGCGACTGCGTGAACAACCGCGCCGTCGCCGCTTCAAAAGTAGCGCCTTTCGCCATTTCGGCCTCGACGTGTTTCTTCACATAGTTCATCTCGACCGGCTCATCCGCTTTGGCAGCAGCGCGCGCCAGCTTATCGAGGTGATCCATCACGATGCTGAAGGTGTCGCGGAACACCGGGCTGAGGTTCATCAGCACATCGATGCGCGGGCGACCCAGTTCACCCAGCGGGATGAGTTCGAAGTGACTGATCTTGCCCTGACCGTCGTAGGCAGGGCGCGCGCCCATCAACCGCAATACCGTCGCTACGGCTTCGCCTTTGGTCTTGATCGTATCCAGCCCCCACAGCACCTGGGCGATGGTCTCAGGATAGATGCCGGCGTTCTCCTCAAGATGTTTGCTGATGATCGCATCGGCGATTTGCGCGCCGCGCGCGTAGGCCAGTTCGGATGGGATGCGCCACGGGTCAATGGCATGGATATTACGCCCCGTGGGCAACACGCTCATGCCGTCGCGGATGATGTCGCCGCCCGGCCCGGGAGCGATAAAGCCGCCCGATAGCGCGCGCGCGACTGCATCCAGTTCAGCGCGATTATCGGACATGGCGCGCACCAGTTCGCGCCCGTTGCGCGCCATCTGGTCGAGCGCCTGCGCCGTGTCAGTATCGATACTCGTCGCCCCCGTCGCGCGGCTGAAAGCCGTCCCGAGCGATTCCGTCTTAAACACGGCTCGCTCGACAAACTCACGGCAGGCGACATCGACCTCTTCACGCAATTGCAGGGCGGTCGCTTCACCGCGCCGGGCGCGCGCCGCCAGCGCGTTGTAGCTCAGCCCGTCAGCGCGCGGCATCTGCCGCATCACAACCGATGCCAGGGAGTGACCATTCCCACGCGCTTTGAGCATCTCAGTCACAACTGTCGTCTGCGTATCCAGAGGCGCGGCCTCGCCGAAGACATGCAGTGAACCGCTGATCAACCGGTTCTCTAACTCACGCAGGTAGGCATATAGCCTGCTCATATAGTCGCCAAAGACTTCACCCTCAAGTCGAGGACAGTCGTTGTCGAGGTTGATCAACGCCACCTTCTTTTGTATCGCTTCCTCGAACTCGGGATCCGCTCGCGCAGCCGCTTGCGTGTCGGCGAGACGCTGGCGATAGTCACTGAGCATATCTTTCAGCGCGCTCAGCTCCTTGTATAGTCCGGCGCGGGTCATTGGCGGCACAGAATGCGAGATCATCGTGGCATAGCCGCGCCGTTTGGCGATGTTGGCTTCGCTCGGGTTGTTGACCGGGTAAAGATACAAATGCGGGATTTCGCCAAGGAGTGCATCCGGCCAGCAACTGCGCGTCATCCCCAGTTGCAACCCCGGCATCCACTCCACCGAGCCATGCATCCCGATATGAATCAATGCGTCAGCCTGCAACCCACGGGTCAGCCACCGATAGAAGCCGATATATTGATGGTGCGGTGTATTCTGTTTATCGAACAGAAGGCGCATCGGGTCGCCCTGCACGCCAAAGCGGGGTTGCACGCCGATGTAGATGTTGCCAAAACGCGCGCCCCCGATAAAGACCTTGTCCCTTCCAATCGGCGCAACCTCTCCAGGGAAAGCACCCCAGCGCTCCTCAATACGGTCGCGCTCACGCGGGCTGACCCATTCGCGGTATTGCTCACCAGTCACGGTAATAGCATCTTTTAACCCGGCAACATCCGCAGACGCATCGGTCGCCTTGTTCAATATCTCGTACAACTCTTCGGGAGTTTCGGGCAGCTTGCCGGTGGTATAACCCTCGGATTGCAGGCGCTTGAGGATGTTCATGACACTGCGCGGCACATCGAGCAACGCAGCGGTTGCCTTCTTGCCCAGCCCGGGCGGATAGTCATACACGATCAGCGCAACCTTCTTGTCCTTGTTAGGCAGACGGCGCAGCGCGGTCCATTTCTTCGCCAGCGTGACGAGGCGCTCCAACCGATCGGGCACGCTCTGGAAACCGCCATTGTTCAACGCGCCAATGACGACCGGATCGATGGCGCCATCCATTTCAGGGAGCGAGTACAACACGGTGGACTGCATCGGGCCGACGCCGAGTTTCTGCCACGACAGGAAGTCCTGCACATACAAGGGTTGCGCCACCACGTAAGGGACGTTGAGGCTGCTTAAAATGTCGTTGGCAATTTTCACCGACATTCCCGGCGCCGTTGCGCCTGCCGGCCCGCCCACGAGGGCAAACCCGATCGTGCTGACAAGCAGGTCGATGCCCTCCTTCGCCAGCATGTCGCGCACGGCAACGTGTCCCTCGATCCCCGCAACGAACATCGGCAACACCGCCATGCCGGCCGCCTCAAAAGCCCGGATGGTGTCGTCGATATAGCCGCGCTCCTGCACCAGGTGTTTGCGAAAGAACAGCAGTCCGACTTTTGACTTTGCCCCTTTGCCATTCGCGCGTTTCGCGTTTTTCGCGGCTCGCGATTGCCAATCCTTATAGGCTTTGACATCCTTAAAGTAGCCGGGCGCGTCGGGATGATAGAAACCCATCATCGGGACTTCGACAACCGGTTCGACCTGTGCCTGCTTGCCAAAGTACTCGCGCAGGATGAACCTGAACATGTTGGCAATGTTGTTCGGCAGAGGCTGGTTCCAGTACACATTCACCGTCATCCAGTTCTTAAAGTCGCGCGATTTCTCGGGCATGAAGCGCATCATGGTCTGCATCATCTTCATGAGCTTGGTGTAGCCATACAGCGTGTCTTCCTCACGCCCCTTTACCAGCAATCGCGCCACTTTCTTGAGCGGTTCCGGCATGCCGCCCTTGCCCTTCACCGCGTAATCGCCCACTTTGTTGAGTGACATTACCTCTGGCATAGACTCATAGGCAAAGATCGTCTGTGCGCGCGATTGGGCGGCTTGCTCGCACAACCACTCCGCTGGCTCCTTGAAGTTCACCATGGTGAGGAACAGACAATCCGCATCCTTGATTGCCTTTGCCATCTCGGGCGGTTTGCGCTCGAGGTCAAGATCGGTATATTGCTGCAAGTTGACCTCGCCGGAAAAAGCGCCTTCAAGCGAGCCCTTGACCTGGTTCCAGACGCTACGATTGAAGTTCTCCATCCCGACAATGGCAACGATGTTTACAGCTTTGTCACTAACGCTTTTACTTGTCTTCATCTTCTGCACACTCTATAAACTCAAGCCACGACGTTGATGATCTGCTGCGCTTTGGCGTTGGGCAGGCACACATACCGGCCATTCAAATGTTCGGCCAGCTTGCGTCCCTCGCCCCGCGAAAGATAATTGGCCTGTGTATCGATGACAACTGCGTTGATATTGTCGAAAACAATCAGACGCGACAGGTGGTGGATCTCCTGCATGATCTGCTCTTTGCTGGCAGGGCCTTCACCCGGCCTGAGAGCGACATTGGCGCGGCCATCGGTCATCAGCACCAGCGTCGCCTGCGGGATGCCGCGGCTGCGCGCCTGCTTCACTGTCTGCAATGCTGCGAGCAATGCCGACGCCAGCGGCGTGCCTCCGCCCGTAGGAAGAACATCCAGTTCTCGCTTGGCGCGATCAGTGCTTGGCGACGGCGGGAGCAACACCCGCGCAGACTGCCCGCGGAAGGCAATCAATGCCACCTGATCGCGATGGACGTAGGCATTCTGCAATAAACGCGTGGCCGCGCCCTTCGCTTCGCGCATGCGGTTGAGCGCCATCGAACCGGAGGCGTCGACCACAAAGACAAATAACATCCCGGCCTTATCGCGGAAGCGCTTGACGCGGATGTCTTCTTTACGAATGGAGATTGGGGATTTTTCCACGCTCAATCTCGAATCTCCAATCTCTAGTCTCTCTTGCCTGCGTATTTTCTGCCACGGCGCAGCGGCGATCAGGGTGGGAAGCAGGGCGATCTTATTTTCGCGCAGCGACCCGGCGATGGATCGCGCGTAGCGCCCGCGCCGGTTGTTTAATATGACGCCGCGGCTGCCGGTTTTACCACGCCGCTGCGCCGCAAACGGTAGATTGGCAAGGTCGGCGGGCAAGTCCATCTCGACCGCGCTCATGAGTAATTGTTCAATCTGCTCGGGCGTTGGCTTGTCCTGCTCATCTTTAGGCGAGTCTTTATCAGCCTGGTCGGTTGGCGCTGGCCCGTTGGCGCTGGGTGCCTGTTCGGCCTCTTGCTGCTCAGCCTCCGTAGCCTCCGGCGTGCGCGTGGCGCGCGGAACGAGCACCAGCTTGACAGCCAGTTCGAGGTCGCTCTCAGCCACGTCGCTTCGCCCGGCCAGCGCAGCGCTGGCGAGCGCCGCGCGAATGGTGAATACATCGGCGCGATTGCCCTCAACGCCAAGCGTCAGCGCGGCGCGCGACAGGGCTTCGATCTGCTCGTCCTGGATTGCCACGCGCGGCAGTTGCTCACGCGCCATTTCGATCAGTCCACGCAACATCTGCTCCTCGACCAGCCTGTCATCATGTGCGCCATTATTACGGCGGACGATCTCGGCGCGCGCGCGCGCATCACCGTGCGAAGCAAACGGGACAATCATTCCAATGCGATCCAGCAAACTGCGCGTGACATTGCCATCGCTCAAATCATAGGTGCCAATCAGCATGAAGCGCGCCGGATATGTGGCGCTTAACCCTTCACGCTCGATCCGCACCATGCCGCGCGCCATCGCATCCATAATGTGCATGCATACGCCGGGATCGAGCAGGTTCAGCCCATCGACGTACAGGACGCCCCGATCAGCTTTTGCGAGCAAGCCGATCTCAATAGCGCGTTTCCCAGTCAACAGTGTGGTTTCAAGATCGAGACCGCCGATCAGACGATCCTCGGTAACATTAAGCGGCAGCTCCACAAACGGAGTCCCGTCTGCCAGCAGCCGCGCAAACCCGCGCGCTAGCGTCGACTTGCCCGATCCAGCGGTTGCCGCCATAGCGACCCCGGCCAACTGCGGATCGACCGCAAGCAGCAACAGCGCCTGCTTGCCGATGTCCAAACCAACTATTTCAGTAAAGCCAAGTTGTGTCATAAACGTGTATTCCAGCGCAAGGCTATTCAGCCGGATGTGTTTCGCTGCCGTGATCTTTCACGGCAACCAACTTCTGCAATTCGCGTTCGATCTTCTCGTCCGAGTCCACTCGCTCCGCGTCCAGCGGGTCGCGGCGCAGGCGGTGGCGCAGGCACGCAGGCGCGACGAGTCTGACATCGGCCAACGATACTTTGTGGCTATTGCTGAACGCGGCGGCGGCAGCGGCGGCGCGAGCGATGGTGAGTTCGCCGCGATGGCCATCGATGCCCAGATTCATGCACAATTGCGCCAACACCATCAACACGTCATCGGGCAGTTCCACCTGACTCACCAGTTTCTGCGCGCGCGTGATGCGATTGCGCAGTGAACGCTGTTCTTTTTCCCACGCCTCGCAGAACACCGCCGCATCCGCATCAAAAGCCCTGCGGCGTTTGACAATTTCGACCCGTTGCGCCACGTCCGTGATGGTGATGATGCGCGCATGCATGCCAAAGCGGTCAAGTAACTGCGGTCGCAACTCACCTTCTTCGGGGTTTCCGGACCCGACAAGGACAAAACGGGCGGGATGGCGAATGCTCACGCCTTCGCGCTCGACGACATTCCAGCCGCTGGCAGCCACATCGAGCAATACGTCGACGAGATGGTCGTCCAACAGGTTGACTTCGTCGATGTACAGGAAACCGCGATTGGCCTGCGCCAGCAGGCCAGGTTCGAAGGTCTTGACACCTCGGGTCAATGCCTGTTCGATATCAATCGTGCCGCACACCCGATCTTCGGTCGCTCCAAGCGGCAAATCGACAACCGGCACAGGGATGCGCTCAGATTTCGCGCGCGCGGGGTGTTTCTCGGCATCGCGCAAGCCATTATGCGCCGTCTTCACGGGCGCATCGGGCTGCTCGATTTCTTCCGGCGCGCGGTTATAGACATCGCCGGCGACGCGTGTAATCGACGGCAACACGGCGGCAAGGGCGCGCACCGTGGTGCTTTTGCCCGTGCCGCGATGCCCCATCACCAGCACGCCGCCGATGCGCGGGTCGATGACGTTAAGCAACAGGCATAACTTCATCTCATCCTGGCCGACGATGGCGGTGAACGGGAAAGCTTTATCGTTTGGGTTGGATGTCTGGCTCATGATGCTGCCTGGCTGGTCTGTGTTGTGCGTCGTCGCGCCTGCGCGCCAGCGCGAATACCCTTCAATAAGAACTGTGTAAAGTTAGCAAGATAGGTTATGAATGCCACGCACATGACCAGCATTTGGGCGCGCGGTTCGACGCCGAGTAGCGCGGCTACGATGAACGCCGTGTGAGCGATCAGCGCAATCAGGTTGACAAAGTCCTCCCAGAAGAACTCTTTAGCCATGAAATACGGCCCGAAGACGACATGCTCCCAGAACATGCCGGTGATCGTCATGAAGTAGAGCATGACAACCTTGATGACCGACAGGGTGTGTGCAGCAGCATAATCCGCGCCGGTGCTCAGATAGTGCGCGACCAGCACAAGATTGACGATAAAGATCAACAGTTGCACTGGCGCGGCAATGGCTTGCACCGGCGTCCAAATGGTGCGATTGCGGCGCTCAAGTTGTTCAGGTGTGTATTTCATGTCAGGCTGCTTCGAGCACCATGCCCATCTGCTCGCGTGTGAGTTTATGGAACTTCTCAATATTCACGCGCCGCACAAGCGTTATGGCAACCATGCAGAATCCGGCTGAGGCAAAGAAGATCATGGCGTAGGTCACACTGGCATTCCCGCCCGTCAATGCAAGACCAACCTGCAGGATGCCTGTGCCCATGAAGTTGGCAAGACCGGTGGAGACGGCCTGAGCCATGCCCCAGGCGCCCATCAATGAGCCAGTCTCACCAGGGATCGTCATATCCATCATCATCGACAATGCCCCAATATTAAAGACGCCCATGCCCAACCCAAGAGTGGCAATCGCCAGATACAGCACAGGCTGGATGATCGTCATCGCCGCAATGCCAAGCAACAGCAACCCGACGCCGGCTATGACGGAGCCAACTACGGTAATCAAACGCTTGGGGATTGGCCAGCGGCTGGCAACCAGTCCCATGATCATCATGCCAACCAGCGTCACGCCGCCCATGATTGGCTGGAACTGCGACGTGGCCGAGACTGAAAGGCCGAACACCTTACCGCCAAACGGCTCCAGGATATCGTCCTGCATGAACAACGCGAAGATGGAGGCGAAGATGAAGAAGAAGAAGGCCAACGCCTGTCTATTTGTGAAAATGCGGGTATAAGCCTGCTTCAGATTCAACTCGGGGCGCTGCTCGATAAAGTGCAACTGGCCGATGGTCAGGCGCGGCTCCAAACCGAGCACCGGCAACCATCCCAGCAACGCAATGATTGGCCCGATGCCAAAGAAAGTCGGCATCATATTCAGCGCCACGGTGCGGCGGATCAGGTTGCAGGCTTCTGTAACGCAAGCTTTTGGCGCGCCGGCGTTGGTGTCGGCCACCTGCAGAATGATCGATATGATGATTGCGGAGGCAATCGAACTCAGTATCTGGAAGAGCCACACGGTTGCAATAACTGAACTACGGTTCTTCTTCCCGGCGGTTATCTCTGCGATCAATGAGTTGTGCGCATCGCCGCACAACGCAAACCCGACGCCAAAAACGGCCATAATTGCCAGCATGGCAAACAGCATGATGCTGTTCCCAGCGGCGAACGACATCGTGACGCTATGCAGCGGCACGAGCGCAAGCGACGACAACAGCAATCCAATCAGTAGGTATGGGGAGCGCCGCAGGCCAAAGATCGGACGGCGATCAGAGATACGCCCCACTGTAACCTGTCCAAACCCGCCCACGATGTTATACAGCAGATACATGATGCCGATCACAATCGGAACAATTGCCAGTTCATCAATCATGACGCGGTTGTACACACTCAATAGCATGGCAAACGGAAAGCCAACTCCGAGTTTTGGCAACATTAAACGCAGAATCGACAGCACCGAGACTGTGTCTTTCGCGGTGCTGACTTGAGACTGTTTCGACTTTGTTGTGTTCACGTTAACTCTTGGCATCGAATTACTCCTCAATATGATTGATTGTTGTTCGTCTGACTGCTATAAGCAATCAAGACGCCACGAGCGCCAAATAGGGTTTGGCGACCGTGGCGTCTTGATTGATAAAAAGACGCGCGGGGTTCTAATACACAAGGAGGCGCGCCTGCTGACCGGTTTGCTGCTCTCTGCCATTGAAGCGGCATTTGTGCCACGGCTGCAAGCGCGATTGAAGGTCGCTTGAAACGCCGGGATTGCGTGTTTTGTTGCGAATTCCGGTGACGTGAGTGTTTCAACTGTTGCACGCATAATGCGCACACAGCGATTACTCCGAACGCCGAGGTGACCGCCATATGAACGGGGTCCTGCCATACGCCAAGTAAAGCAACCAGCCCGATTACCATGATCGGGGCATGGATGCGATGCATCAGTTCGCCATACTTCATGCGTTGCTCAATGAAATAAGCGCCCAGCGCCCGGGGATACACCCACAGGTTCTCGCGCAGGTATCTCATGAGCGCACAAAGCGCGCCGAACATGCCAGACGGCAGTTTCATGGAATTTCCCATTTCAGGCCGTCGCGCCGGCATGCGTTGAACCAAGGGCGGCGTCGATAGCGTCAACCCACTTCTGTGGTTCGGGAATTTGAAAACCAGTCAGATCGCCCACATTGCGTTTGATCACCAGAAACGGTCCGCCACCCCATCGTCCATTGAACTCTTTCACAAGCGCAACCTGGCTGATATCAGCCAGCGAGATGACAATCTCGCGATCGGGGCTGACCTGAGCGAAACGCACTGCATCACGACTGAGCAGTAGCGTCCCGTTGCCGCCTGGGCCAAACGAACGACGCTGATTCAGGAAACTGGCCTGTTGCGGGCCAAGCACAAACTGGATGCCAAGTTTCTGCCACTTTTCCAGTGTGCGGCCATAATGCGCCGAGACTTTGCGCATCGTAGCGGTAATTGCATAGGTGAGTACCAGCAGTAAGACCACCAACGTGCCCACGCACACGACGATCGGATACACGATTGGATCTAGACTCGCCTCTTGCATGTTTATCGTATCCCGGTTTTCGGTAGGGGCAACCTTTACGGTTGCCCCTGTTCCTGTCAGTAAAAAGGTTCCCTTCCGGGCTACCTCTGACGAACGAGTGACACACTCAGTCACCCCTGCGGATATGGGCGACCGCAAGGATCGCCCCTACGAATGTGGGCGACCGCAAGGATCGCTCCTACGAATGTGGGTGACCGCATGAGTCGCCCCTGCGATTATGGGCAACCGCAAGGATCGCCCCTACGAATGTGGGCGACCGCATGAGTCACCCCTGCGGATATGGGCGACCGCAAGGATCGCCCCTACGATTACTTTCTGCCCGACTTCGCTGCTGCTTTGGCTGCAGCCGCCGCGGGTGGCGGGGCTGGTGCGGGAACCGGTTCGGGTTCAATGTGATCCGGGAGTCTACTCTCCAAAACCGCGTTCCTATCGGTCACTAAGAATCCGACCACAAGGCCGACAACACCGATAGCCAGCACTATCAGACACAGAACTGTTTCTGTTCCTGCTAACATGCTAAAACCTCCATATTGTTATCCGGGCACATCGGTCAACCCGGCGAACATCGTCTTCTCTGTTGGACGCATTACAAATGCCTTGCGCGGCATCAACAGCAACAACACGAACGTTGCTGCCATTAACACCATCTCTACGACGAATACCGATACGTACCCGCGCGCAACATCGCCAAAGGCATTGGCCATCAGGTCGCGTATTGTGCCACCGCTGATGTTGCCCAATCCCACGGCAGTCGTCTGCACCAATCCCCACAGCCCGACATAAAAGCCCGCCGACTTCGTGTCAGCGAGTCCAACGACGAGCGAGAGTGTGGAGACTAGAAACAACCCGTTTGCGAGACCGAGCACCACTGCGCCAATCGCAAAGACCGGCAATGACTTCATCTGAGCTGTGACTGAAATCAGAGCCAGACCTGCGATTGCAATGACACAACCAGCCAGCGTCATCGGCAGCGGTGATTCGACCCTGGAGATGACGCGTAGGGCAATCAACATCGCGACAAGCATGCCGACTCCCCATAGCGCCGTAAGCAGCGTGGTCTGAGTAACGCTCATGCCAAGCACTTGGCCGCCAAAGGGTTCAATCAGGATATCCTCAGCCGTATTGCCCAGTGTTCCCACAAAAATGATTGCAAAAAACAATCGATTTGTAGGCGTGGACAAAAGCGAGAATATCTTGTGCACGCTGGTTTCATCATCTTTCTCCAGATCAACCGGACGATCCTGTCGATAGATCGCGATGACGCCAAAAACGATAAACACCACGGAAGCAGTCTGCATCACCTGGATCATCTTAAAGTTTGAGAAGTCCTGCAACCAGATGCCGATGACAATCGAACTGACAATCTGCCCGATGATCAGCATGATCCAGAGAAACGCTACCGCCTTGCTGCGATCTTTCTTTGGCGTCAGGTCGGTGACCAGCGCCAGGTAGCCCGTCTGCGATATATGCGAGCCGATTGCATAGAGGAAAAAGATGAACGTGCAGAGCGCCAGCGAGATGGCGAATGGGGTCTTTCCGATTCCAAACTTGGACGAGTCACTCAGTAACCAGAGTGCCAGGGGAGAGGCCGATAACCCTGCAAACACCATCATCATGCCATACCAGACGTAAGGAAGACGACGGTACCCGTAGGAGCGATTTTCCTTGTCAGACCATATGCCCATGATCACGCGCACAGGCGCAACCCACAGGCTCAGGCTGAGAAGCCATCCAACCACCCAGGCCGGCATCCCTTCCTCAACGATCAGCACGCGGTTTAGCGCGCGGCTGAATACCACAACACTGAACCCTAACCCAAACTGGAAGAGACTGAGGCGGAGCAGGCGTTTGTTTATAAACATCGTAAGAGAAGACTTGCTATTGCGAGGGTCAGGAGCGAATCGATTGCTCCTGACCCAATTTACTATTTGGTCACCGGTTTAGGTATCGGTAGTTCTTCGATTGCCTTGATCAGCGAGGCGCCTTCGGCTTTCACGGGCTGTGGCGCCTTGTCAGAAGCGCCCGGGGGTATAGAGATTCCGCGATGGCACATGAAGCAGTTCGGCGATTCCACTGTTGTGGCATCGGGGAATTGCATCTGCGGCCACCAGTTTACTGCGATATCCTGCAGCATGCTCTGCATGTGGCGAGCCTGCGCCTTAGGCCACATGTAGTCGCCCTTCTCGTTCACGTAGGACGGGAAGTAACCGGCATAGTGGCAGAAGTCGCATCCGACGCCGAGTGCCACCGACTGGTGATACATCGCGTTCTGGTTGCGGACCGTGTCTGCGAGACCGCCCGGAGTGGTCTTGGTCGCCGTCACCTTGAAGTAGTTGATGTCTTTGGTCGCAGGATCGGCGCGCGTCTTCAGGAACTGGTCATCGATGAGCGTGTAATTCCACGGCAATCCGCCGCCTTCGACTCCGAAAGCACCGGGATTCTTCGCCTTTAACGCTTTGTTCCACTGCTTGGCAGCGCCGGCATGGCACGTCGCGCACTCTATCTGATACAGAGGCTGTCCCTGCGGGCGCGGTATCGCATTGATCCACTTGAGGTTAAGCTCAAATTGCATGACCAACATGTTCTTCGCCGTGGTCTTCTGCGGCAGCGCTGGATCGTACAGTGAGAAATTCGTCAGGTTGTGGCAGTACTCGCAACTCACACCCAGCCCGCCCGCGTTGTACTGAACCATGTAGTTATAAACGGTGCTGGTGTTGTTATAGTCAGCGCCCAGATACTTGTTCAGAACCTGAACGTTAACCGTCTTCGGATTTGCCTTGACCCACTCGTTGTACGCCGTTGCTGCTGCTGCGCTGATTGGCGTGGGCTTGATCTTGTTGGCAGCGAGGTAAGCGTTGATGTCTGTCTTCTGCGCGCCTGCCGTGTTGTAGGTTGCTGCGGCGCGGTAGGTGAATGCCCCCGTCGACAATCCTTTTGTGAGGAGTGTGGCGAAGATCACCAGACCAAGTATAGCGACGGCGCCGACAGCGATGCCAAGCGCTTCGGTTCTTACTGACCGTCCAGTAAATCACTAAACTGAAATTGATGTTACAACCAGTTCATGGTGGCACGCATATCGCAAAGGCAGGCAAGAGCGGAATCTCGACGGCTACAAGCTGTTGAACTTAAGCGGCAAGGATGGACACAAG
>CAIXPS010000077.1 GCA_903921365.1 uncultured bacterium | reverse complement strand
TGCCTTCCGCGCCGTGCGTGACGGTTTGATCGAACGCTTCAGCACGTATCTCCGCTCGCGCAATATCCAGACGCTCGCCATTCAGTAAAAGGACAAACATCATGCAAAACAGTGCGTCCGCCCCACAGCCCGGCGTCATGAAACGCCTATCCACACTGGACCGCTATCTGACGCTGTGGATATTCCTGGCAATGGCCGTCGGTGTCGCGATCGGCGCGATCTTCCCGACGGTTGAAACGATCATCAACAGCTTCCAGGTTGGCACGACCAACATCCCAATCGCCATCGGGTTGATTGTGATGATGTACCCGCCCTTTGCGAAAGTGAAATTTGAAGAGCTTGGCGAGGTGTTTCGCAATCGCAAAATCCTCGGCATCTCGTTGCTGCAGAACTGGGTGGTCGGCCCTGTGCTCATGTTCGCCCTCGCCATCCTCTTTCTCCGCGACAAACCGGAATACATGGTGGGGTTGATCATGATCGGTCTGGCGCGGTGCATTGCGATGGTGATCGTGTGGAACGAACTGGCCAAAGGCGACACCGAATATGCCGCCGGGCTGGTCGCGTTCAACAGCGTTTTCCAGGTGCTGTTCTACAGCGTGTACGCATGGGTGTTTATCACCGTGCTGCCGCCGTTGTTTGGGTTGCAGGGCAGCGTTGTCCAGATTGGCATCTGGCAGATTGCCCAGAGTGTGTTCGTGTACCTCGGCATTCCCATGCTCGCCGGATTCGCCACGCGCTTCCTGCTGGTGCGGGCGCGCGGGCGCGAGTGGTATCAGAAGTCGTTCATCCCGCGCATCAGTCCGCTCACGCTGATCGCGTTGCTGTTCACAATCGTCGTCATGTTCAGCCTGAAGGGCAACCTGATCGTGCAGATCCCGCTCGACGTGGTGCGCATTGCGATACCGTTGCTGCTGTACTTTGTGTTGATGTTCCTGGTCAGCTTCTGGATGGGCCGGCGGCTTGGCGCGGACTATTCGAAAACGACGACAATGTCTTTCACGGCTGCCAGCAACAACTTTGAGCTGGCCATCGCGGTGGCAGTTGCGGTGTTCGGGATCAACTCCGGGGCGGCGTTCGCGGCGGTCATCGGGCCTTTGATCGAAGTGCCGGTCATGATTGCGCTCGTCAATGTGGCGCTGGCATTCCGGCGACGCTACTATAGCCATGAACAAGCGGTGAGTCCTGTTCCGACTTCTGACTGATTGGACAGTATTGATGTAATTGTTGTAAAGGATGTGTTGGCTTGAAAAAGGTTCTTGCCGGTTTACTGGCCGTGCTGTTTCAATTCACAATAACCCATGCGGCGAGTGCGCATTCCATTCCTTTGACTGCAAATCCCGCTCAGGGCGCTGTGTTGAGCCAGTCACCTGGTCGCGTCGACGTGATGTTTTCGCTGGAACTAGAATCAGGAAAGTCATTGTTGCGCGTTTTTGACCAGTCGGGCAAGCAGGTTGATCTGGGAAAGGGCGGTGTTGACCTCAACGATGCGCAACACCAGCGCATGACTGTCACTCTGCCGGACAATTTGCCTGCCGGGGTGTACACCGTGACGTGGCGCGTCACCAGCACGGCTGAGGAGCACGTTGGTCACATTACGGAAGGGGAATACGCGTTCGTGATTGGCGCGGGTACTTCGACAAGCGATCCGTCGGCCCCTTACGCATGGCGTTATATCGGCGAAGATTCCAGCGCGCCCAGCGCGTCTGAACCTGCCGGGTCTCAGACGGGTCTTTTTGCTATTCTGGGAGGAGTTGTCGTTATCGCCGCAGGCGTAACTGGTGGATTTTGGTTTATCCGGCGGCACAACAGGGGGACTGCGGGGGAGTAGTATGGCGTCAATATGAGCAGCACCAGCATCATCATTCGACCAGCGGCCGACGCCGACTTGGGCGCCATGACTGAAATGTACAACTTCTATGTGCGGGAAACGCCCATCACATTCGACATTGCCGAGGTGTCGCTGGAGAGCCGCCGCGAGTGGCTCAGCCACTATAGCGAGACGGGGCGGCACCGCATGCTGGTTGCGGAGCAACTCGTTACCGAGCGGGATTCGATATTACTGGGCTACTCCGGGAGCAGCAAACTGCGCCCGCGCCCCGCCTACGATACGTCGGTGGAGACAACCGTCTATGTGCATCCCGCCCACCATGGGCGGGGCATTGGGAGCATGCTGTACACGGCCTTGTTCGATCTGCTTTCGCGCGAGGATGTGCATCGGGCTTATGCCGGCGTCACATTGCCAAACGAGGCCTCGGTCGGGCTGCATCGCAAGTTCGGGTTCAAGGACATTGGCGCATACCACGAGGTCGGGCGCAAGTTCGGGCGCTATTGGGACGTGGCGTGGTTTGAGAAAGAGATCGGCTAGAAGTGCTTTGAGTCGACGACGTCGAGCACAAACACGGTCGCGCCACCTACTTCGACCTCAAAGACCTCAGCGTCGACGCTGCCGGTGATATCGACCGGCATGCTGCGATAGGCGGTGCGGCGTTGGCCCTGCGCCTGCAGCACTTTGAGCACATCGCCCACCTGCTCGTCTTCCACGCCCAGCAGGAGCGTCACATTCTCACGGCGCAGCCATGCGCCAGTGCTTGCCAGCCGCGTGACGCGATGACCAGCCTGTACCAGCGCGTCCAGCGTCCTGGATGCATCGTCTGCCTGGATAACTGCCAGCACCATTTTCATCATCTGCCTCCTGTTGATCGGGCCGTTAAGAGATATCCCCTTGATTCTACTCTGCCGGGGAGCACGAGAAAAAACACACGAATGTTACAATCACACGCAATCTTGATCGGGGATATTACGGGAGCCATCGACATGCACGCCGAAATAAGCCTGGAACAGCTGAGTTTGAGGGAAGTGGCCGCTGCCTGCGCCGAAAGCCAGCGCTCCTCCACGAACCAGTCGCGTTTGGTTGCACAGGAAGCGCCAAATGCCTGCCTTGAACTCTTCCGCCGCGCGATCAAGGAGCGTGATCAGGCAGCCTGGGACATCATCTACGAGCAATATCGCCGGATTGTTTTCAGTTGGGTCAGCAGAAACCCGGTGTTCTACTCGACCGGAGAATCCGCCGAGTACTTCGCGCAGGATGCCTTTATGCGCATGTGGCGGCACCTCACACCGGAGAAATTTGACCGGTTGAATGACCTGCGCTCATTGATGGCTTACCTGAAAATGTGCGTCAACAGCACCCTGATTGACTTCATGCGCCGGCAGGATCAACCGACTGAGGAACTTCAGGAGACGACGCCGCATGCTGAGGAACCCAGTGCCGTCGAACAGTTGGACCGCGCGCAGTTGTGGCAACTGGTGTCCGGCCAGGTTCAAAACGACAAGGAGTGGCTGGTCGTGCGCGGGTTGTTCGTGTGGGGGTATAAGCCAAACGAATTGTCGACCAAGTATGACTCGGTCTTTCGCGATGTGAAAGAGGTATATACGATTCGCGAGAACGTGATGAACCGGCTGCGGCGCAATCGCGCGATCCGGGAATACTTCGGCACGAACGACTAAACGACTGATGCGTGTGGAAAAGTTGAGTGTGTGTGCGTATACTGAGGCAGAGTAACCTGTTATGAACGAACCAATCAAGTCTACGGATAGTGCAGACGGCTCAGCGTTTCAGCCAGATGCTTTCGTGAACAGGGCCGCGGCATGGTTATTCCGTTATGACTGCCCGGATTCGCTGGAACTAGGAGAATATTATCTGGGGCTTGTGGCTGAGCCACGCCGAGTGTGGATCAAGGATCACATCGGGGCCTGCCCATTGTGCGCCTCTGACTTCGCCGGGCTGAAATCGTTCATGGCGCAAACCGATGCGAACGAGCAACCCATGGCACGGCCAGGCATCCTCGACAAAATACAGTGGCTGATCGCCGAATTGCTCCAGCCCCCCCAGACTGGACTGGCGTTTGCAGTGCGCGGTTCCGACGAAGCGGTGCGCGCCTTGCGCGCTTATAGCGCTGGCGATTATGAGATCACCCTCGATGTGTCTGTAGATAGTGCGCATCCCGATCACCGCCAGGTCACCGGTCTGATCCTCGGCGCGCTTGACACACCGATAACCATTGGGTTGGCGTTCCCCGGCGAGGTTGAAGCGCTCAGCACCGTTTCACTTGACGACGCCGGCAACTTTATCCTCACTGATGTGGCATCCGGGACATATGACCTGCTGATTCGCTCGGTTGACAACTCCCCCAGTATTCGCATCCCTGACCTCGTTATCCCGCTGTAGCATCCGGAAATAACCAAGCACCACGCATGGACCTCTCACCCGCAGCGCCTGACGCAATAGATGACCCCGGTGTAATCGACGCGGTGCTCACTGCCCCGGATACGCCCACAGGCATCGCGCTACTTACCGAATATAGCGCTGCGCTGACTGCTTCATTATCCGAAGAACTTGCCATCGCTTTGAAGGCAGAGGCCGATGTTGCATTGCGCGCCGATCTGCCCCGCGCAGAACACTTTGCCCAGCTTTTGTTCGGTTTGGCGGAGGTAACCGGGAACCCGTTATGGCGGGCGCTGGGCTTGCGGGCGCTGGGCAACATCGAGAGCATTGGCAAGCGCGAGTTCGCTGGCGCCGTCAGACTGTATGACAATGCCGCTGAAATCTATCGGGGACTGGGGCAGGGCGTCTTCGCAGCCGAGGCGCTGGTGGGCAAGGTTGGCGCACTGGCGATTCTTGGCCGTTACGATGATGCGTTCGATACAGCAGCATCGATCGGGCCTGTGCTGGAGGCGCATGAACGCTGGCCGCAATACATCACCCTTATGCTTAATATGGGGCTGATCTATAACAGGCTGCGCGATGACGTTGCTGCTTTGCGCGTGTTCGACCAGGCGCGCGGAGCCAACCAGCGCCTCGATGGCATGGGCGCTCCCACCCTGATGATGATCGAGAACAACCGCGCCATCCATCTGCGCAACCTGGGACGGTATCAGGAGGCATTGCAGGCAGGGGACGCGGCGCATGCACTGGCTGAGCAGTTGGGGTACAGCGCAGAAAACGCGCGCATCGAGCATAACCAGGCCTACATCTGGACTGCGCTCGGGAATTACACCCGCGCGCTGCAGCTCTTCGCTAGCGCGCGCAAAAGCCTGTTCGAGGATGGGCGCACCCGTGATGTGTTGATGGTCGACGCAGACATGATCGAGTGCTGGTTGAGCCTCGGCCGCTATGACCGTGTGATCGATATCTGTCGCCAGACCCGCCCATTGTTTGCCCGCTCAGAGGCGCACCTCGAAATCGCCAGCGTCATCTTGTGCGAGAGCATTGCCCAGGTGCAACTGGGGAGACTCGGCGAAGCATTGGAGACGATAGACGAGGCCGCGCAGCATTTCGCGCAGGCGAATAATCAGGTGTATGTGACGGCGGCCAGGCTCGAAGCCGCCGTGGTCTATTATCTACAAGCCGAATATGCCGCCAGTTTGCAGCTCGCATTAGCTTGTATGCAGGCGTTCCACCGGTATTCGGCGCCGGTCGAATATGCCAAAGCAAGCCTGGTTGCGGCGCGCGCCGCAATGGCATTGGGCATGCAGGCTGACGCCGCCCGATATGTGGACGAGGCGCTGGCTTCAGCCCACGATATGACAACACTGACCTGCCAGGCTTACTTTCTACGCGGCTTGCAGGCCGAAACGGGTGGCAATTTAGATGCGGCGCTCAGCCACTACGACCGCGCCATCGCAGAGATCGAACGCCTGCGCGGCAATGTGATGGTGGAGTTTCGCTCATCGTTTGTGGCGGATAAACAGGGCGTATACGAAAGCGCCGCGCGTTGCGCGATCGCCCTTGGTGATGCGCCGCGCGGACTGCAATACGTCGAACGATGTAAATCGCGCGCGCTGATTGACCTGCTCAGCTGCCGGCTTGATCTGAGCATCCGCGCGCGCGCGCCAGCTGACGATAAAAGAGTGTGTGAGATCAACGCATTGTGCGTCGAACGCGATCGTCAGCACAGGCGCTGGGAGTTGCAACGGGTGGAGTTGCGCGCGGGTGAACAAACGGTGGGCGATTCTATCGCCAACAATTCGTATCAGATCATCCTGCAACTGGAACGCCAAATCACCGACAAATGGCACGACCTGTTGGTGCACAACGCAGACTACGCGCGCGATGGGGCGCTCTGGCAAGCCCAGGCTGAGCCCATACAACCCTGGCTGGATGACGACACCGCACTGGTGGAATACTTCAGTGTGGGTGGGCGATTCCACGCATTTATCGTCACTACGCAGGGCGTGGAGGTGCGACCAATGCCGGCGCACACCGCCGACATTGAAAGCGCGCGGCAGAAGCTGGGGCTGAACTTCAAGGCAGTGACCGCGATGCCGCACAAGGCTGCATCCCTTGCCGCCAACGGGCGCAAGATCCTGCAACAACTCAACCAGGCGCTGTTTGCGCCGCTCCAGGATGCAGTACAGCCTTATGCGCGCGTGATCATGGTCCCGCACGGGTGTTTGCACGGGTTGCCAATGCATGCCTTCCATGACGGCGAATCGTATCTGCTCGAACGGCACGAGGTATGTTATCTGCCCAGCGCCGGGGTGCTGCGCTACTGTCGCGAACGTCGCATAGCGCCAGGCTGCGAGTATCCGGTAGGCAGCACTGTAGCCTTCGGGTGTTCAAACAAAGGGCGTCTGAGCGGTGTGGTGCATGAGGCGCAAATGGTTGCCACACGGATGGGCGGGCATGCCTATGTGGAAGAAGAGGCGACGCTCGCGCGGCTGCGGGAACAGGTGGTGAACAGCAACCTGATCCACCTGGCCACCCACGCCGAGTTTAGCGCAGGCAACCCGCTTTTCTCCTGCCTTACACTGTGCGACGGCGCGCTGACGGCGCTGGATATTTTTAACCTGCGATTGAATGCATCGCTCGTCACACTCAGCGCGTGTCAGACCGGTGAGAGTGCGGTAGGCGGCGGCGATGAGTTGGAGGGATTGACGCGCGCGTTTCTGTATGCGGGCGCGGCGTCGCTGGTGTTAAGCGGGTGGAAGGTCAACGATGCTTTCACCGCCGAGTTAATGGATCGCTTCTACACAGGTCTGGCCGCAGGCCGTGGCAAAGGACAGGCGCTGAGAGAGGCACAACTAGAGTATGTGCAAAACGCTCCGGCCGGAGATGCCTATGCACATCCCCAATTCTGGGCGGGGTTTTGCCTCGTTGGCGACTGGGGAATGGTATAACAAAGTAACTAAAGTAACTATGAGAAATCGCCCTTACAATTGGCAATAGAAGGAGTTTCACATGAAAAGCACTTCGGGAATTCACTCGTGGCTGCGATTGACCGTCGTGATTTGTACAGCATTTGCAAGCGTCGTTGCTGCGACTGCGCCTGCGGCAGGCCAACAAGAGGTTGACCATTTTCCGCAAGCGTTGCTTGCCCCAGGAGCCCCTGACGTTGTGGAAATTCGCGCCGGTGAATTGCCCGGGCGGATGGTCAACGGTGAAGAGATTGATGTAAAAGGCTGCGTGCAAACCGTGATCTCTGATTCCGTGAAGACCAGCAACACGAGTGAAGGCACTATTGGCACACGGGGACTCATAAAACCCGGCGCATACCTGTGCGGGGACGGCGTAGCGATTGCCAATCAGATCATCGTTGAAGGAACCACCAGCGAATTGGCTAAGCTTCAGCAGAGGGATAATAATCCCGGCGTCAAACTCACGACCGAGCTTGTGAAACCCAATCCGGATAAAAGAGATTCGAAAGGGATCAATCTGTATACGATCACAGACAGAATGTCGGTGGTTGAGAAAGTCAAGACCATTAACTTGGACCTGCGCGAAACCAAGCACATCAGCGTTCTGGCGACCCCGAACTACGAGACCGCATCGAAGATGACGGCGCTTTACGGCGGCAGTCCATCGATTGGCGGTAGTCCCTCGGGCCCGAAGGGACTGGCGCGAACAGAGGCGGACTTCAAGAACCAGTGGGCATGGAAGGCCATCAACAAGCCTGCATCGCCAAAAACGGATCTGAATGGCAATGGCGTGGTTGTGGGGATTTTCGATTCGTTCTGCATGCCTGCCAAGTATCTGCAGCGAGATGGAACGGTCGTCAATATACCGCGATTTGCTGTAATCGGCCAGCAGGCGGAGACATCTCCAATTACAGGTAGCCATATTGAAAACGTCTGCGCGCATGGCGAATTCGTATGGAGCCTGAGCCACGAAGTGGCGCCAGGCGCGAAGTACTTCTTCTACCCCGTGCTCGACGAATATGGCCTGGGCGACACCGCCACATTGATCGCGGCGCTGGAGCAATTCGCTGCGACCGCGCAGAGGCTGGATCGCCCCAAAGGAATAAAAGAGCTGCAAGGGGTTGTTATCAATCTCAGCCTGACAATCAACTCGGCACAGGGCGACATCGTTGGGCCGCTGAACGATGAAATCACCAAATTGGTCGATATGGGAGTCACGGTGGTCGCGGCGGCAGGCAATGATAGCAGCGCAGGGGTGCAGCCGATGCGGCCACCAGCTGCCTTCTCCAATGTCATCGGTGTGGCGGCGGTACAGGTCGATAATCAACGCGCTTCATACTCAAACTGGGCGCCCACCGGCAGTATTGATGTGGCCGCCCCAGGTGGTGATGGCGATTGCACCACCGCCAACGGCGCGCCATATTGTGTTATCGGGAGAGACCGCAACACGCAATTCCTCTGCAAGAGCATCTCTAAAGCCGGCAAGTGCGTTCACCCTTACAGATACGTGGCTGGGTACCTGGCATGGACAGGAACATCATTTGCGACGCCATTAGTCAGCGGACTGGCGGCGCTGGTCATTCAGAAGCACAATTACACCATAGCACCCGTCGATGTTGCGCGTGAATTGATCGTCAATGTGACAAAAGTCACTCCTATTCTCCCTGGTGATGCAGGCATTGGCGCAGGCATCATCGACGTCGACAAGACTGTGCCATGATACTGGTCGAGACTTAGCCAACGGCTGGAAACTGCAACCGCCCCCGATAAACATCGTGGGCGCTTGCATTTTTATATCGGAATCGCGCTATCTTGCGCGTACATCATGATAGACGCCACGGAGGCGAATCATGAATAAGGCAATGGACTCAATCGTTATCCTGGTCTGGATATTCGCACTGGTTGCCTGCACCTACGCGCTGATCGCAGCCCGCATGTCACCGCTCTATGAGACTTCAGTATCCATCGCCATCGGCGGCGCGCGGAGTCCTGCGGATGACCTGATGCACGTTGCTGCCTCGCTCTCGTTCTGCATTGGCGCACCGACAGTGGATACCGTGAGCACGCCGGTGTTTGACAAGGTGTAAACTGCGGGCAGGGTGTCGTGGCGGGTCACGATGACCCAGAGTCTTAACCACGGAATACACGGAAATGGAAGAGAATGAAAGAGTTGGCTCTCACTTCTGCCTGTTTCCGCTATAGTAAGTGCGACGCGACGGTCCGATCCTTGTAGAAAGCGTTCCTGCAATCAGGGCGCGATGATCGGCGCCGTCAAGGAATAACACCATGACACTGAACGGTATATTTGTGCTGAACGTTGACTCGTACAACTTGATCTATGGCGCGCCTGAGCGTGAGCGCATCGCGTCGCGCGTGAACATGATCGCGCCGCAACAGACGGCGGAAGCGGTCACTGCCAACCCGGCGCTGCTGGCCGGCATCGATGTGATCTTTTCGGGGTGGGGCTGTCCGACCTTTACCGCAGAGATTCTCGCTGCCGCGCCAAACCTGCGCGCAGTGTTCTATGGCGCGGGTTCGATCAGGGGGATCGTCACAGACGACTTCTGGGCGCGCGGCATTCAAATCTCCAGCGCATGGTCTGCAAACGCCATCCCGGTGTCCGAGTACACACTGGCGCACATCCTGTTCGGTCTAAAGTCAGGCTGGCAACACGTGACCAGTGTGAAGCGCGCGGGGCATTATGTGCGCCACCCGGTCGCAGGCGCATTCGGCTCAACAGTCGGTCTGGTCTCGCTGGGGATGATCGGGCGCTTGATGGTCGAGCGTCTGAAGACGTTTGAAGTCAAGATCATCGCGTATGACCCATTCGTGAGCGCCGCACAGGGGGCAGCGCTGGGTGTGGAAATGACGACACTGGATGAAGTCTTCCGGCGCGCCGACGTGGTCTCGGCACATACGCCCTGGCTCAAGGAAACTGAGGGGCTGATCACCGGCGCGCACATTGCAGCGATGAAACCCTACGCGACCTTCATCAATAGCTCGCGCGGCGCCGTGGTCGCCGAAAACGAGATGATCGCAGTGTTGCAGCAACGCCCCGATCTGGTTGCCGTTCTCGACGTTACGCATCCCGAACCGCCCGCTCCGGGGTCGCCGCTCTACACGCTTCCAAACGTGATCCTCACCCCGCACATTGCCGGCTCGATGGAGACCGAATGCCGTCGCCAGGGACAATACATGATCGACGAACTCGATCGTTTCCTCGCCGGGCAACCGCTGGTCTACGCCATCACGCGCGACCGCGCAGCCATCATGGCTTGATCCGCGACCATCAATTAACTGTTGCTCGGATGAGGCGCGACGCAACTCAACAGCTGATCACAAGTGCTGCTGATGTCGTCCGGTCAGCCTGCCCACTGGACATTCGCGCCAACTCTCTGGCGTAGGCTTATTCAACAATGACACTTACACAACGCTTCTACCATGACGCCGCAGATGACGCGCTGGTGCGAGACATGCTGCAAGACAACAATCGCGCAGGGCGCGACCTTGCGACCCTCGACTGGTGTCGTTTTATCACGCAGGCCAACGGGGAGACGTTGCCGCAGTTGCGTCTATGGGGCGATGCTGCTGGCGCACTGCGCGCTTTCGTCTGGCCGGACTTTGGTGGTAGCGAGATCATCACCCGTGCTGGCGATGACGCGGCCTTCGCCCATATTCTCGCGTGGGAAGAGGCTCACGCGTCCGCTGGCGCGCTGCGCGTAGTCATGGATGAACGTGATGTTGCGCGAAGCACCCTGTTGCATGAGCGCGGCTACCGGCCTGCGTCGGAGATATCGTTCTATGCCGTGCGTTTGTTGACCGAACCCATCGCGTCGCCGCGCCTACCCGTGGGTTATGCCTTCGCGCGCGTCGCCGATCTACCCGATCTCGACGGGCGCGTGGCGACCGAGCGCGCCGCGATGCCATGGTCGCCGACGACCACGCCAGTTTACCGCGCCATTCAGCAGATGCCGGACTACCGCCCCGACCTTGACCTGGTCGTAGTTGATGCGGCGGGGGAGGTGGCCGCCTTCAGCGCGTTCTGGGCCGAGCCAGAAGCAGCGGTTGGCGTGGTCGAACCGATCGGCTGCCACCCGGCACACCAGCGGCGCGGCTTGGGCAGTGCGTTGTTGTGCGAGGGCATGCTCCGGCTGAAGGCGCTCGGCATGAGCGAGGTGTATGTCGGCAATGGCCCCGTGCTGGAGACACTGGAGACGCCCGGCCCGCCGCGCCGGCTAACGGCATCGGTGGGATTTCGACACGTAACAAGGAAGTTCACCTGGCAGAAGACAACGCCCAGGAAGCAAACACTTTCTGAGTTTTTCCAGCAGTCTCCGTTGTTTGAGAGCGGTATTGATCTAACCCGCGAGGATGGTCCTTTGCCGGAAGATATCGATCTCGGCTAGGCTGCAGGATGGTGGAATTATAATATTCCCGAGGATGCCCGCTCAATTCGGCGCGTGGTCAATTCCTATCAAAATCTTAGCAACAGGAGAATGAAGGACGGGTATGCAATTAATAATCGAGTATCCAAAGCAGTTGCCCGATGCCCTTCAGAAAACGCGAGCGGAGTTTGAACAGGAAGCGAGGATGGCCATGGCGGTCAAACTGTTCGAGATGAAACGTCTGATATATGGATCCAATCACCCAATTCAACCGTGAGCGCTGGGAAGCCCTGGCGCAGGCCAATGTGGAATACAGCCGCCCGATGCTCGATCTGACGGCGGACTCGGCGCGCATGTTGCTCGATCCGCGCGGCATGATGGGGACGGTGAGTGGCAAACGCGTGTTATGCCTGTGCGCGAGCGGCGGCCAGCAATCAGCTGCCTTCGGGCTATTGGGCGCGGATGTGAGTGTGCTGGACTTCTCGCCCACGCAACTGCAACGCGACTGCGAGACCGCCGCGCACTATGGCCTGACCGTAAAGACGATTGAAGGCGAC
Source organism: uncultured bacterium (assembly GCA_903921365.1). Lineage (GTDB taxonomy): Bacteria > Chloroflexota > Anaerolineae > J036 > Brachytrichaceae > CAIXPS01. The sequence goes on along the minus strand of CAIXPS010000077.1, from coordinate 706 downwards.
ATGCGCGACCTGTCGCCGTTCCCTGATGCGCACTTCGACATCGTGTGGCACGCACATTCCATCGTGTTCATCCCGGATGTGACGCCGGTGTTCAGCGAGGTCGCGCGCGTGCTCAAACGCGGCGGGTTGTACCGCCTGTCGTGCCACAATCCATTTGTGCAGGGGATCGATGAGCGCGACTGGGATGGGCGCGCCTACCCGCTGTGGCGTCAGTACATCAACGGCGCAGAGGTTGAGACTACCGATCCGAACTGGGACATTGGTTACCCAGATGGCACGTCCCGGCGCGTGGAAGGCCCGCATGAGTTCCGTCACACGCTAAGCGCATTGGTCAACGGGATGGCGCAGCGGGGGCTGCTGATGCTGGGGTTGTGGGAAGAACTGAGCACTGATCCGAACGCGCAACCTGGCACATGGGAGCACCTCAAACTCATTGCGCCGCCGTGGTTCACGCTGTGGGCGCGGTTGTGGCCATAGGCAAGTACGAACGCAGCCAGATCAACGACTCCACCGCGCTGATGTCGCAGATGCCGGCTTGCGGGCGGGATCCCCCGCGCTGGCGCATAAAAGGGTATACCGCAGATTCGTGGACTAGGCATAGGGCACCGACTTCCAGGCGATTTCAAAGCGATCGCTATGTAGTTCGCACAAAGCGGCCAACACAGATTGGGCATTGTGGCGACACCAACCCTGACCGGGGCATTTC
>CAIXPS010000076.1 GCA_903921365.1 uncultured bacterium | reverse complement strand
TTGCCGGACACAATTGGGGCGACAGTGAGTTCATTGATGGCGCGCGTGGAAGAACTGGAGAAACTCACCAGTGGCCATGTGGAAAAAGCTCACGTCCATGCCCCCGAAAATGGCTTGTGGCACGGGGAAGATTTTATAATATAGTCATCTGCCTTGCTGTTTGCGCCTGGGCGCGGTGCTTATCGCGACGAGAACACCCAGTGCAATCAGTGTTGCAACGGTGATGCCGCCGCCGATATACAGGTCCAGCGGGCGATAACTGAGTTCAACCGTTGAGTCGCCGGCCGGTATTGGCACTGCCAGCAATGCCCCATCCACAAGAATAGTCTTCACTTCCTGCCCGTTTACGACCGCCACCCAGTTCCAGTGGTAGGCCTCGCTGACCACTAAAAGCGCAGGTGTGGTTGCCGTTGCGGCGATTTTCATATAGCCGATCGCTTTTCCTTCCATCCCCGCCGAACCTTGAGTGGTTGCCGGGATTGATAGGTGATCGCGCGCATAGAGAATTGCCTCGTTCATCGGTTTGTAGCTGTCGGCGTTCATGCGGGCGTATAACTCGTCCTCGGTTTGGACATAAGATGTAGTCGATGCGACCCAGGCAGGTTGTGGGGTTGGAGCCGGCCAGTTGAGAAAGAACGTGTTAGCGTCGATATTCTGGTACTTATCCGTGGCAACTTTGCGATCCGGTATACGTCGCCCGTTATCTGTCCCCATGCCGCCACGCCATGTGACGGTGTACCAGACGTTCAGCAGTTGGGAATAGACATCCTCCGGAACGCGCGACAGGAATGTCTTGTAATCGCGCAGAATAATGGGCGAACCACCGGTGATTTCGGCCAAACCGTTGACGCAGGCCGTATTAAGCGGCAGGCCAAAGTGGTTGTTGATGCGATAGGCGCCGAGGTTGTGCATCCCTTGCGGCAGGTCGTTGCCGGCGGAGATTGGTGCAACCAGGCTGAGGGCAGGGAAGGGATCGGCGGGTAGTTGTGTTGCCGTATAGCGATTTGTTGTAAACAGGTCGAAAACGACGAGGCCAAGCAGTGCGGTGACCCATAGCCAGCGTGGCGCGCGTCCGAGTCGCGCGCGCCAGATAAATAACGCGCCCATGCCCAGCAGGCACATGGCGATCATCGCGATGCGATCGCTGATTGGCCCTGGATCGGCTGGTTTTGGGTCGACCACGACCAGCCGAACGTAGACCAGGATTGCAATCAGAGCGGCGAATGCAACAGCGGCCCAAGGCAACGCGCGACGGCCCGCCCGGCCCAGCCGCCTGCGCCAACTTGCTCGCAATGGGTTCATCAATGCCTGTAGCCCTAGTGCGCTCAGGATGCTCAACGCCGTCACCACGATGAGGGCGTGACGCTCCTGCGAATGAAATTGTTTGTAGCCAGGCGCAATGTTGTATGCCAGGTCAAATCCCACGGCGTTTGCGCCAAAACCGATAATCAACGCCGTGATGCCAATACCAAGCCACAGCCACACTTCGGCGCGTCGGGTTGAAAATGCGACGGCGACTGTGAATAACGCCGCAATACTGATGTAAAGCGGTTGCCATACGTTGGTAACGCCTGTAAGAACGAACAGGGCGATATCGTGCAGAACAAAGCCGTTGCCTGCTTCGTTGAAAGGCAGCGAAGCTCGCGTCGACGCCAGCATGAACGACAATGAAGGAATGAGTTGTGCGGCAGACAGGCCTACGGCAAGGATGCCTGCGATCCCGCCCCGCACAACCATCTGCCTGAAACTGAGTTTGGCTTGCCAGCACCAGAAGACGTATGCAATCGCACTGCTATAGGCCATAAAGAGCAAACTCTGGGTGTGACCTGCGGTCAATGCGAGCGCAACTGAAATGGCCAATAAGGCCGCTGGACGGATCCACATTAAACAGCGACTTCCGGCGGCCACCGGTTGCATTGCCAATGTGCGTAAAGAAAGCAATATCAGGGGAAACCATGCCGCCGTTTCGAGAATCGCGGTCTGCAGCATGGCGTAGCCGGTCAAAAAGCCGCTAAACCCATAAGCAAGTGAACCCAGCAAGGCAGCGGGACGTCTTAACCGCATCTGGCGCAGAAAGGCATACATGCACAATGCAGCAATAAGGACATGCGCCATCACTTCCCATTCGAGCGCCCGGAGTGGATACGACGGCCAGGCGAGTGTTTTCCCAAGTAACATGAGGAACATAACAGGCGGGTAGAGCACTTGCGACTGCGGGTCTGCCTGGAATGGATACCCGCTATATAAACACTCGGTAAAGACTGGCAGGCGCTCATTCAGAATCTGGTTATAAGCGATCTCACGGTAGGCCAGGAATTGGAGTGTGAAGTCACCTTGCTGGAAGGTGAGTCGATCGGCGGATACCGGTGTCAGGACGCGCCAGAAGAAAAGCGACCACGCGAACACGATCACGATAATCGGAATGAGCGCCCGCGAGATCTGTGGCCGAAAGAGTTTCTGCGCGATAATCTTAATGTGCATTTGATTGTGCGCCTATTCTACTTTCAGCCTACAATTGCATTAATATGCAAAACGGTATTCGCGGATTGGGTCTCATACCGGCTATCCTTCTGTCAGTGATGGCGCTCACCGGGTGTGGTCAATTGCAGCCGTCTGGCGCAGTGGATGCGCAGGGATCAGCGCGAACGGGTCCGCGAATTGTCCTCACACCTACCTCTGGCGCACCCAATTCACCACTCACAATTGATGGTTTTGGATTTCCGCCGACGGCGCATATCCAGATTGGGTTTGGCTCGATGTCGGAAACGCATGATCCAGTTCAGATTGGTGAAGTGATCGCCAGTGCTGACGGCCAATTCAAACTCATCTTCATGATTCCGCAAAATTGGCAGGACGGCGCGCTCATCATCGATGACAGTTTAAGTATTACGGCCGCCAGCAGTGATAGATCGATATCGACCTCGGCTGTGTTTAATGTCGCGAGCACACCGGGAGTGACGCCTTCGGCTACGAAGAGCGCAGCGGGAGGGCAACAACCAGCGGGGCGCAACCTGCCCGCGGTCGTTATTGCGCCTACCGGCGGCACGGCAAGGACAAGTGTCACTGTGCGTGGAACAGGGTTCCCATCATCCGTTGAAGTTGTTATACGACTCGGTTTGCCTGGTTCTGGCGCAATGTCACAGGTGTATGCGAGCACCGTGTCCGATACTGCCGGAAATGTGACTGTGGTGTTTTTAATGCCGGCAGCCTGGCCAGATGGGAAACCAATTGTCGAGAAACGGTTGGCGATTGTAGCGGTAACTACGGATGGGTCTGCAAGGGCGCTGGCCGAATTTGCCTATAACCAGATGAACGAAACGGGATCGCCCAATTCGCCGGTTGAACTGACGGCATCGGCAGCCTCAAGTCAAACGACGTCGCCGCCTCTGACGACATCACGACCAATCGTAAAGCCAGAAGGCACTGCGGGGTTCAGCCAGGAGCCAATCAACGTAACGGTCGATTTCCTGAACTCACTTCTGCGCGATCCATCGGGCGCAAGCAGCGTCACTTATCTTAGCCAGCGGTTGCACGCCGAGATATCCGCGAACTGGATATTGCCAACGGGTCTTGGGATTCAACCGGGTTATAACTCATTCGAGGTGACACTGTTCAGCAACAGCCCGGATAGTGTTGTGATTCAAGCAGCGCTGACTTATGAATCGGGCGCGAGCATCCGAAACTTCACAATGATCAAGGAAGCTGGAACCTGGCGCATCGACAAAGTTGTGAGTGGCAGCAAGTAACTGCCGTCATGGGAGTGAGTGCAATCTCTATGAATGACCAATCATCACACTGGCGTCGTTATGAGGAATTGCGACCAGATGAATTACGCGACATGGTGTGGCAAACTCCCTTTGCATACTGGCCGCTGGGCCTTCTCGAACACCATGGCTGGCACCTGCCGGTCGGGTTTGATGGAATAAAGGCTGCGCGCATCTGCGAGCGCATTGCACAGCAGACTGGCGGCGTCATATTGCCCACTATGTGGTGGGGCGGGTCAGGGGGACATGGTGATTTTCTGTGGACGTTTTACCAGTCGGAACAAGCTGCTCGCGACATCGTAATCAATACAGTGCAACGCATGATTCTGTGCGGTTTTCGCAGGATCGTATTGTTGATGGGGCATTACCCCTGGGAAGCAATCGCTGGCAAGCAGTTGGATGACCTGCAACGCGACCATCCGGATGTCTTGATCCTGTGGGGCACAGAGGCTTCGATCGGCCGTCCCGAGTTGTTGCTGCCGGGCGACCACGCGGCGCGAGAGGAGACATCCTATGGCCTTGCGCTATTGCCGGAATTTGTTGATCTGGCAGCCTTGACGCCTGGGCGCGATATGACTGCATGGCCGAATCAGACTGCGGTTCCCGATTTCGAACGGTACCGCGGTGTGAATTATGATCCTGCCGATCCGCTGTTTGCGCAGATGGGTGAAGATGCGCGAACAGCTACTACTCAGCGCGGAGAGGATGCGATTGCGGCTCTGGTTGAGCACATCGCCCGGCGTGTTCTCTCCGGCTGAATACTTCGAATCCTTTAGGACGGCCTTGGCCGCGCAAGGGCGTTATTCTCTGGCGCGCCCGCGAAACGAAAGGCGTATAGGTGTTCCAAGAAAGCCATATTCATCGCGCAAGGCATTTTCGATATAGCGTTTGTACGTGAAGTGAACCAGGTCCGTGTCGTTGACGTGAAACAGAAACGTGGGAGGATTAGTGGTCACTTGCGTGCCGTAGTAGAACTTCAGGCGTTTGGCGCCCTTGGATGGTGGCGCATGTTTCTCAACGGCTGCGCGCAGAATGCGATTCACATCCGATGTGGCAATGCGCATATTGCGGGCTTCATGGACGCGAATAGCCGTTGGCAATATCTGGTCGCAACGGAATCCCGTTGTAGCTGACACGAAAAGGATGGGCGCGTAGGCCATAAAGTTAAAACGCCGCTGTGCCACACCCATAAATATCTGCATCTTTTCAGTCAGCAGCCCCATGCCTTTGACTGGTTTGGCGATTCGGTCAACCTTTTCTTCGCTCTCGACAGTGTCCCATTTGTTGACGACGAGGATGGCGCTTTTACTGGCGTCCAGAATGTAACCGGCAATATGCTCATCCTGAGCTGTAATGCCATCCACTGCGTCGATAAGCAACAGGGCTACGTCCGAGCGCTCAATGGCCTTGAAAGCCCTCAAAACACTGTATTTCTCAACGCCTGACTCAATCGTCCCGCGCTTGCGGATGCCGGCTGTGTCGATGATGGTCATTGCGGTTACATCTTCGTCCGCCTCGCCATCCGTTTGTGTCACGGGCTCATTTTCCCGCTCTGCGTACACATCATCGTCATGCTCGTTAACATCCTCTTCAGGAATATCCTCGATAAATGACTCGTCATCACTCTTGTAGTCCTCTTCGGGCTCTTCCTCGGCCTCGTCTGCCGCATCGGCATCATCAACTGAATCGTCGCCAGACACAGGGATGTGATAGTTAATCCGAGTGTCTATCGCGTCGCGAGTTGTGCCTGGCACATTGCTGACGATGACGCGCTCCTCACCGATCAGTTCGTTGAAAAGGGAGGATTTGCCCACGTTGGGTCGACCGATGAGTGCGATCTTGATGGATTCATCGACAGGGGCGGGCGCAGACGGGGGGATGGCGCGAACAATCGCATCAAGCAGGTCGCCGGTGCCGTCTCCCTGCAGGGCGCTGATCGGGTATATATCGCCAAGTCCCAGTTGGTAAAACTCGACAGTGTTGGTGCGCGCGTCTGCGGTTTCGCACTTATTTGCCGCGATGACCACCGCTGGGATCGATTTACCAAGGCGCTGACGCAGGCCAATCTGTTTACGCACAATATCTGCGACGGCGTGATCGGCGCCAGTCAATCCAGTCTGGCCATCGACGGTGAAGACAACCACGTCGGCTTCCGCAATGGCGATCTCCACCTGCTGGCGGATCTCACGAACGAAGTCGGTGGACCCTTCCGCGAGCGCTATTGCGTCTGCGCTTCGAAGCGATTCGAGCGGTTCAAGCCCGCCGGTATCAACAAGAGTAAACTCGACCCCGCGCCATTCCGTGCTGGCATGCACGCGGTCACGGGTAGTGCCGGGTCGGTCATCGACAACCGAAAGCCGTTCGCCGATGAGACGGTTAAATAGGGTGCTTTTGCCGACGTTTGGACGACCGACGAGCACAATAAATGATCTCGACATTGTTCTCCGAGAATGTCCTGAAGGATTCAAGGCAATGGAATGGGAAACGGGCATAGCGCCCGTTTCCCATATCCGCATTCTCAATTCTCCCTGAGACTGAATCAGATCTTACCGACGAGGGCAAGACCAGGCTGAAGGGTATCCTTTCCAGGTTCCCAACTTGCCGGGCATACCTCGCCGTCGTTTTGTGACACGAAAATGGCTGCCTGTAGTTTGCGCAGCATTTCTTTCGCATTGCGGCCAATGCTGTTGTTGTGAATCTCGAGGGTCTTGAGCACACCTTCGGGATCAATGATGAACGTGCCGCGGCGAGCGACGCCGTCAGCCTCGATATACACGCCAAACTGGCGCGACAGGTTGCCGTTCGGATCTGCGATCAACGGATACTGCACCTTCTTGATGGCTTCGGATTCGTCGTGCCATGCCTTGTGCACCCACTTCGAATCCGTGCTGACGCCGAAGACTTCCGCGCCCAGCGCTACGAACTGATCATAGTACTGTGCGGCTTCCTCGAGCTCCGTAGGGCAGATGAAGGTGAAATCGCCCGGGTAGAAAATCAGAACGATCCATTTGCCCTTGTAGTCGGACAATTTTATCGTCTTGATCTCTTCATTATGAAACGCCTCAACTACGAAATCCACTACTTTAGTGTCAATTTCAACCATTTCTACTCAATTTCCTTTTTATATATTCGAAACGTTAAACCCGTCTGGCCAACAATCAATTACCCGGCAAGCATTCAAACAAAACTTATGACGATGCTGTCAGGGCGTGAACTGCGCGAACAGATTCTCTACTGTCTGGTCCACTCACGACCAGGCTGATGCCGCATTCAGACGATCCCTGGGCAATCGCAATGATGTTTATGCCAAGCTTACCAACCGCACTACATACTTTACCACTGACTCCGGGCGTAAACGCAATTCCCATGCCAACCGCGGTCACAATTGCGGCATCCTCGATTGTGTGAATGTGGTCAATCTCGCTGGTTGAGAGCTCGGGCGAAAATTCGCGCTTGAGTTCGAGCGCCACTCTTGCCGATGCGGCGTGCGGGATTACGAAACAAATGCTCTGCTCGGCGGATGCCTGCGAGATCATCAGCACACTGGTATTCGTGCGCGCAACGGCTGTAAACATGCGACCTGCGATGCCAGTCACGCCCTTCATGCCGCGCCCTGCAACGGTTACCATACTGACCTTGTCAATCATTGTGACTGCTTTAACGGTCCCGCCGCCATGCAACCCCGTCTCGCGCCGCGGTGGTTCCTGCAGAATCAATGTGCCCGGATGCCCGGGGTTGAATGTGTTCTTCACGCGCAGCGGGATTTTCTGTTCGAGCAACGGCGCTATCGTCATGGGATGCAGCACTTGCGCGCCAAAGAATGCCAGCTCTGACATTTCCTGCCCGGTGAGTGTGTGAATTGTGCGCGCCTCGGGCACGATGCGCGGGTCTGCGGTGAGCACGCCGTCGACGTCGGTGTAGTTGTGAACTTCATCCGCATCGAGAACGGCCCCAATAATGCTTCCGCTGTAATCACTGCCGCCGCGCCCAAGCGTCGTTGGAACGCCAGAGGCAGTTGCAGCAATGAACCCGGTAACAACCGGGACGATTCCGCCCTCGATGAGCGGCAGCAACCGAGCGCGGGTTTTCTCGCGTGTGGCCTCCATCAAGGGGTTTGCCGACTGGTAGTGATCGTTGGTGATGATCAGCTCAGTTGCATCAACTGGTTCGGCGGGCACGCCCTGACTGCGCAACGCGCCGGCGAGGATGCGCGCCGCCATTCGTTCACCCAGGCCGCTGATGGCGTCCAGCGCGCGAGGCGTCACTTCACCAAGCACACGCACGCTGGCGCATAAAATCTCGAAACCACTCAGGAGTTGCTCTATTTCCTCCTGGATGCGCATGCGTTCCTGTGCATTTGATATCGTGCCATCGATCGCGGCCTGATGTTTGTCCGTGAGTTCGCGCCGGATGCGGTGGAAAGTGTCGCTATCGCCATTGGCAGCGGTTCGCGCCGCAATGAGAAGCGCATCTGTCACCTTTATATTGTCGCGCGCGCCGATGGCCTTGCCCATGGCCGAGGTCACCACAACAACATGATCCCATTGTGATGCCGACTCCTGCGTGATGCGCGCCGCCTGGCGCATGGACTGGGCGTCTCCAACGGACGTGCCGCCAAATTTTAGTACGACTAAAGACATAGTTTTATGGTGTGTTTCCGTTGCGGCTGTGATTCAGGCGCCCTGCAAGCGTCAACAGCCTGACCGCAACCAGTGACCGCGATTATACCCGGCCAAAATGGTTTTGCAGAGTATTCTCTGCGTGTTAGAATGGTGATACTTGCCCCTATAGCTCAATGGATAGAGTACCGGCCTCCGAAGCCGTAGGTCGCAGTTCGAATCTGCGTAGGGGCATTCCATCGACCGTTACTCCATTCCGTCATTCACCAGACTGGCTTGACTTCTGAGCGCATGCGCGCGCTTGCGCGCGCAGGTGACCGCCTTTTACCCTTTGCACCATTACCCGTATCAACAGTATGCCATTTAGCAGCCATGTCATGCTGACAGCGTGGACCAACATCGCTGGCACAAGTTGGATGCCGAGTGGGAGAGGTGGATACCAGCCATAACCGTCACGCCCTGGCGCTATTGGGGCGTAGTCAACGATGTCGCTCGTGACAAACCAGGCAAGAACGATTAACGTGTCGCGCAGGCTGGGCTTGTGGAGATACTGCATGATGAGCAGCCCTTGAATCGTCAGTCCAAGATGCGTGACGAACATCAGCACCGAGACGAAATCGTAATCTCCCGTCCGAGCCCAATACAACAGCCAGAAGCTCATCGTCCATGTGCCATACTTGATGTTGAATATCGCGGCGAGCTGATTCAGCAGGTTGTTTGATTTAGCGCGGTGTAGTTGAATCAGTGCTACCGCAAAAATACCCGCAGCCAGGGGACAGTCGGGAATGAATGGGTAAGTCCACAGAGGCGGCTGAAACGCGCGAAAGAAGTCGCCGTACCAGAACACAGTGCCGATAAAAAAGCCAAGGAGATTGGCAAAGGCCAGGCCATATGCCAGCACGGGTTCGCGAACAACCCAATCAGACACGCTACGTATAAACTTCATTCTCCAATCCTGAACAACAGCAACTGCCTGCAGCCATACAGCAGGCGCTCTCATTACGATTCGATGCGATACGATACGGTTGGCGGCTTCTACTGGCTTGTGCCAAGTAGTCGAATCGGGACGCCACCGACGAAAGCGCCGGGGGGCACATCGCGATTCACCAGGCTCATAGCCGAAACAGTGGCGCCAGCGCCGATAACGACGCCGGGCAGTATTGTGCAGTTTGCGCCAATCGTCACATCTCGGCAGATTACAACAGGGCCGCGTCTCCACTCGTGTCGCATAAACTCATGCGCCAACACGGTTGTATTGTAACCGACCGTCGCATCGGCTTCGACAGTAATATCCTGAGGAAAGAAGATATCCAGCGTGACGCCCAGCCCGATGGCGGCGTGTTTATCAGTTTTCGCTCCAACGGCTCGGTACAGCCAGTGCTTTATCGCAAATGTGGGCGCAAAGCGCGCCATATAGATGCAGATTGCATTCCACATGACACGCAGAACGCCTCCTGCAGCAGATGAGAAATACCAAAGCGACGCATGGTCGCCTTTGCTTTGAAATGTGCGGCAGCGCGCTTTGCGCGTGTCGGTAGAGGGCAGATCTGTGGGCATGAATATGAGAGTCCTGTTATGAAATAAAACCACTAATGCAGTAACAGTGTTACTTGTTGCTGTGTTTGTAAGATGGAAATACTAGCACAACGCAATGCCATTGTGGATTGTGACAATTGGGTTGTGCACCCGCAGAGTCATTGCATATGATAGAGTTAAGATGCTATGGAATGGGAGCACGGCGCCTCGAGAGCGATAGTTAGTGCTACTCGAGGAAAACACATCCGGTTCAGGACTAACATGAAAAACAGAATTGGTATATATCTTGCGGGTGAGAGCGGGTCAGATGTGGCAATCACCAAGGGTCTGCAACAGGCGGCATGCGACATTATTGAGACCCGAACTGTCAGTGAAACACTAGATCGTGTTCGGACATACAAAGGGCCGGATAGCGCATCACTTGTAATCCTGGTTGCTGAGGTGCAGTCAGGCGCTATTCCGTTGCTAATCCTGATGCGTGATGTTCTTTCGTCTTTACCTCCGACGCTCATTTTTGACCGCTTGGGTGATGATATTCATGCCGTAGTCAAGGCATTGCAACTGGGTGTGCGCGATTATGTGCTTGCGACAGATCCTGAGATCAATCGTGAAATTGGAGCCCGCTTACTGGTCGAACGCGCCAGCGCAGAGCTGACCATGCTCACACCAGCCATCGCGGCCGTTGCGCCATCTGAACCCGTTGAAACCATACCAGACGTGAATGCGGGTGCGTCTAGCGCAGCCGACTCCGAATTCCAGTGGGACTCGATTGGCCACGTGCTTCACCTTGGCGACAACTACGTCCGCCTGAGTCCGATTGAGGGCCGCATTTTTGATTTGCTTCTGGCCAACCATAACCGCACGGTTGCCATGGAGGAGCTGGTTCGCCACGTTCTCACGAATCCGAACGTCGATATAGATTCAGGCGTGAAGCAACTGCGCCCGCACATCGTTCGGCTGCGCCGCAAACTGGAGCGTTACTCGGTGCTTTCGAATCGCATCCTGAATATGCGCGGCGCTGGCTATATGTTTATATAACCAAAACACACAGAAATGGAGGCTCGTAGTTGGAAATCATATTAGTCATTGATGTTGGCCCGACGCGCTGTCGTGTCAGCTATGTTGGTCGTCAGGGCGGCGTGGTTGCCGCGGCGGAAGGTTCTTATCTGACAGGGATGGTGGGAAACTGGGTAGAACAGGAACCACGAGACTGGTGGTATGAGATGACGCTGGCGCTGAAAGAGTTGCGCCAACAGCATCCCGAGATCACACCCAGCGCAATCACGCTGACCGGATTCCCCCGTATCCTGGTGTTGGCTGATGACCTGGATCGACTTGATTCTGCGCTGCTTCCATCCGACCGCCGGTCAACCGGTGAGTGGCAGGAAATGGTGCAACAGGTGGGGATCGATGCGCTCCTCGCGAGTGCAGACAATGTGCACGATTCAACCAGCCATATCGCCCGTCTGATGTGGTTGAAGAAGCATAGCCCCACCAATTATGAAAGGGCGCGCGTGATCTTCCTTGCTGCGCATGAATACATCGCCTGGCGGCTGTGTGGCGCGCGAGTTACGGATAGCACAACTGCGTCGCTGACCGATCTCTACTCCCTGCGGCAAAATGACTGGGCGTTCGATCTTCTTGATGTCTTCCAGTTGCGCAAAGACTGGTTTCCCAGGATCGTGTCCGCGGGAACGCATATCGGCGACTTGGACGCCGCGATAGCTGAGAAGCTGGGCCTACCCGCCGGATTGCCGATTTACCACGGCACAGCCGACCTAGCTGCAACCCTGCTCGGCACTGGCGTCACGAAGTCGCACCAGACGGTATGTTACCTGGGTGACAGCGGCTGGCTAGGCGCGATCGAACTTCCCGAACCAGGAGACCCAGTAACCGGTTTGGTGAACCTGCGCAACCCACTGGGCGACGGGTATATGGTCATTGGGCCAATGATCACCGCAGGCGGTAACTTCGAGTGGTTGAAAGACCGCTTTGGGGTCGCTGAAGAGAGCCTGTTTGCCGACGAGAAGCTGCCGCTGGTCGATCTGATGATGACGCTTGCGGCCGAGGCGGCGGTAGGGAGCGGCGGCATTATCTACCTTCCGTACCTTTCGGGCGAACAGGCTCCATTCAAGGATCCGAACGCGCGCGGCGGCTGGTTCAATGTCAGCCGGCGCAGTTGGCGCTCTGACCTGTATCGCGCCGTTCTCGAGGGAGTGGCATACTCGCTTCGGGCGATCCAGCTTATCCTGCCTGAGGCTGAAACCACCGCCGATCCAGTGTTATATCTAGTTGGCGATGAAAACTGCACGCCATTCTGGGCGCAGATATTTGCGGATGTGTTCGACTGCAGAGTCGAGCTGCTCTCGCCGCTGGATGAAGTCACGGCGCGCGGGGCGGCATACGCAGCGGGACGGACGATGGGCTGGCACAGCACCGCGACGCCGCCGTATGAATTCATTTCATCAAAGGGAACCTATGTGCCCAATCCGATGAATGTTCCCATCTACGAGCGGAGGTTTAATATCTTTTATAAGCTTTATCCGGCGCTGCGCAGTGCATTTGCCGAGATGTCGGGTAGCGACAATCTACTCTAGCAATAGAAAAGACTCTGTCAGGCTGGAGTCGCGCTGGCGTTATTGGCGTTTCTTCAGCCTGGCCGTCATTTCGTTCAACAGGACGGCGTTATCTGTCTGAGCTTCGAGGGTCAGGACGGTAACGACTTGGTCGTCAATCCCCACATACCATCCAACAGTTTTCCCTGCCGAACTTTGAGCGAGACCGGTGTATTCTGCGCGCATCTCAGAATGTCCAGCGCGGTTTTGATTTGAGGATTTGACAAGGGTGACCGTGGGCACGATAACTTGACCAGCGGCAAGCCTGGCGGCAGTCACGGCAACACGCAACGGCGTCACACGCAACGTCCCTTGGCCTATGGTTTCGGTGTATGCGCCGCTGGGCGGATAAGGCGCCGATGCATTATTCAGTTCAAATGTAACGGGTTTGCCCAACTCAAATCGATCATTCGGATCCCACGCTAAGGCCTCGATTGAAGATTCCTGTTTAAGTCCGCGCTCATTCGCGTAAAGCCATGCGAGTAGCGCGCCCGGCTGGTACAGACCCTGTGTGGCGCGATTCAGTAGCGGTGCATCAGCCATGTTTCGCAAAGTATCCCAGTCGGCGTCAAGCGTCGCGGGGTCGTAACCAGGGGTGCTTGCCAGCACAAGGATTTCGCCCGTGTGCCAATCCATGATCACTACGGCGCCGATTGTCCCGCTTATAACATCTGCGACATAGGTCTGCGCTGAGATATCAAGCGTCGTCGTAATACTCATTCCGACCTGACTCTGATGCAGCAGGCTGTTCAGAGGAGTGGTTGTCCCACGCAGTGGAGTATCTGCATAGGCCTCAATTCCTCCGACCCCGTGCCATAGACTGTAATAACCGATGAGCGGCGCCGCTGATGCGATAGGATAACGCCGCACATACACGGGCGGTGAGAAGTCGTTGGCTTGAGCCTGTAGCTCTGAGTATGCAAGCAGCGTGCCATCGCGCGCAACAATGGAACCGCGCGCAATAGCGCGCTCTTGATCAACCTGACGCGGATTGTCACTGCGGTTTGTGAGGTCGGCGGCGCGAAAGACACCCCAGTAACTTGTAGCGACTGCCGCCATTGCTATTAAGGCAAGAGCGAAACCGATTGCGTTTCGCGTGGCGAGGCGTTGTCTGGGCGTCACTTTCAGCGCCAGGTCATAGCCTGCCGTCTGCGCTGACTGGTGGTGAATCAGGCGTTGTCGGTTGGGTTGCTCAGGCGCAGAGTCACAAGATAGACGGATCAAGAGACCGATGCTGATAAAACTGACCAGGAGGGAACTCCCGCCATAACTGACGAAGGGCGCCGTCACACCCGTTAACGGTATGAGCCCTAGATTTCCACCAACGATAACGAATAGCTGGGTGGTGATCAGTGTTCCCAACCCGCCGGCGAGTAGCAGCATGTATGCCGACTGCGTTCCGCGCATAATGCGCCAGGCGCGCAAAAGGAGCAGTCCGAACAAAACAAGCATTGCCAATGCGCCCAGATACCCGTATTCCTCGGAAATCGCCGCGTATGGAAAGTCGGTGTGTATTGCAGGCACATAAATTGGGCGTCCCTGCCCAGGGCCTTGCCCGAAGATGCCGCCACTGGCGACCGCGATGAGAGACTGGACGATCTGAAACGAGTTGCCCTGCGGGTCAAGCCATGGGTTCAGCCAGATATTCACGCGCAAAGCAATGAGCCTTGAGAAGAAGTAGCCAATGGCGATGGCGGACGCCAGCATGACTGCGCTAAAAAGAGGCAGGATTGGGTCGCCAGTGGCAAGGTACAACATGACGGCATAGGTGATCAAGAGCAGCGCCGAAGCGCCAATGTCCTGCTGGGTTGCCTGCAACCCAAGCGCGAACAACCACATTACCAATGAGGGCGCCAGAGGCGACAGAGACCTCAATCTGTTTTGCAGCGGGGCAAGGTATTTCCATGCAGGCGTGTGACTTGTCCGTGCGAGCGCCGGGCCAATCCGGTCCAGACCCGTGCGTTCGCTATAGAAGGCGGCCAGGAAAGCAATCATCAACAGGCGCAGCACCTCGGACGGTTGTAAAAAGACGCCGGCGATGCTCAACCAGCGGCGCGCGCCTTCACCCGCAGGATTTACGCCTAAAAACAGTGTGGCCGCGAGCAATAGAAGACTGGCGATAAGCCATGTGTACTTGAATCTACGAAGCCAGCGCAATCTGTCACGGCTTGCGGCCACACCACACAGAGCCGTCAGTCCAACAAGCAACCATACAAGCTGTCTCTCCAGGAAATTCGGCGCAACCCGCGCAATGACGAGCAAGCCCCAGGTTGTCAGTGTGAGCGCAATAGGTAGCAATAGTGGATCGCGTTGCGGGGCGACCCGGTTCAACCATAAGTGCGCCACAATGCCCGCAAGCGTACAGACTGCCGGCGTGACGAGAGTCATGGCGGCATGCGATTGCAGCCAAAGTGATGTGGCAGCTATCCAGCCGAAGAAGAGGCCAAGAGAAAGCAGGGCTATTTCCAACCTGCGCGTCCTGTGATTCATATCGTGCGCATGTTCATTTTAGTTCCGAAAATCCAGTCACGCAGACAGACAACGATGGTACTATTCAGCCCATATTCGGCGAGCTTACATTTCAAACAGGTGTGATCCGCATCGGACGCGCCGCATTTTTCAGCGCATAAGGACATCATGCAAAATACACCCCAGGCAGACCGGTCGTACAGTCGTCGGATTCGCGCCTGGTCATTTTACGATTGGGCAAATCACGCGTATATCACCACTACCGCGTCAACTTTCTTCCCGCCATTTTTCATTGCAATCGCCGCGCCGGCATTTCTGCTTGCGGGTAAAGTTGCCGGCGACGCCGATGCAATGGCTCTGGCGCGGGATACGGCTTCGAATGTATATGCGCTATCTGTGTCGTTGGCCTTATTTGCTGCCGCCATCCTTGCGCCGATTATCGGCACGCTGGCGGATATCACCGGCCGGAGAAAACGATTTCTGCTGCTTGCCACTGGCGCAGGTGGAATCCTGGCATCCATGATGTTCGTGCTGACAACCGGGATGTGGCAGCTTGCGCTGGTGTTGTATATTCTGACGCAGGTCGCAATGAATATTGCGCTTGGGCTGAGCAGCTCACTCCTGCCCCATGTGGCGCATCCTGCTGACCTGAACCGTGTTTCCAGCCAGGGTTACGCAATGGGATACATCGGTGGCGGCGTGTTACTCGCTCTAAACACGGTGCTTTATCTGTTCTCTGACAAGATTGGTCTCGACAGCGGGACGGCTGTGCGCATCGCATTTCTAACCGTGGGCATATGGTGGATTGGGTTTAGCGTTCCGCTTGCCTTGCGCGTGCCAGAACCGCCCGCGACCCCTTGGCACACTCCACGACCGGAAGCGCTATACGCGACACTTTTGTGCGCTTAGGACATACGGTCAAGGACATCCGCCATTACAGCGAGCTTTTCAAAATGCTGATTGCGTTCTGGTTCTATATGGAAGGGATCGGGGCAATCATTCTGCTGGCGACGGCTTATGGCGCTGCGCTTGGATTGGACACCGCGGTGTTGATCGGCACGCTGCTATTGACTCAATTTGTGGCTTTCCCTTACGCCTTGATTTATGGCCGCATTCCTAATCCGGAAAACAAGGCGCGCGCCTCATATGTCTCGATGTTGATCTGGACAGGCGTCACGCTGCCGTTGATCGGTGTGTATGCGAATCTCACCGGTGCGCTGAACATCCCGGCAACCTTCGCTGCCATCGCAATTGATCAAATTGCAGGCGTTCTGTTCTCAGCCTTTATTGGGCGCAGACTATTCAAAGGTTTGAGCGAGCGCCTGAATGCCAAACGCGCAATTATTCTGGGTCTGCTGATCTACACCATTATTCCCTTGTGGGGATTTGTTTTGCGTTCCCAGGCGGAGTTTTTCATGATCGGCTGGCTGGTCGGAACTGTGCAGGGTGGGACGCAGGCATTAAGCCGCTCGTTGTTCTCCAGCCTGTCGCCGCGCGCCAAGTCGGGTGAGTTTTTCGGTCTGTATGGGTTGAGCGAGAAGTTCGCAGGCATCCTCGGTCCATTGCTTTATGGCATCGTAGGCCAGATTACGGGCAACCCGCGGGCGAGCGTGTTCTCAATCTCAGTCTTTTTTGTTATTGGCATTTTTCTCTTGTCGCGCATCAATGAAGTCAAGGGCGCAGAGATCGCAAGCGCTGAAGAGGCGCAGATCGAACTGGCGCATGCGGCCGACTGAGTATCCATTCACTTAGCTCAACAGGCCGGGGAATGTGCTTGTGACGACGAGGACGCCTGTCAGGAAGATCAGCACGATAACCATGGCCCAGCTGATGATGTTGAAGATGCGCCCATTGACGTATTTTCCCATTAACCGTTTGTCATTGATCAAGCGCAACATGACGATCAGGATGATTGGCAGGAGCACGCCGTTCAGCGTCTGGCTGGCCAGCATTGCATCAACGAGCGACTTGATTGGAAGAAGGATAATCAGCGCGCCCAGCACGATTAACGCGGTGTAAATGCCGAAAAAGATCGGCGCCTCGCGCAGGTTGCGGTTTACGGCTGATTCCCAGCCGAACGCTTCGCACACAGCATACGCAGTGGACAATGGCAGAATAGCCGCAGAGAATACCGAGGCATTCAGAAGTCCGAGGGCGAATAATACCGTGGCAAATGGCCCTGCCAGCGGCGCCAGTGCGCGCGCAGCATCCGCAGCGGATTCAATCGGTAGATTGTGGGCGTAAATGGTTGCGGCACACCCGATCATAATAAAGGCCGCTACGATGTCAGTAAAGAAACAACCAATGATGACATCGAGGCGTTCATAGGGCAGGACACTAACACTGATGCCCTTATCCGCGATGGCTGACTGCTGATAGAACTGCATCCATGGCGCAATGGTGGTGCCGATGACCGTAATAAACAGCGCGACGTAACCGGATTCGAGTTTAAACGTTGGCGTCAGTGTTTCTTTCAAAACAGCCGCCCAGGGAGGATTTGCCATAAAGCCGGAGATGACATAGGCTAGGTAGATCACGCTTGCTACAAGAAACACCCGCTCAACAGATTTATAGCTGCCTTTAACGATCAGAAACCAGACTGCGATCGCGGCAATTGGGACCGAGATATATTTGCTGACCCCGAATATCTCCATGCTGGCGGCGATTCCGGCGAATTCACTCACGGTGTTTGCCAGGTTGGCGATCAGGAGGATGCCGATGATGATCGTTGTCCAACGGACGCCAAGACGCTCGCGAATGAGCGCTGCTAATCCTTTGCCGGTCACGACGCCAAGTCGAGCGCTCATCTCCTGCACGATGATTAACGCCAGCGTCACGAGGACTAGCATCCATAGCAAACTGTAGCCATAACGAGCGCCGGCTACGGAGTAGGTGGTGATACCGCCGGCGTCGTTGTCGACATTGGCGGTGATGATGCCAGGCCCGATGACAGCCAGCAGTAGCAGAATGCGTGTTCGGAAGGGTTTCAGGCGATTCCAAAGTCTGGTCATAGTTCACTCCACGATACGATGTCAGTATTTGATGTTTTAGCAGGCGCCAATCTTCAGCGATACAGCTTGGGGATGCGTTTTTTCCATGCAGTTGGGATGATCTTGTCCAGCGCATCGTCTGCTGTGACGATGCCGTGCATGCGATGCTGCTCATCTACAACGGGCACTGCCAGCAAGTTGTACTTTGCGACGACTTGCGCGACTTCATCCTGAGTATCTTCGAGCATGACTGTGACTATGCGATGGTGCATGAAGTCATTAACCCTGCGATCCGGCTTGGCCAGCACCAGATTCTGGAGTGAGAACACACCCACTAGTCGTTCATCCGCTTCGGTCACATAGACATAGAAAATGGTCTCTGCTTCATTGGCAGTCTCACGAAGCACTTCCATGACCTGCGCGGCAGTCAGGTCAGGACGAACGGCGACATATTCAGTTGTCATCAAACCGCCCGCGCTGTCAACCGCATAAGTCAGCAGTTCGCGGACGTCCCGCGCGTCTTCGTGTTGCATGAGGTTTAGCAGGTCTTCGCTGCGTTCCTCCGGGAGTTCGGCGAGCAGGTCTGCAGCGGCGTCTGGAGACATCTCCTCCAACACATCTGCGACTTTCTCGTCAGTCATCCCTTCAACCAGGCTCGCCTGATATTCGGGTTCGACCTCTTCCAGCGCGTCGGCAACTGTTTTGATGTCGAGCGATTCGAGAAACTTACTGCTCTCGGAGCGGCTGAGATCGCTGATGATTTCGGCAAGGTCGGCGGGGTGGAGGTCGGTGATTTTGTCACTAGCCACCTTGAGTCTCATAGGTTGATCGCCCGGCAATAACTCCGTGTCATGCCACGCGATAACGCCGGAGCTCAACGGCCGACCCAGTTTGACCGCGACCTTCGAAGCCACTGAAGCGAGGCCAAGCCGGCGCAGCAAGCCCATGCTGCCAATATCAAGGTTGGCGATGTAGAACGCGTTGTTTACCCTGGCCAGGTCAAGGTCGTTCACGCGCACGACGCGCATTCCATTGGTGTCGATGATCTGCTTATCCAGCACGTCGCGCGCAAGGTACAGATCGCTTTCGCTGACCTGGTATTGGATGATATCCGCAATACGTTTGCTGACCGGCACTGCGGGGGCGACAAGCACCGCAATGTCCGCATAGGGAATGAGAAAGTCGACGCCTTTACGTTTCACCGCAATCGCGGCGATTTGTGGATGCAATGCATCTGCGCGTGGAGATGCGATAACGTCTGTGATTGTTCCAATTTTGTTGCCATCTATATCAGCAACGGGTTTGCCGAGCAACTCGCTCAGATAAGCCATGGTATACCTCCACGCAACAATGCGATATGGCAGTAATTTCTAACAGCCTGTTTTTGTTCTCATACTTTAGGAAAAGAATGCGACCGCAAGAATGCCCGGACCGCCGTGAACGACAATCGCCGGAGGCACATCGAGGATCGGAGCACTACGAATGCCTAACTGTAAACACAGATCCTGTGCCAGAGCCTGCGCCTGGTCAGGAACCGCCGCATGCATGATGGAGAGATAGCCATTTCCATCACGCGCGATTTTCTGAGTGACGAGTTCTTTTAACCGTTGAAGCGCGCGTTTCTGTGTGCGCTCCCGCTCAATCAGATCGATTTTGCCATCATGAAGAGCCAGGATTGGCTTTATCTGCAGCACGCTGCCCAGCAATGCGGATGCGCCGCCAATGCGACCACCGCGCGCAAGAAAATCCAGCGTAGCCACCAGGAAGTATACATGGCAACGGGGAATCATGGAGCGAATGCGTGACTCTATTGTATCGACATCGACTCCAGTTGCGGCCCATTCCGCAGCGAGCGTTACCAGTGTAGCCAGAGGACTACCGATAACACGCGTGTCGATGATGCGGATATCGGCTTTAGGGAACTCAGCCCGCGCAGCCGTCACAGAACGAATTGTGCCACTCAGCTCCGACGTCGGATGAATGCAGAGAATCGGCTCACCGGACGGAGTCAGTCTTTCAAACTCTTTGATAAACAGTTCAGGTGGCGGGGCGGCTGTCTTTGGCAGATTGCGCGCCGTCTTCAGGCGTTGCATGAAGGCGGCATTATTCATGTCGACTCCTTCCATGAAGGAATCGCCGTCAAAATGGATTATCTGCGGGATGACTGGAATTCCGTAGCGGGTAGTAACCTCGGCTGCCAGGCCAGCTGTTGTGTCGGTGATGATTTTGACCATGGCAGTTATTTTAGGGCAGACTGGGTAAGTCTGCCCTAATCTTTTAACGCATTTCCTGACCGCCCGTGACGTTTATGGCCTGGCCTGTCATATAACTTGACTGGTCGGAGGCAAGGAAGACGACGACGTTGCAGACGTCAGTATAAGTGCAACCGCGCTTCATTGGCGCCTGGTTGATGTAGAGTTGGCGCACTTCCTCCTCTGTAATGCCGCGATTACGCGCATATTGCTTGAAAAGCGAGTTCGGGCCCTGATTCCAGAGCGGGGAGTCCAGGAGGTTGCCGGGACAGACAGCATTGACGCGCACGCCATCCTCTGCGAGATCGAGCGCAATACTTTGCGTCAAGCCGATTCCGCCGAACTTGGAAGCGGCATAGGCCGAGTTGCGGAAGCTGCCTTTCTTGCCAGACTTCGAGTTGATCTCGATAATGACGCCTTTCTTCTGCGCTTTCATCACACGGGCAGCGTGTTTGGCCGTCAGGAAATAACCAAACAGGTTGACGTTCATGACCGCGCGCCATTTTTCGGCGGGGAAGTCCGTAATGTCGCCGGAAACGAGGATTCCGGCGTTTGCGACCAGGATGTCCAGTCGACCAAACTCATCGACGACGCGCTTGACCATCGCCTCGACCTGCGCTTCATCGGATACGTCCACCTTGACGGCGATGGTGCGCCGCCCGGTTTCTTTGGCGACAAGCTCCGCGGTATCCTGCGCAGTTTTTTCGTTCAAGTCAGCCACCGCGACGTGGCAGCCCTCATTGGCCAGTCTCAGACAGATGGACTGTCCGAGACCCTGACCGCCGCCGGTGACGATTGCAATGCGATCCTGTAGTGTTTTATCCATAATTTACGGCAACATGATACGCAGGAATTCCTGCTCGGCTTCGACGCACCACTCGCGCCCATTATGCAGCTTGGCGAAGACGGTGGGGAGTTTGACTTCCAACTCAGGCAGTGAGGTAACGGGCAGATACTTGATGTTGGGGAAGATCACCACCTTGCCCGGATAGGTCGCATCTTTGAGCGCCTTCAGACCCTCTTTTGCAGCCTCAAGCGATCCGACCGCGGCGACTGAGCGATTCGGCTTAAGAATGCCTGCTTCAGTATCATGCAGCATCAGTTTCATGTCGTCCACAGACGATGCCGAATGACCAATCACACGCGCGTTCTTGTCAAGCATATCGTTCAGGTTGAGGGTAGCCATCGTGCCGCGATTGACGCCGGCGAAGACGTTCATGACCCCTTTCGGCGCAAGGTATGTGGCAGAGTCTGAGATGACGGCCGGAATCGGCGCCAGGACGATGATGTCGTCAAACCCGCCGGCGGCCTTGATCTCGCCCATGCGTTGACCGTATTCTTCCTTCTTCATCGGATTCAGACAAACCAGGTTGACGTTCTTGTTCCTGGCATCGCCTTCAAAGCTGACGCGCAGATCCTCCAGGCGAGCATCGCTGACATCCGTGCACACGATTGTCCCCGGCCCATCTGCGATCTCGATGGCTCGCTGCAGGTGCATCCGACCGATTGGGCCGCCCGCGCCTACCAGCCAGGTCTTGCCGCCGGTTCGTAGTGTTGATCGTATCGGTGTATCGCTGTAAGCCCGCGAAATGTTGGAACTCTTGGTGCCGACATAAGCCCAGCGGTTGTAATGAATGCGTCCGACATCGATGCTGACGCTGCGCGCGAAAGGACTTTCGCTGACGACAGCCAGTATGCCAAACATCCCCAACTTCGGGCTTACCTTCTCAACCACAGCGGCGTCTGCGCCCAGTATGATGATGTCATCGACGCTTTCGAGCGTCGTGTCGCCAATATCCGGAACGTCGATGACATGCACACCGATCTGCGCCGCGCGCTCCCTGAGCCACGCGGATAGTTTCGCGGGCACGTTGGACAACGCGAGCTTGGCAGGATGCGATTGCTCATCAAAGCCTGCGGTGATGGTGTACGGGACTGTGTCTGAGGCGTCGTCTGAGCCGACAATCCAAGTTGTGCCGCCATGTTTGATACTGGTGCGGTATTTAAGCTGATATGCCGCGATGACGCACGCCCATGGCTCTACGAGCGCGCTTTCGACGTAGCCGGTTTCTTCACGAATTGGGATCAGGTAACTTCCATCGTCGCCGTTCAGGACGCGCTTGCCAATCACGGCGTACTGCGAAAGACCGCCCTGCAACATATAGCCATAGGCATAGTTCACGCCTTTGTCGTATATGTCCGCCTGGACGATAAAGCGCTGCCCGATATGATACTGAGCCTTTAGGTTCTCGCCTACGCCGATGATGGTCATGACAACCTCATGACCCATGACCACGGGGTCAACCTTCATATTCTTGAAGATTCGCGGGTGCGTCTCACCCAGTGAGAGGATTTTTATATCGGAGAAACACAGGCCGCATGCGTCATGGCGCACAAGTAGATCATCCGCGCCGTATTGGGGCAGGTCAATTTCAATGGGCTTGCTGTCCACGCCAAGGTTGTCGAATCCTGCGCCGTATAACGGCCAGATCTGAGTTTTATCAGGAGTCTGGTCTACTTCTGCGCGCCGATATTCCGCTAATTTATCTAACATTTCATTCCACCTCATTAACCGATAACCAACCGATAACCAATTGATTATCCACCAAGTTTATATGTGATTTCAGACGGTTTCATCCCGTCGGAGAAAGCACAAATCTGTTGCATCCCGGCCTTGCCGGGAATGATACGGTAACCAATCTGAGTGTAAAAGGCATTGCGCGCTGCTCGTGAAGGCAGATGTGACTTCGCCCAGTCGCTCTGGTATCCAAGGCCAATGGCGCGTTGCATCATCGTGTGGCCGTATATGAAGTATGCCCCATCCAGGAAAGGTTTGCGCACTGACGCCAGTTCAGGCGCATCGAAGTCGTCAATGAGCCGGTTGCCGTAAGTGTTCATCTCTGTCCCGATGTTAAGCGGCAAGTCCAGTTTCTGAGCCAGTGCTACCACGTCATACAGGTTTTGGAGTTTGACGTGTTTTTGAGCCGGGTCGGCGATATTCCAGTTGCGATCAGGAATGATATTGAGCGCGACCACGCCCTTTGAGATGCCCAGATTGAGCAATTCCTCAATCGCTTGTTCACCGGTTGAGACGCCGTCCAGCCAGGTGGCGCAGGGCAGGGCGTTGCACCCGATCACGAACTGGTGAAATTCATCAATGGAAGCGAAGGTGGAGGGTCCCGGCTGGACATACCCGACGCCACCCCGTTTCATCAGTTTGGATCGGATTAAGTTGTGAAGCTTTGGTATGTCGGTGATAATCAGCGCTATCTGCTCTTTTTTTGCATCCAGCGCGCGCGCCCAGAAATCAACCGGATCTGCGCCGCTCTGATCGACTGCGCGGGTGTACGCAACCAGGATATGGCGCTCTGTGGCGTTTCCGGCTGGGGTAAGCGGCAATACGTCGCGGTCATAATCGATCGTGATCGGTGAAAGATGCGCATTCACACGGTTGATGAGCTCGCGATTGCGTTGCGAGGCGCGTTGGCGCATGTCCGTGAGGATACTGGTGACCTTACCGTTTGCTGTGCTACTGGTAAAACCGATACCCATGTGATAGGCCACGCCCGGTTCGCCCGGTGAGTTGATCTCGCGGTCGGCGAACTCCGGGATATAGACGCGTGTTTCCAGTGCGCTGCTTCCCCGAACTGACGCCAGTTCACAGGCGTCAAGAAACTCGTCGACAGCATCCAGAACGTCAAAGTCAACGCTGCCAATGGCGGCAAAACGCTCTTTTCGAGCCAGCCACACCAGCGAGGTCGGAGAATGTCCATACGCATTAAAGGAAAAGAACGTATGGGCGTGCATGTTGACTGCGTTAAGTAACGGCCTTTGAGCCGCCACATTATGGTCGTGGGATAGCAATGCCGCAAGAGCACCGGCTCTAATAACAGGGTCGAAGCTATTTAGTTGTGATTCCCACTCGGATTGTGTGGTTGGTGCGCTAATGATCTGCCTCACTACTCGACAAGGAGAATTTGCTTATTTCCGTAAGAATAAACGGCTTCATTTTATGCCGTTTCATTAACGCGTCAATAATACGTCAATAAAAACGCAGTTGAAACGGCAATACTTGTCGTTTCATTTACTCACGATAATCACTATTTATATGACCTGCACTAATGTAGGGTATCAGTCATGTGTTTTTGTCTGATCAGTGCTATTGTTAGCGCGTCGCAATCACAGTACAGGAGAGAAGAGTTGCCATGATGCCTTTTAAGATTGGTGTAATGAGTGATGGGTTTCGACTTTCGCCCCGCGAGGGCGTGCTCAAAGCAAAAGAGATTGGGGCCGATGGTGTGCAGGTTTATGCGGCACACGGGGAAATCAGCCCGGAACTGATGGACAAAGCCACGCGCAAAGATTTCAGGCGATTTTGCCAGAATCTGGGACTGGAGATTTCCGCCTTGTGTGGTGATCTTGGCGGGCATGGGTTCCAGAATGCCAGTGAAAATGCAATGCGTGTTGAGCGAAGCAAACGCATCACCGATCTTGCGGTGGATATGGGCGCGCATGTCGTGACGACCCATATCGGCGTCGTTCCTGAAGACAAGTCCAACCCTCGGTATGCTATCCTGTTTAATGCATGTCGGGAGTTAGCGCAGTATGCGGCGCGCGCGGGCGTTACTTTTGCGATCGAAACAGGGCCAGAGAAAGCGACGACGCTGAAGATGTTCCTGGACGATATCGGTTCGAAGGGCATCGGGGTGAACCTTGACCCGGCTAATCTTGTTATGGTCACGGCAGATGATCCGGTTCAAGCGGTGTACACGTTAAAAGACTATATCGTGCATACCCATGCAAAGGACGGGGTGCAGTTACAGCCATGCGATCCTGAAAAGGTGTATGGCGCATTTGCAACGGGCGGAATTGAAGCAATTCAGGTCGGTAAACTATTCGAGGAAGTTCCATTGGGAAAAGGGGCGGTAAAATGGACGCCCTATCTGCAGGCGTTATGCGATATTGGCTATAAAGGGTATTTGACAATCGAGCGTGAAGTAGGCGACAATCCAGCAGCAGACATCAGTGATGCCGTCCAGTTTCTACGTGAAATAATTAACGCATAGGTGCGCGAGTACGCGCGTGCGCGAGTCACTGACACAATGACACAATGGAGGATCGAAAAACAGTTATGCCACAAGGCGCGGTGTTCCACTGGCCAGCCGGTAAGAAAGCGGCTATCAGCCTGACGTTTGACGACGCAAGGTCGTCGCAGGTTGACGCCGGGTTGCCGATTCTGGATCGTTTTGGCGTTAAGGCGACGTTTTATCTCTCGCCAAACAACATCGCTGTGCGGCAGGATGCTTGGCGTAAGGCGGCGGCGCATGGACACGAAATGGGTAACCACACCCTGACACACCCATGCAGTGCCAACTTTGTGTGGTCGCGCAGTAATGCACTCGAAGACAAGACGCTTTACGACCTGGCCGCAGAGATGGATCGGGCGGATGAGGTTATTCGCGACCTGGTCGGCGTCACACCGCGCACTTTTGCCTATCCTTGCGGCCAGAAGCACGTTGGCCGTGGTGAGGCATTGGCGAGCTATGTGCCGCTAGTGGCAAGGCGGTTCTTGTGCGGGCGCGGGTTTCGGGACGAGTCAATCAACTCGCCGTTGTTATGTGATCTGGCGCAAGTCATGGGTGTAGATAGCGACGACCATGCGTACGAGAGACTGAGCTTGTGGATAGATCGCGCCATGGATGAAGAGGGCTGGCTGGTGTTGTGTTCGCACGATATCGGCGCGTTTTCGCGCCAGGCAATGGCGATTGAAGTTCTTGAGGAATTGTGTCAGTACTGTTCCGATCCTGACAAATTGATATGGATTGACACGGTGACAGCCGTGGGTAGCTACATCTTGAAAAACCGCTTATAACACCGCATGGCACAACTTGCATCTGGCTTACTCAAACGATCAGCGAAGGGGTCGATGGTTCTATATGATCCGGCAAAACCGAATGGCGACCCCGTTCGCGTTCCAGCAGCACTGGTTGAGCAATACAAGCTGCCGGAGGGTGTTTCTATCGCGGGGCACGTTCAGGATGGTAAATCCAACTCAGAGCTCGCAACTATCGATAAGATCGGTGGGTTAAAGCCGGCTGCATTCGCGAAACGCAAACCATTTGCGGATCTGATCGCGATCGACCCCGTTGATCGCTTTAATCTCTCTGTTGAGGGAGACACCAGTATGCGGGTGGTTGATCTTGTTGCGCCGATTGCCAAAGGAACCCGTGGGCTGATTGTCGCGCCGCCAAAAGCGGGTAAGACGATGCTGATCGAGAAGATAGCAAAAGCGATTCATGTCTCGAGCCCAAACACGCGTCTGATTACGTTGTTGATCGACGAGAGACCCGAGGAAGTAACGTATTTCAGGCGACTGGCGTCCGCCACAGTGTTTGCGAGTTCGAGCGATCAGAAAACGCAGGAGCATATTGCTTTGTGCGAGTTCATCCTGGCGCATGCCCGCACCGAGCTCGAATGTGGCAACGAAGTCGTCGTCCTGCTCGACAGCATGACACGGCTTGTGCGCGCATTTAACCTGAAAGGCGGCGGCACTGGTCGCACGCTATCGGGTGGCGTTGACGCCAGTGCATTTGAGATTCCGCGCCGGTTTTTTGGGTTAGCGCGCAATGTTGAAAAGGGCGGGTCGCTCACGATTATTGCCAGCATGCTCGTTGATACAGGCTCACGCATGGATCAGCTTATCTTCGAAGAGTTCAAGGCAACGGGCAATAGCGAGATTGTGCTAAACAGGAAACTGGCCGAATCCCGCATTTTCCCGGCAATCGACCTAGCAGCGAGCAGCACGCGCAAAGCCGAGAAACTCTACACAGCCGACGCGAACAAACGGCTGAATATCCTGCGGCGCGCTCTGGTGGCGCGAAAACCGATCGAGAGCATGACATGGTTTTTAAAGCAACTCGACAAATATCCGACTAATGAGGTATTGCTTCAGAATATAGTAGTCGATGAGTGATGGGTGTGATTGTGCTAGAGAAGAGGTAAGCCGATGGTTAAGAATACAAATGATGGCTCTGGACGCGCACCAGCTTTAAGGAAGAGTATCACTTATGCGAATGTTGCGGGACTGCCTCTCTATACAACTGCGCCGCAGGGGGATGATCGAGCCTTGCATCTGGCGGTCAAGCACTCGGGATATGAGGCGATACAGGGCGGCGATCTCGCGGCTTGTCGCGAATTGGGTCTCGGGCAATCGGGCGGCGGTCGGGTGAATATACCAGAGGATGCCTATGTGGTTGCGCGCGACGGCAAGGCAAAAGGATATGACTGCATCACATTGCATGCCGGGTGGGGAATGGAGGATGACGACGAAGTCAGTCGCATGGTTGAGGCCATCCTCACAGCATCTGTGACAGTAGACATCCCGATGTACATTGAGACCCACAGAGCGACAATCACGCAGGATTTATGGCGAACGGTAAAGCTGACTGAGCGCTTTCCGGAAATACGATTTAACGGCGACTTCTCGCACTGGTACACAGGTCTCGAAATGGTCTATGGCGATATCAACGCCAAGTTTGATTTTATACAGCCGGTGTTCGACCGCGTGCGCTTTATTCATGGCCGCATTTCCTCACCCGGGTGTATCCAGGTGGATATAGGTGATGGTTCGGACAGGCCTAATGTGTCGCATTTCCGAGAGATGTGGACGCGATGCATAGCCGGTTTTTTGAAAACCGCTCAGTCCGGAGATTACCTTAACTTCGCTCCTGAGCTTTTGGGGCCCGAAATCAGCTACGCGCGGCTTATTCTAAACTCCCGTGGCGAGTGGATCGAAGAAGGCGATCGCTGGCAGCAGGCGATGGTCTACACGCAAATTGCGCAGAAATGCTGGGCGGAAGCGCTACGACGCACTGTTCAGTAGATCGACCGCCATTGCAAAGGTCGCATCCGACAGGCGATTGACAACCAGATCGCCGTCAAGGTGATCATGTGTGGTTAATACGCCGATGCATTTCATGCCCGCGCTACGGGCGCCTTGAATGCCCACCGGCGCGTCTTCAATGACGATACACCGGGACGGGGTCACGCCCAGTTTCGTCGCCGCAGCAAGATACACTTCCGGGTCGGGTTTGCCGCGCGACACATCCTCTGCGGATACCATCGCATCGAAATACCCCCGGATATTTACCGCGTCAACCACTGCTTCTACATTCACGCGCGGTGCAGAGGATGCAACTGCCTGACGCCAGCCTGCAGCGGTTGTCTGATCTAGCCATTCCTTTACTCCCGGCAGCAGGCTCATGCCTTGCTGACGAATCAACTCCAGATATCGCTCTTCTTTGATACCCGCAAGGTGATTCACTTCGTCGAGCGTCAGGTTGTAGCCGAGGGTGTCCCTGAGCATCTCAAGATTCCGCAAACCGAAGGTGCGTTGAAAAGCGGCATAAGTAATATCCGTGTTCATCACCGCTCGCAGCGTCTCGCGCCAGGCGCGGTAATGGAATGATCCAGAATCGACAAGAACGCCGTCCATGTCCCAGATGATTGCATTGGCAGTAGATTGCATAGGGTTGTAATTGTAGATGCTTTTAGGCGTTCGGAGTCGGGTTGCGGGTCGCGCGGTAAAACAGGAGTCACCACTGGTTTCGGGGGGACAGAATAATCTGCAGAGCAGCGCCGGCGATGCTGATTGCGATGAGAAAATACAGTCCGCCTAGCGGATACCAGGTATGCGTCAGAACCATGAACATCGACACAAAAGTGGACAGCGACAGGCTGAGCGCAACCGAGAGAATAAAACGCGTGAGTGACGGGGTAGAAAGCATCAGGCGGATATAGGCCATGCCGGGTATCACAAGGATGAAGCCGCCGATAATCAGAAACTGCAGGATTGTTGGCAGGAAGCCAAGTGATGCCAGCCCGGCGCTCAACGCAGAGACAATGATAATGATCGGCCAGGTGATGCGCTGTCTCATGGCTGTGCCGCATCGTACTTGTCGGCGAGTCTGAAGATAATCACATCGTCGTTACGGTAAACGACGCGGAACAAGGGTGAATCCAGCAACGTTTGTTTGATATTCTCAAGTGTGCCTATTGGTATCTCGCCAAGTCCGTGTTCTTCAAGTATCTGACTGCGGGAGATGATGACAAACGCTGCCGAGTATTTTGATTCGCTCATCCAGCGCGCCAGCGTTGCCGTCGTGTCTGTGACCAGCTTCGCATCCAGTGGAATCTCTCGTGAGAGCATGAGGTAGGTAAACCGGGAGTAGTTGCGATACTCTGAGGGATAGTTGCGCGATCCTTCTATCACAAGTGTGCCGGGCGGCGCATTGTTAAAAAGATAGTCCGACGCCGCTACTTCGTTGGGCGTGAAGTAATTCCACTGATCTTTGCCGTAATACGCAAACAGAAAGCCGATGAATAGCATACAACTCATCACAGCGGCGAAAACAGTCATCAGCCATCTTTGCGGCAATCTGAACGTGGGTCGTATCAACAACGCAATAAACAATGCCAGGAAGGGAAGGGCAAAGAAATAAACCCGAAATAGAATCTCTCCGCCATACGAACTGGCCAGTAATGCTGAAAATGGGGCAATGACACAGATGATGATTGGCACGTCAATGTTTCTATTGCGGTATCGGCGAAATGCGCCAGCCACGGCCAGCAGCACGACGGCCAGCGTTTCCCCGCGCACCATGGCAGACACAATCACCTGCCCAGGGCTGAAAGTCGTTGTGTCGTGCAAGGTGGATGTCAGATGATCCCCAAACTGCACAAGGTCCCTTAGCATGCTGGACACTTGAATCTGCATATAGGTGCGCGCCCCTGTCATGAGCCACGCCACGAACATGAATAATAAAATGAATGGCAGCAGGCGCGGTTTAATCTGGCGCGCCAGCAACAAGCCGAATACCGTGATGATCGTCATGAAAGGCGTGATCTGATGGCTTACTACAATGACGCCAAAGACTGCCACGATTATCCCCTGGTAGATGATCCGCTCAGTCGAAGTAGAGGCGTTCACAGGCGCATCTGAGTCGATCGCCCGGCTGAGCAACCGGAGGATGGGCACCGCGAAGCGACGAACGATTGGTATCCGGTGTAGAACAGTGAGTGTGGGCGGGGATGTTACGGTGAACCACTTCAGAATCATCCCTATGATGATGAGGTGGAAGAAATAATTCATCGCCTGTGGTGAGAAATAGTCCTGCCCAACCCAGTTCGTCAGACAGAAGATCAGTGCTGCAAACCAGATGACTCGCCGGTCAGTGGTCAAAGAGCTGTAGATAAACAGAAGAGCAGCGATGTCGATCAAGTTAAAGAAAACAGGCGCCCAGCCAGCAAAATTGAGGGCCGATTGCGCGCCGGTTATTTCTGTCAAAAATGCCCCAAAGGCGAAGAACCCAGGCCAGTTATGATAGACACCCAGGTACGCAATTGCGGGATTGATGCTGCCGTAGTCTTGAATATAGTCAACCATCCCGACGTGTTTCCACGACCATGAATACCTGAGTGTGCCATAGAGCACATTTGGGGCGCCATGCACCAACAGCACCAGGGTGAAGATGAACGCAAATATGAACAGGCTATCTTCGGGTTGGTGGAAGATCAAGATACAGGCGCTTATGATCAGGACTGCGAGTGCTGCGTAAGCCGCCGGCGGAAGTACTGACAGGAAACCGAAATCGGTCATGTGGTTTACATCGGCGCCCCAGACTGAGACCACATATGTCACGAGAACTGCACTCAGAATGACCAGCGGCCAGGTTTTTCGGATCAGGTTAGTGAAATCGATGCCCTGGGGCAATTTGGGCCGGTATTGCACGAGATGTCGAATCCCCCGGTGTGCGGTGACACTGGGCGGCGGCGCCTTGCTTTTAGCGGTGGTGGGCCTGTCCATCTCTCGTATCATTCTACAGGAACAGCCTGGTGATATGGGGACGTTTTGACTTCAGGAGGCTACAGCTTTCTGAGCACCCATTCGACATTTCGGTAGATCCAATACCAGTGTGTTGCCCTGTGCGTCGTCTTTGCGACCTCATCGCTGACATGCCGTAGCCAGGTCAAGAGGAGCAAAGAACGCATGTCGATTGGGTCGAACTTGAAATCCTTAGCAGCCTGGTCAAGAATTGCCTTTTCTTCTGCCGACCAGGATGGGTTGCTCAACAGCTGGGTGACGACGTCCCCCATTTCACTGGCTGTGGTAGCCATGCGCGTTGTAACAAGGAGCAGCAGAACATCGCATTGCGGAATTTCATCCGGCGCCGCTTGTTCCCAATCGAGTATGCCTGTTACGGTCTTTCCATCAGGCGTAACGCGGATATTTCCCAGCCAGTAGTCTCCATGCACCCATGAGACTGTCGCATTTTTGTCAATGAAACTGGAATGTAATTCTGCTTGTAAACGCTTGATCGCCGATCGGCTGACGAATCCCGGAATCGGTTTTTCATATAGCTTATCGAGAACCGCTATACGCTGATCGACCCAGTGTGAAATCATCTTGGGGCTGACACTGATTGTATTGGCGGTTTGAATGTGGAGCATCCTGATTGCATCTGCGGCCACTGCTAGCGTGGACAGGCAGCCTTGGTGATGATTGGCGCAATACTGTGCGCTGACGCCCGGAATCATCTGCTCCAGACTGTACAAATGACCGTTCGTGCTTCCATCAGCAAGGACGACAGGCAACAGATTTGAGAATTCGACAAGCCGCGCATCCTCCCTCACCAATGACAGCATGTGTTTCTGTTTCAAAAAGCTATTCTCAGCGGACTCTGAACGCGGTATCTTGACAATGCCTTCTGCTGGCCCGTCAACAGGACCGACACTAATAACGGACATATCAGAAGTGGTCGGAATAACCGTGTATTTCGCCCAACTGCGCATCTGGGGCATAGCCTCGGTTCCAGTGATATCTGCCAGAATCTGTGGCGCCAAACGCAACGCTTCTGCGTTCCTGCGCCTGTGTGTCCACTTCCACAGCAGCGTGCTTACAAAGCGGATGTTTCTGCCAGAACCGCCTTTCTTCAGCTCCGGAAGCCATATATAACTCAGTTTTGTGACTGCCAGGTATGCGCCTACTGCTGTGTGAGCGATAAACCAGGCGATTCCCAGCCCAGTGATCCCCCAGATTCCAAGAAAAATGTATCCCAAGCTTAATATAATGAAACACAAGACTGCCTGCACGATGAATGCGTCTCTATTGCGTTGACGCGCGCGCGAAATCTCAAGGAAATGAGCCGTAAAGCTGTACCCGATGGTTGACAACGTCAGTAACCGCAGAAGGGTTGCGCCGCCCGACGCATAGCTATTACCGAATAACTGCAAGATGAATGGCGCGCCAACTTCAATGACGATCACCGCCGGTATGAGTATTAACAGCGTCTGACTCCAGGTGCGGAAACTGTAAGAGGACAGTTTGGCGTTGTCTGATACGACCTCGGTCAGGAATGACATGTTCAGGCTGGTGCATACCAGATGCAGCGCAAATGCAATCGTCCACGGTAGATAGAAGTAGGCGCTCGTTTCTGCCCCGACTCTGCTGAATACAAGCAACGGGATGGTAGTCACCGTTGAATTCCAGATCAATGTGCTGAGGTAGTTTCCTGTAATGAAGCGGAATAGTGCGCCAACTTTTATCTCGATGGTGCGCGCGGCCGTATCGCGCACATGACGCGGTATCAGGTATCTGAAAATGAGGATGTTTGTGGGGATGATTATCAGAATAGATGGGATCACCCACGAAGCGAAGATGCCGTAATCCGGAATAAACGACACAAATGCAATCAGCAACGCAATCTTGGCAACAGCGAATACGATGTTCTCGATCGGCACCCATGTCGCCTGTCTTAACCCGACAAGCACGGCGTCCTGAATCACGAAGATCACCCATCCCATAGTGGCGCCAATGAAGCACATGGCAAGCACCGGATTACTGCTGATAAAAGCGAGCGAGGGCGCCCAGATAGTGATTCCGCTTAAAAATACCAGCCCTGCCAAAAGCGCTGCCGTGACGGCAACAGCGTAGGCGATGAGCACCAACTTCGCCGTCGCCTTGCCGGCAGTCGGGATGAAACGATTGGCGACATTCACCATGCCCAGTTGGGCTAACAGACTGAGTAGCTGTAAGCCAGACATGGTCGCAGTGTTTGTTCCGACGATTTCGGCGTTGTAGGCGCGCGCGGCGACGCCCCAGTACACCAGACCGAGTAACGATGTCGCCATCGAACTCAGGATCAAGGCATAGCCATTCCAGAAGAGCGGTTCGCGCAGGTGGGCGACTACTCTTTGGATTAACGCTATACCGAATTGGCGTGTGGGCGAAGCCATTTTAATGTTGCCCTTCATTGGCGCGCGCATCGTTTGTTGTGTCTTTAAAGCCAATGATGCGTTTCACGATCTTGCGCAGGAGAGCATCGACTTGTGTGAGAGGCAGACGTTCGAGCCGGTATTCGGCGTACTCGTAAGCTTCTGCGCCAAAGCCGGTCTTAAAACGCGCCAGTGATATTGAAGAACCTGTCTCACCCATGTGAAAATAATGGCATCCGGCTTCGCAGGCATCTTTGATGGCGCGGTTGTACAAAAGATCATTAGCTCGCACTGGCCCCGCAAGTTCCTTGATCATTACATCCCGTGTCATATGCGCATTCTGACCGATTAACAATAGCGACGCTGCGACTGGTTCCCCATTCACCCGTGCTGTATAGATTCGACAGTTTATTCCCGACATGATTGATATATTCTGAAGCTTTTGTATCGGATCACGCCTTAAGCCGCGCCAATGGGTTAACGCGCGGGGTTCATGTTGTTGTGCTCCCCACCTGTCAAGCGAGCGCAAGTATAGTTTGTGGAAGTCGATAACACTCTTTTCATCACTGTTACACTCAATAGTAACCCCTGACTTTTCGGCCTTGCGGACGGCTGTGCGCGTGGCGTGTTTGTAGCGCTTCAACCATAAAGCGTCGAAACCCTCAACCAGGTCAAGCACATGAGCGCGTCGCGGCAACGCAATCACATGCGCGTGCATCGCTGACGCCCAGAGTTGATCCGTTAGTGGATTAGGGCGTATTGAGATGCTTAAGTGTGGCAAGCGTGCAAGGTCATCAAGGATATGGCAAAGGTCCTCAACCTGCAAATTGCAATTTGCAATCAGCCCTCCTATGCCCCATCCTGATGGCGGTGATCTCAGGCTGGAAAGAAACATGGGAGCGACACGAGTCTGCGCCAGTGGAAGCACTGCCATTCGACCGTCCCCAAGATTGTATAGGCGGCTTGCATCAGTCGCGCCGGTGGTGTAACAAATGCAGTTCATCCAGGCAGCACTTTGACTCACCAGGGCGTTTGGATCGGCTGTATGTATGGCTTCCCACGCATCGTGTGGTGCAGGGCTGATGACTCGCATTTGGTTCGTGGTGATTACGGGAAACAGTTTCTCTTACTATAAGGCATGGTCTCGATACCATTGGACCGTGTCTGCCAGACCAGTCTCGAAATCCACTACAGGCTCATATCCATAGTTGCGTATCAGGCTGATATCTGCCTCTGAATACTTGATATCTCCGTGTCTTGCGGGCGCAAACACCGGTTTGAAGTCTGTGCCAAGAATGCCGTTCAGCGTCGCAGTCAAGTCCAGTAATGTGTGACTTTGACCCGTCGCGACGTTGAAAACACCCCCCGACATGGGTGCGGATAATGCCAGTAGATTAGCTTTAACCACATTGCGGACGTGGACAAAATCACGCGTCTGCAGTCCGTCGCCATAGAGGGTTGGCGCTATGCCGCGCAACATCGTCGTGACAAACTTGGCGATGACGCCTGAGTATTCGGACGATGGATCCTGGCGCGGGCCGAGCACATTGAAGTACCGCAGGCCGACTGTCTCCAGCCCGTAGAGCTCAGTGAATATCCGGGCATAGTGTTCCATCGCCAGCTTGCTCAAGCCATAAGGGGAATTGGGGTAGGGGGTCATGGTTTCCCGTTTGGGTAGCTCGGGCGACGACCCATACACGGCGGCTGACGACGCAAATACAAAGCGCCGCGCGCCTGCATCGCGCGCGGCGATTAATAACTTTAGCGTTGCGAGGACGTTGGTCTCTTCGGTTCTTATCGGTTCACGCACCGATATCGCAACCGAGACAAGCGCTGCCTCATGCACGATGCTGTCAATGCCGTGAACGGCAGTGTGGACAGTTTTGTCATCTCGGATGTCGCCCTCGATAAACTCGATATCCTCTCGGAAGCCCGCGAGATTTTCGAGTTTGCCGGCGCTGAGGTTGTCCAGAACACGGACAGAATGCCCGTTCTGCAATAGCGCAGCGACCAAATGCGAACCAATAAACCCAGCGCCGCCAGTGACCAGAATGAGAGCCATAGTTTTTCCTCGGGGGTTATTTCTCAAGAAGTGTGAATAGTGTGCGAGCCCGTCGCCAGATTTTCGTGCGAAGTCGTTCCCTGCGCAGAGCAAGGTGGGGCGCGCGCCCCAACGTCACGTGTTCAAAATCCGTCAGCGACATATAAGGGGTGATGAAAACGCGGGCAAGTGCGTACGTGTCATCCCCGCTAAACGACAATGCATTCTTGACGGCGCAGGCGCTTGTGAAGCCAGCCTGCAAAACCAGATCTCGCACATGCCCTCCGCAGTATCCGTTAGGGTATGCGAAGGTTGCAACCGGTCGTTGCAGGTGTTGTTCCAGTTCCATCTTGCAACGGGTTATTTCATTGTATGCAACATCCTTTGACACAAGATCTAACTGAATATGCGTATGGGTATGCCCGCCACACTCGATGCCATTTCCGGATATCTCATTGAGTTCGTCCCAATTAATCATCGGATAGTCTGCAAGATGGGCGCGTGTCA
>CAIXPS010000075.1 GCA_903921365.1 uncultured bacterium | reverse complement strand
GGGGATGACCCATGTGTCATCCCATCTTTCGCCACACAATCACATCGGGCGAACCGGTGTGTTCGCCCCTACGTTCACCGCCATTTCTACGTAGGGGATGACCCACGTGTCATCCCATCTTTCCGCACTATCACATCGGGCGAACACACGGGCTCGCCCCTGCATTCACCCTTGTTTATGCGCCAACAACACAAACACGTCTTCGAGCGTGGCTTCGACCAACTCGGCTTTGCCGACGGCGATGCCATTCGCTTTCAGCGTTTCCGTCAGCGTCTGCAGTGTTGTTTTTTCATCGGCCAGGATGACCTGCGCAAGGTCGCCATGCATACTGGCCTGCGCCACGCCGGGAATATGGCTGAGGATATCAACTGTTTCGAGCAGCGGCGTCGCGGCAATTGCCCAGGCTGCGCCATGCAGATAGTGAGATTTCAGCGCTCGCGGCGTGTCAAATGCCAGCAGCCGCCCATTGCTCATAAACCCCACCCGTCCGCAGTGCTCGGCCTCGTCCATATAGTGCGTCGTCACGAAGATGGTCGTCCCTTCATGCGCCAGGTTATAGATCAAGTCCCAGAATTCCCGCCGCGCCACTGGGTCGACGCCGCTGGTCGGTTCATCGAGAAAGAGCAGTATGGGATTGTGCACCAGTGCGCAACCGAGCGCCAGGCGTTGGCGCCAGCCGCCGGAGAGTTCGCTGGAGATGCTCTTCTGGCGCGTGGTCAGCCCGGCCATCTCTAGAATTTTATCAATCTGTTGTTTTTCAGTCGCGCGCGGAATCTCGTACACACCGGCGTAAAACTGCAGATTTTCCAGCACCGTCAGGTCGTCATATAAGGCAAACTTCTGCGACATATACCCGATCTGGCGCTTGATCGCCTCAGTGTTGTGGACAATGTCGAGACCATTCACCTGGGCATGCCCGCTGCTGGGGTGTAATAAGCCGCACAACATGCGTATCGTGGTCGTCTTGCCGCTGCCATTCGGGCCAAGGTAGCCCACAACCTCGCCGCGCTGCACCTCAAAGCTCACATTGTCCACCGCCGTGAACTCGCCAAACTTCTTCGTCAGTCCCTCAGTCTTGATGATAATTGATCGATTGGTTGCCATGAGGTTACTTTTGTTTAGCATCCAGCAATTCCATGAACACGTCTTCAAGTGTCGGGCTGACGGGTTTGAGGTGGATCAGCGCGACACCGCCGGATGCCAGCACAACCGGCAGGCGCGCCAGCGGCCCGGCGAGCGAGCGCACGCGCAGGTGCAGCCTGTCGCCAAACGCCTGCACGTCCTCCACGTCGGGATCGAACTCGGCAATGCGGCGCGCCTCGTGTTGCGTCTGCGGTTCAGCAGCCAGTTCGAGGATGCGATCATCCAGCCGGTGCAACAGCTCGTGCGGCGTGCCTTCGAGCAACACTTTGCCCTTCTCCATAAATACGACGCGGTTGAACCGCATCGCCTCGTCCATGTAGGGTGTGCTCACCAGCACGGCTGACCCTCCGCGCAACAATCCGATCAGCAGATACCAGAATTCCTGGCGCGCGACCGGATCGACGGCGCCGGTTGGCTCATCCAGCAGCAACACTTCGGGCGAATGGATCAGCGCCGTCGCCAGCCCAAGCTTCTTCTGCATCCCGCCGGAGAGCGCAGCCGCAGGCCGGTTGGCAAATTTCTCCAAACCGGCGAACCGGAGCAGCTCCTTCGCGCGCGCCTTCATCTCCTTCTCCGGCATGTCGAAAACCTCGCCGAAGAACTCGAGGTTCTCGGTGATCGTCAAATCGCCGTACAGGCTGAAGCGCTGCGCCAGGTAACCGATGTGCTCGCGCGCGTGTTCAACCTGGCGCGGTATCTCGTAACCCGCCACTTGAATCTTCCCGCTTGTGGGTTGCAGCCCGCCGCACAGCAGGCGCATCGTTGTCGTCTTGCCAGCGCCGTCCGGCCCGACCAGCCCGACCATCTCGCCCGCATGCACGGTCAAGTCGAGGCCATCAACAGCGCGAATCTCGCCACGATTCCGATCGCCAAAAATCTTGACCAACCCCTGTGTTTCCAACAGAATGGGTTCGCGTGTGCTCATGTTATTTGGTCTGGAAAGTGACATCGGCAGGCATACCAGCCTTCAGCGCCAGATCGGCATTGTCGATGCTCAGTCGCACGCCGTACACGGTGTCCTTGCGCCCCTCGACTGTGGAAACGTTGCGCGGGGTGAACTGCGCCTGGTCGGCAACGCGCAACACTGTGCCTTTGAACGTCCTTCCTGGATAGGCATCCACACTCACGCTCGCCTGGCTGCCGGGAGTGATCAGCGCAAATTGCGATTCGGGGATGTACACCGTCAGTTCGAGCGCCGTGAGTTTGCCAACGATCAGCACTGCAGCGCCCGGAGATGCCAGTTCGCCTGGCTCATTGTTGCGGGTCAGGATGACGCCATCGGCGGGTGACTTAAGCGTCATCTTGGCGAGATTTATTTCAATGGCCTTGAGCGCGGACTGCGCCTGTGCCACCTGTGCTTTCGCAACGTCGATCTGCTGCTTGCGCGTGCCTGCCTTAAGCGCATCCAACTGCGCCTGCGCCAGATCGATCTGCGCCTGCGCCTGAACGACATCGAAATCGCGCGCAGGGTTCTGGGCGCGTTCGAGCGCGGCTTGCGCGTTTGAGAGAGCCTGATACGCAGTCGATATCTGCGCGTTGTCGGGGGTCATAGTGAGTTTGTCATAGGCGGACTTGGAAGCGTTGAAGTTGTTCGTCGCCTGCTCCAGCGCCGTCGCTGCCGGGCTTGCGCCGATGGCGGCCGGGTTCTGGCGGTTGGCGTTATCGTAAGCGTACTGCGCCTGGCGCAGCGCGACTTCGGTATTGTGATAGGCCGCTTCGGCAGCAGCATAATCTTCCTTCAGCGGGCCCGCCTTGACCTTGTTGTAGTTCTGTGCGGCGGCATTCACAGCCGCCTGGGCAGCCGCAATATCGGCGGGACGCGTCGCAGCCACGGTGCGGCTGTAGGCAGCCGTGGCTGCCAGCACCGATGCCTGCGCCTGGCGAATCTGTTCGGGCGTAGCCCCGACAGACACCAAGTCAAGGTTCGCCTGCGCTACAGCCAGCGTTGCCTGCGCCTGTGCGTACTGCGCCTGCAGCGCAGAGTCGTCGAACGTCACCAACACTTCACCGGCGGTGACCTTCTCGCCTTCATCCGCCTTGATATCGAGAATGCGCCCGCCCAACTCGGCAGACACGTTGACATTGCGCGACTCAATCGTGCCCGACGCACTCATCGCGCCGGTGACCGTAATGGGCTTCGGGGTGGATGGTGTCGTCGTGACAGGATGGTTAAAGTAGGCCCATATCTGGTACCCGCCGAAGAAAACCGCGATCACCACGATGAAGGTGACCAACGTCCGTAGTCGCGCTTTAGCGCCTGATGATTTCATATGACTCTCCCTTATTCCTTTCGCAATTCCTAATTACTTTTAGCCCTGATCAATCCAGCGACTTCTTAAAGCGTGTCGCGGCAACGCCGAGCAGCACAATCGAGAAAACCGTCAACGCGAACACCTGCGGCATCAGCAGTTCGATGCCCGCGCCTTTGATCACCACGCTGCGCACGATCACCAGGAAATAGGTCATCGGGAGCAATGAGCTGACGAACTGCAACGCCGCCGGCAGCGCCGCGAGCGGGTAGAAGAATCCCGACAGCATCATCGACGGCAACATGATCGGCATGATCAGCATCTGCGCCTGACGTTGCGTCTTGGCCATGGTTGAGACCAGCAGCCCAATCGCCAGGTTTGGCACCAGATACAACCCGGTCAGCGCAAACAGCAGATAGAAACTGCCACGGATGGGCACATGGAACCACAGCGTGCCGACAAGCAGAATGACGATCACGTTGACCAGCGACACCAGGATATACGGGACCATCTTGGCGATGATCAACTCGTAGTTGCGAATCGGCGTCACGATCAACTGCTCGATCGTCCCGATCTCGCGCTCCTTGACGATCGCCGCCGAGGTCAGCGTGGTGGTCGTTTGCATCAGGATCATGGCAATCAGGCCAGGGATCATGTTGTAGCTGCTTTCCAGGTTGGGGTTATACAGCACGCGCGACTGCACCTCGACCGGCGTCGTCGCGCCGACGGATGTCCCGCGCGCCGCCAGTTGCTGCAGCCTGATACTTGCGCCGTGCGCCTGTCCCACCAGTGTGGCATTGGCCATCGCGGTGCTGGCGACCACGGGATCGGAACCGTCGATCAGCACGGCTATCTCTGTGCCATGTCCGGAAGACAGGTCGGAGCTGAAACTCGGCGGGATAATAATGCCGACTTTGTCCTGGCCGCCCTCGATCAGCAGATCCAGTTCCTGCTCGTTATGCACGATATGGTCGAAGGTGAAGTACCCCGTTGCAGAGTAGGCATCCAGCAGTGATCGGCTGGCGGCGCTGTTGCTCTGATCGTAGACCGCCGTCGGCACGTTCTTCACTTCGGTGTTCGTGGCGTAGCCCAGCAACACCAGTTGCAATATCGGCATGATCAGAATCGTCACCACCGTGCGCGGGTCGCGCCGCATGTGGGTGATTTCTTTCTTCAGTAACGCGCGAAATCGTCTCATCTCTTCAATACTCCTCTTAACCGAATTACGCTCCCTCTTCTTCCAACGCGGTTGCCAGCTTGCGCATCAAGGCGAGCAAGTCCATGCGCTCGCCAGGGGTAAAGTGTTTCAGCAGCTTTTCGATGCGTTTGCACATGTAGTCACTATGGATGCGCAGCATATTCTTCCCGGATTCCGTCAGCTCGACGTGCACGATGCGGCGATCGTCGGCGTCCTGCCGGCGCTCCACAAAATTCGTCGCCACCAGCCAGTCCACGATCCGCGTCGCCGTGCTGAGCGGCACATCAAGCGTGTGGCCAAGATCGCCCATGGTGACACGCCCTTTCTGCGACAAGATCATCCCCACGCTGAAAAGCAGGTTATAGTCGCCCTTGGTAGCCTGACGCCCGGACGGGTTTGACTCGTCCAGAAAGGCCATGATCCTGGTCAGGTCTTCGGGCTGAACTACGTTCAGGCGCGCGCGCATCCGCACAAAGCGGCGAATGACCTCCGCGAATTCTGTGGTTTGGGTATGCAGCGAGGGTTCAGACATTATTCCTTCCAAAATGGCATATTTCCATTTCGGAATGATTATAAGACGTAAAGCGGCTTTGTCAAGACATTTACGCAACGGCAGCGGCACTGCCTCCGCACAGGATAATCCCAGGCGATTTACTGGTTCGTTATACTCGCCTGCCCATTCATGCCCGGCAGCAATTGCTGTGGTGTGGGGTCAAGATCAATGAGCACCGTATAGTTTGCTTGGCCGTTTGACGCGCCGGAGGATTGCGGCAGCAACGCGGCGACCTTGCCCTTGAAGAGTTGCTCATAGGCTTTTAGCCGGATCGACACAGCCGCGCCGATCTTGATTTTCGCCACGTCTCGCTCGGTCAGATTGGTGGTTTTGAACTGCAAGTGCGACAGGTCGACCAGGATGAAGGCCGTGGCGGGCGCCACAACGCCGGGGACTGCATCGATCTCCTGCACAATGCAGTCGCAGGGAGAGACGAGTTTCGCTTTGTCCAGACTGGCTTTGGCGGTATCCAGCGTAGCCTGCGCTTGCGCGATTTGCGCCGCGTCGATTTTGGCTTGATCGGCTGTGACACCGGTCTTGAGCGTGTCCAGCTTGGCCTGGGCAGACGACACCGCAGAATAACCCTGGATCAACGCGCTCTGTGCGACCGGTTCGAGCAGCTTCTGGTAACTGTCCTTCGCCGAAAGCCAGCTCTCAAAGGCATTGCCGTAGGAAGCCTCTGCCGATTTGCACCCCGCGGCCTTAAGACCTTCCTTTGACCCACAGGCAATATCGCGCGAGATTTGCACGCTCAGGTAACCCTGCCACGCAGAGTCCACGCTCTGTTTACCAGCATCGATTTTGGCCTGTGTTATGCCGGCTTTGGTGACGTTGTAGCTGGAATACGCAGCGTTCAGCGCGGCTTGCGCAGCGTCGATGTCCTGCTGGTTAGATGGAATATTCTGCAG
This sequence comes from uncultured bacterium, assembly GCA_903921365.1. Classification (GTDB taxonomy): domain Bacteria; phylum Chloroflexota; class Anaerolineae; order J036; family Brachytrichaceae; genus CAIXPS01. The sequence continues at coordinate 43 of CAIXPS010000075.1, read as the reverse complement.
GCCGATGTTGGCCTGCGCCAGTTTCAGCGCCAGTTGTGCGTCG
>CAIXPS010000074.1 GCA_903921365.1 uncultured bacterium | reverse complement strand
GGGTTACCTGTGTGCTCACGAATACAGTCTGATCTGATCCCGCGCTCGCGATCGGCGCAAGGTTCGTGATCGTCGCCGGCGTGCTTGTGACCATCGCGCTGATCGAGTTCGTCGCGGTCACGCGCGCGCTATAGAAGCCTGTCGTCGCATATATATGCGTCGTGTTGCTCCCACTCCCCGTCAATCCATCCCCGAAGTTCCACGTGTAGCTCACGTTCGTCCCGCCGCTTTGCGTGGCGCTGAAGTGCGTGGTCTGACCCAGCGTCGTTGGACTGCTGTTGGCAGCATCCAGCGTGCTGATAGCGTAATCCTTAACTGTGATGACGACCGAAGCCGGAACCCCGACAAGGCCGCGCGCGTCAGTCACGGTCAGCGTAAAGGTGAGAATGGCGGGATTGCCGGGAGCGCTGAAGGTCGGCGATACTGCCGCTGCACTGCTCAACGCAACGGCAGTCCCACCGGTCTGCTTCCACGTCCGGGTGAGCGGCAGGTGCCCATCGATGTCGGTGCTGGCTGAACTGTCGAGCGTTACTGTCGCGCTGACAAATACGGTTTGCGCCGTCCCTGCATTTGCTGTGGGCGGCTGGTTGGTAATCGTGACTGGTGTCGCAACCGAGATGCCCCCGAACGCATTTGTGGCGGTGACAATTGCCGTGTAAGTCCTGCTCAACGGATACACATGCGTCACCGAGCTCCCGCTGCCGCCGCTTGTCCCATCACCGAAGCTCCACGCATAGCTGATGCCCGTCGCTCCGTTAACCGTCGCGGTCAGTGTCGTATCCTGTCCCAGTGTCGTCGGGCTGCTGTTCGTGACGCTAATCGTCGCGATGTCAAGTCCGACCCGGTTGCTCTGGCTGATCACCACGCTGCTGCTGGCTATGTAGACCGTGTTCGTGATCCGCGTCGGCGTGGTCAATATCGGACTGATGATCCCCGTGATCGTGATCCTCCCGCCGGCTGTTGCCGCCAGGTTTGCAACAGTCCACGCGTACGAGAACGTGCCTGTCGGCGTGATGAGCGCGCCGCTGCGGGTGTATGCCACACTCGTCAACAATGACGGCACGACATCCGTTATGCGCACTGCGACAGCCGGCGCAGGCCCGGTGTTGGTGTAGGCGATGGTGTAGGTGACCCGCTGCCCCGGAAATGCCAGCGCCGGTGTGACGCCTTTGTCGATCAGCAGGTTCGCTTCGGCTTCGTCATATCCAATGTCGGGGCTCGCTCCAAGCGGGCGCGGGTCGCCGTCGATGTCGCGCGTGACGCCCACGCTGATGCCGCTGTCGATTGCGCCTGAACCTGCGCCAACGTGGTAGTCATCCGCAAACTGATTCGCGAAAAACGGATTTGTGCTGATGACGCCAGCGCTAGTGCCAAAGTGATTAGCGCTATTGTCGTCTGCCACTGTTGTCACAGAGTAGAACAAATCATAATCGTACGTGATTAACGTGAAACCGCCGCTGGGGCGTTGTAGTGCCGTGGTGAAACTCGCGACGATGGTATCAGTGATAAATGCAGAGCCCGCGCTGCCTCTAAAGTACATCGCAACCCCGGAATTTATCGTCGGGCTGGCGAAGGTGCTGTGTTGTATTGTCACAACGCCCGAGTTCGCAAAGTCCATCGCCTCGCCGCCGGTGGCGCCTGTGGTGTTGCGCGCAAACAGGCTGTTGACAAGACGCAAATTGCCGGTGCCGCTGATGTTAAGACCGCCGCCAACGCCAGACGCGCTGTTGTTGATGAAGCTGCTCTCCGTAATGGTCAGCGCGCCATTCGTGGACAAGCCACCGCCATTTGATCCGGATGTGTTACTGATCACAACCACATCCTGCAGCGTCAGAGGCGCGCCGCCCAGGACGCGTATGCCTGCCCCATCCTGACCATTGGTCGGCACATACCCGCCAGCAATCTTCAGGCCGGTGAGCTTTACCGAACTGATGGTGTTGATGTCGAAGATGCGAATACTGCCAAAGCCGCGTTGAACGGTGAGCAGGCCGGAGCCTGGGCCGCTGATAATGACACTACTGGTGATCGGTAGCGCTCCGCTGGTGATGTTGATGCTCCCCGTGACGGACACGACGATTGTGTCTATACCCGCCGCAGATCCTGCGATGCAGCTGCCTGACGGGGCATTCGTGTTGGCGGCGATGAGCGCGCTGCGTAAAGTACAGGCGCCGGGAACCACGCCGTCTGTCGTCGTTGTAACCGTGATCGTTGCCGCCCGCGCCGACTGCATGGATAGAATCGCCCACGCAACCAGGGCGACACACATGACAATGGCCGCGCGTGACAGCACTCTCCACGCGGTTAACAGTGAAGAACTACCGGCTCTTGAGAGGGCGATTCGATGACGAGTTGATTGCGTATTGAAAAGCTGAGGCGTGTTCTGTTTGTACATTGTGTCGTGTCCTTTCTCTCCTACTAATGTATGTCAAGCAATGTGATGAGTAACCACAGACCCCTCAGGTTTAGCACACTTGGTCGAAAGGCGCAACTCGCGTACTCGCGTACTCGCGTACTCGCGCGCGCCAATTGGGTATAATGAAGCGCTCATTGCTGGAACCATACCAGGTTTGATCACGGTGCGATTGCACTTCGGGCAAAGTCACCGGGCTGGACATGCGCTTTGCATAGTGCGCGCGTGGACAGTTGCGCTCACGGCGCCCTGCAGGTCTGCGGCCGGAGGCGATTCGCCGGGATGAAGCGTGGTTGGTCAAGCGTGAAGACTTAATACAAAATCTTGTGAGGCTAACAAAATGCCATTTGGAATCCAGCCTATCCATCTGATCCTGATTATCGTTGTCGCGTTGATCATCTTTGGCCCTACCCGCCTGCCGGAAATTGGCCGTGGCCTGGGTAAGTCAATCAATGAATTCCGCAAGGGCGCGAAGGAAATGACCGAAGGGTTCAAGGACGAAGTTGTCGCGCCTGTAGATGCCCCCCAGCAAGCTCACCCGGCTGCTGCCGCGAGCATGCCTGTTGCTCCCGCTGCCGCAGCGGCCGCCGCGCCAAGCATGGTGACCTGCCCAAGTTGCAGCACGCCCAACCCCTCTGGCGCGGCTTTCTGCAACAAGTGCGGCGCGAAACTCGCATACTGATCTCATCTCCCTTTCGTCAGCGAATCGATCACGCGCTGAGCGAGGCCAAGGCGGCTGTAAAGTCGTCCAGGGCGTCGCTCAGCTTGTGTATCCAGTGGCTTTACTGCCATATAGAGGTGTCTAGTGAATGATGAAGTGGAGATGTCGCTATCCGAACATTTGGAGGAGCTTCGGAAACGCCTGATCATCTCTGTGATCGCAATCCTCGTCACGACTACTGCCGTCTTTTTCGTGTCCAATGTAATCCTCCAGATTCTCGTGGCCCCTTCGGGCGGATTGCAGCTTAAAGCATTCAGCCTGACCGATGGCTTCATGATCAAGGCGCGCATCGCCCTGTATGGCGGCATCGTGCTTGCTTTCCCGGTCTGGGCTTTTCATATCATCCGCTATGTCAGCCCGGGGTTGATGGACAACGAGCGTCATGTCATCTTCCCGGCGTTGGCGTTTTCACTCGTCCTGTTCATCATCGGCGTGTCGTTTGGCTATTTCATGCTGTCCGGCATGATCCGCGCTCTGGTGCAGTTCTTCCCCCCAGATGTCGAGTTGTTGCCTAACGCCGACGACTATATCTCGTTCATCTTGTTCTTCCTGCTGGCGTCGGGCACTGCGTTCCAGTTACCGACCATCATCATCGTGCTGGTGCAATTGCGCATCGTTAAAACCGACTTCCTGCGCAAAAACCGGCGTTACACGTACTTCGCGATGTTCGCCTTCTCAGAAATCATCACACCTGTATCTGATCCCATCGTTGCCCCCATGGTCGTCATGGGGCCGCTGGTCGTCCTGTACGAGTTGAGCGTGATTCTGGGGCGGCGGATCGAGGCGAGACGCGCCAAGACAGAAGCCGCCGAGATGGCGTTGTATACCAACTCTATCGCCGGCGGAAACTGACCGGGCAGATGTCTGACTTCTTCCAGAAGTCAGACATCTGAATAGGGCAACAGCCTGGTTCCGCGTATCCCCAGGTTCTATGCAATGGAAGCAAGCATTGAGAACAATTCGACAGTCGAAGTGTCATTAGTTGATGGCAAGCTTGTCATCAAGATAGAAGCTGAGTTAAAACCAACCCTCATGCAACTACTGACTAAAGTCACTGATGACAATCTGCACCATGAAGTGGATACCGGTGCGCCAGTGGGAAATGAAATGCTGTTTCTGAGGTGATGCAAAAGCTTGCCACGCTGGTATCGTAAAGCTGAATGACCCGGATATACAATGTGTGCGGAGGCGAAAGTAACGTGAGGCAATTGACGGCGATTATCCAACATGAAGGCGACTGGTATGTGGCCCTATGCCCGGAATTAGATGTGGCAAGTCAGGGACATTCAATTGAGGACGCGCGCCACAACCTTGTCGAAGCTGTTGAGTTATTTCTGGCTTCAGCGTCGCCAGAAGAGATACAACGTCGCTCAATTGGCGAAACGTATGTCACACCAATAATGGTCACTATCACACCGGCAGTGGAGGCCGCGCTTGGGTAAACTGCGTATCATGTCTGCGACAGAAGTTTGTCGCATTTTGATCAACAATGGCTTCCGTGAAATGCGCACAAGCGGTAGTCATATTGTCATGCAGCGGAAAATTATCGGCGGACAAAGTGCAACAGTCACTGCGATTGTTCCTAACCATAACGAATTAGCCATCGGTACTTTGCTATCGATAATTCGTCAATCACAATTGCCACGGAGCTTGTTTGAATCATGACCCCTATCGATATCGTTAAAGCGACGATTGCGGCTATTGAAGCCCACGACATCGCAGCCGCATCCGCGTATGCGGCGGATACGCTCACCGTCACCGACCCCAATCTTCCCCGACCAGTCGGCAAGGAATTCTTCTTTGCGCAAATGGCGGTCATGCTGGCGGCCTTCCCCGACTGGCGCTATGACGTCCATGCCATCACTGCTGATGGCGAGCGGGTGACCGTGGAACTGACGGCAATCGCGACGCACACCGCCCCATTGCAGATGGGGGGTATGACGCTCCCGCCGACGGGCAAACAGGTGAACGTGCCCGATAGGTTCATCTTTACGGTGCAGGACGAGCGCATCGTCGAGTTGCAGGTGGATTCACCACCAGACGGCGGCGCGCCTTCCATGATGCGCCAGTTGGGGTTGGGATAACTCCGAAACTGAGAGACGAGACACGCTCGCCAAATCCGGCCTTATCAGCTGGATGGGCGCGGCAACCGGCAGTGGCATAACTGACAGCACAGGTCGCCGTCAGGGTTTTCGTCGATGGGCGCGTGACCATGGCAACGCTCGCACGCGTCGAATTGCTCCCAATCCTTCTCCGTGAGCGCGTCATCCGAATCGCCCACGAGGGTTGCATTGATGGAAACGTCGGTAATCATAGGCGTCTCGTGCATGCAGGCTACGATAACCATTATTAGGAAAACGTCAAGTGCAGAACGTGCTATACCTTCTGGTATGAACATCACATTCAGCCTGTCCCGTTCATTTTGCCGCCGCCTGTGCGTGTTCGCGGTGATCCTCGCGACTGCGGCCTGCAATACCGCGCCGCCAACCCCGCCGCCCAGCCCCACCGCCTCCGAACCATTGACCCTGCAGGTTTTCACCTACGATAGCGCGCCTATCAGCCAGGTGCTCAACTTGATGATCGCCGCGTTCAAGAAAGTGCACCCCGAGGTGACGGTGCAGACCGTGCCCATCACCGGCGACCCGGCACAGCAACTGGCCGGACTGGCCAAGTCGACCAACCCGCCCGACGTGATATGGACGGTCGACGCTGTAACGCCATCATTGATTGACGCGGGGCTGCTGCTCGACTTGAACGAACTGGCCAGCATCGACCGCACCTTCAAGCGCGACGACATCAATCCCTTGGCTCTTGCCGCGGGCAACGGGCAGAACAATCACGGGCTGTACATGCTGCCCGCCGTGATGGAAAGCGTGCAGATGTTTTACAACAAAGACCTGTTCAAGGCTGCCGGCGCGCCCATGCCCGACGCCAACTGGACATGGGACGACCTGATTGCCGCCTGCAAACAGATCCAGGACAAGAACGCCAACATGAAGTGCATTGGCTACTCCAACCAGATCATGCCCGACGCAAGCTGGTGGGCCTACCTTGTCCCGTGGATCAAGGGCTACGGCGGCGATGTGTTGAGCGCTGACGGCAAGCTATCGACCCTGAGCAGCCCGGAATCCCTCGCGGGCATCCAGGCGTACGCCAACCTGTGGCTCAAGGATCAGATCGCCGCCACGCCGTCGCAGCGGGGCAACTGTTTCGTAGTGGCGCGTTGCGCGGTGATCTTCTTCATTTCCGGCGGGATTGGCGCGGCCCAGGAACGCATCGGCAATCTGTTCGACTGGGACGTGCAACTAATGCCCGCGCACCCCAAAGGTCGCTTCACCGGCACCGGCACTTATGGTTTCGGCGTTTCCCAGGCGACACGGCGACCGCAGTTGGCGTGGGATTTCGTCAAGCAACTGGCAACGCCGGAGTTGCAGACGTTGATTGCAAAGCAGCGGGTGGGCATGCCTGTGCTCAAGTCGCTGGCGAATGACCCGTCTCTCGACAGCAACGGCAAGCCGCCGGTCAACATGCAGGCCTTTATCAAGGGCAGCGAGTTCGGCCTATCCCCGCGCGCCTACCCCACCCCATGCGGCAACTTCTACAGCGGCCTGGTGGCGAGTGCCCTCAGCGACGCCTTCAAAGCGGTACTCGACGGCAGCGCCAAGACCGCTGACGCCTTCAAACAAGCTGACCAGAAAATCCAAGCCTGTCTCGACGCCGCCAAGTAACCAATCTCCAATCTCTATGCCGCTTTACGACCTCACCCGCCCGCTCTCGCCGCGAACGGCCGTCTACCCCGGCGACACGCCGGTATCGATCACGCCGACCTCGCAGTTGCGCAACGGTGATATGTGCAACGTAAGCAGCATCGCGATGAGCGTTCACGCCGGCACCCACATCGACGCCCCGAGCCACTATTCTGATGATGCTCCCGGCGTCGATGCCCTCGACCTGAGCGTGCTCACTGGCCCAGTGTGCGTCGTCACGCTCCCCGCCTCGCCAGCCATCGACATCGCCGCCCTGTCCCATATCGCCAATCTGTCAGGTAAAGGCTTACTCGTCCACACCCGTGGGTCAGACACACCTGATGATGTGTTCGACCCCGGCTATGTCTGCTTCACCGCAGCCGCGGCTGAGTGGCTGGGGAGTCAGGGAGCGCGCCTTGTCGGCATCGACACACCGTCGGTCGACCCCGCCGACAGCACCAACCTTTCCGCGCACCTGGCCTTCCTTCGCTACGGCATCATCATCGTGGAAAACCTCTGTCTGCGCGGCGTCCCCGACGGCGACTACCGCCTCATGGCGCTGCCGCTCAAAATCGTCAACTGCGATGCCGCCCCGGCACGGGTGCTGCTGGAATCTTGATCATTGTGCCATCTGATCATGCGAGCATATAATTACTGACGAATATCTGACAAATCACTTTGGACGCATCAGAATTCGGTATTTCGTCGGATGACTTATGCGACAAAATGCGGATACTGCGTCCCAGCCCCCATGGAGAGGTGCGAGCGAGATTATGCCAATTCGAATCCTGATCGTCGATGATCACAGTGTAGTTCGCCAGGGTTTGCGTATGTTCCTTGGGCTCGATCCCGATCTCGAAATCATCGGAGAGGCGCAGGACGGCGCCGAAGGCATCAGCAAGGCGCGCGAGCTAAAGCCCGACGTCGTGCTCATGGACCTGCTCATGCCAGTCATGGACGGCATTACGGCTATCGGCCACATCCGTCGCGAGATGCCCGATGTCGAGGTTCTGGCGCTGACCAGCGTGCTCGAAGACGCCTCGGTCGTCGGCGCGGTGCGCGCTGGAGCCATCGGCTATCTGCTCAAGGACACCGAAGCCGATGAGCTGTGTCGCGCCATCAAAGCGGCGGCCGGCGGTCAGGTGCAACTATCGCCCAAGGCAGCCGCCCGGCTGATGCGCGAGGTGCGCGCGCCGGAAAGCCCCGAGGCGCTGACCGAGCGCGAAACCGAAGTCCTCCGGTGGCTGGCCGGTGGACAGTCCAATAAGGAAATCGCCCACACCCTCGGCATCGGCGAGAAGACAGTGAAGACGCACGTCAGCAACGTCCTGGGCAAGCTGGGTGTGCAAAGCCGCACGCAGGCAGCGCTGTATGCCGTGCGCATCGGGCTTGCGCCCGCCGATGAGTTGAGCCGCGCCTAGCGCGCATAGCGGCTCACAGAACGATTCGCATGCAAGCCGAGACACCGCCCCCACTGATGGACCGCATCCTGCGCTTCCTGGAGGGCAGTTATTCCCAGATCGCGCTGTCGATCATTCTGGTGCTCACCGGCTATTCACTGCTGTTCACGTACTTCTTCAACACCTACACGCGCCAGGCGCTCGACCAGCGCAAAAACGAACTGCGCCACTTGGTGGAACTCGGTCTGAACGCGGTTCAACCCATGCGCGAGCAACAGCGCAAGGGAGAAGTATCACCCGAGCAGGCGCGCGCCAGCGGGCGCGACCTGATCCAGCGCATGTCCTTCACGGATGGGGATAAGAGCAACTACCTGTTCATGGGCAGCTACAGCGGCGAGGCGCTGACGCTCCCCTATAACCCGCCGCGCGAAGGCACGCAGTGGAATCAGATCGACGCCACGGGCAAAGACGTCGTCGCTGAGTTGATCAAAACCGCTCAGAGCCCGTCGGGCGCGGGCTATGTGGAGTATCTGTACCCGCAACCCGGTGACGCCGCCCCGCAGAAGAAAATTTCGTACGTGGTCGGCATCCCCGAATGGGACAGCTACGTCGGCGCCGGGATGTATATGGGCGACATCGAGACCGAGAACCAGACCTTTCTGCGCAACTCGCTGCTGCTCATGGGCGGGCTATTCGTGTTCGTCTTCTTCGTCGTTTACGTGGCGCTGCGCCCGGCGCTCACCAGTTACCAGACCCTGTTGCGGCTGTTTGACCGCGTGTCACACAACCCTGATGCATTGCCCCCCGTGCCGGTCAATCAGTTTCGCCCCGGAGCGGAAGGCTGGCAACTGATATCGGGCTTCCAGGATATGCTGCGGCGCATCCAGCAAAGCAAGAAGGAACTGCGCGCCAGCGAGGAGCAATACCGCAGCATTTTCGAGAACACTACCGACGGGATGATCATCACCACGACCGAGGCGCATGTGATCGAGGCCAACCCGGCCTGCTGCGCCCTGCTCGGCTACACGCGCGACGAATTTCTCAACCTGGCGCCGCGCGAATTCATCGCGCCGGAGTTCTTGTCGCAGATCGACGAGTTTGTTCAGACGGTTAACGCCGAGCGCGAATACAAAGCCCAGGTGGTTGCGTTGCGCAAAGACGGGGCGCGAATCGATATCGAGGTGATCGGCGCGGCCATCACCTATCAGGGCAAACCCCATCTGCTGGGTGTGGTGCGCGACATCACCGAGCGCGTGCATGCCTATCGCATGCTGGAACAGCGTGTCCAGGAGCGCACGCGCGAACTGACAGCGTTGCTCGAGGTGTCGCACAATGTCGCCTCCACGCTCGAACTGCAACCGCTGCTCAGCATGATCCTCGACCAGCTTAAGTCGCTGGTGGATTACAGCGGCGCCGCCATCTTCATTCGCGAAGGCGAGAACATCGTCAACGTCGATTATCGCGGCCCGGCGACTGCTGACGAGGTGTTGAAATCGCGCTCTGGCGTTCCAAAATGCTCGGGCATCGAGGATGTGTTGCAACAGCGGGCGCCGTTGATCATCGACGACATGCGCGGCAACACGCCCGCTGCGCGCGCCTTCGTCGAATCCGTCGGGGGCGACGCGACCATGGACACGACGTTCAGCTATATCCGCTCGTGGATGGGCGTGCCGATGATGACCAAGGAATGGGTCATTGGCGTATTGTGTCTGGAACACAGCACCCCCGGCTACTACACCCCGCAACATGCGCGGCTGGCGCTGGCCATCGCGAACCAGGCCGCCGTCGCCATCGAGAATGCGCGTTTGTACGAGCAGGCACAGCAACTGGCCGTGCTGGAGGAACGCCAGCGCCTGGCGCGCGAACTGCACGACTCGGTCTCGCAGGCGTTGTATGGCATCGCCCTTGGTGCGCGCACGGCGCGCGCGTTACTCGACCGCGACCCGAAGAAAGTCGTCGAACCACTGAACTATGTGCTGTCGCTGGCCGAAGCCGGGCTGGCCGAGATGCGCGCGCTGATCTTCGAACTGCGCCCCGAATCGCTCGAAACCGAAGGGTTGGTGGCTGCCTTGAGCAAGCAGACAGCGGCGGTTCGCGCGCGCCACAACATTACAGTGAACACCGAGTTTTGCGACGAGCCCAGGCTGTCGTTCGAGATCAAGGAAGCCTTCTACCGCATCGCGCAGGAAGCGCTGAACAACACCGCTAAACACGCCCGCGCCACCCGCATCGACCTGCGATTACTGTGCAGCGAGGGGCGCATGACTTTGCTGGTGCAGGACAACGGCGCCGGCTTCGACCCCGGCGGACAGTTCCCCGGCCATCTCGGATTGAAGTCGATGCGCGAGCGCATCGCCCGCTTAGGCGGATCATTCCAGGTCGACAGCGCGCCGGGGCAGGGAACGCGCGTGCAGGCGCAGGTGAAGGTGTAGAGAACAGCCCGCTGTCATACCGAACTCGCAGGGTGAGGTATCTGGTCTCCGGTTTATGTTGCCGGTTTATAATGACCCTATGATGATCGCACCATTTCATTCACCAGCGCATCTCAGCGTCGAGAACCCTGTCCACTCGGATGCTAACGGTGTATTGCGGGTTGGCGGAACGCGTGTCACGCTGGACACGGTCGTCAATGCCTATGAAACCGGTGCGACGGCGGAAGAGATCGCGCTGGCCTATGACGCGCTCGCGCTCGCGCAGGTATACGCAACGATTGCTTACTATCTTCAAAACAAGACAAGTCTGGAGCCATACCTGACCTCACGCAGACAAGCGGCACAGAATGCACTCAACGAGATAGCACGGCGGCAGGCCATGACCGACATGCGACAGCGTCTCATCGCAAGACAGGCGTCCCGCGACCAGGCATAGGGTTATGATACGCTTTGCAGCCGATGAAAACTACAATGGCAACATCGTGCGCATCCTACAGACGCGACTGCCTGATATTGATATCATAAGAATCCAGGACACACTGCTTTTCGGTGCAGTAGACCCCGATGTGCTTGCATGGTGTGCGAACGAAAACAGGATACTGCTGAGTCACGATGTCGCTACGCTAAAGGATTATGCCTACGAACGAGTTTCACAAGGCTTGCCCATGCCCGGGGTCTTTCTGTCGGACCAATATACCTCGCCCCGAACCATTGCCGATAATCTCATCTTAATTGCAACCTGTAGCACTGATACTGATTGGACGAGTAGCGTATGGCACTTGCCGTTGTGACAACTGAGCCTATCCGACCCAACTCAGTCATCCGGGGAACCATTCTGCCCGAACCAGTGCAGGTGATTACCGTCCTTCCAATGGGCGATTCAATCCGTCTTATTGGCATGGGGCTGCGCACGAATCAAGTACACGATCTCATTCTGAGTCAAGCACAGGTTGCCGGTTTGCAAGTCACACCTGAACAGGAGCCCTTCGACGGCGATGCTGCCCGATTCCGCCTGGGTATCGAGGCGCTGCGGCTGGGTCTGGCGTATGAGCACGATCCGTATTTCTCGCTCTCAATCGCCCGCGTCGATCCTTTACCCCATCAGCTCGAAGCCGTCTACGATTATTTCCTCAAGCAGCCGCGCATCCGCTTTCTTCTTGCCGACGACCCCGGCGCCGGTAAAACGATCATGGCCGGGTTGCTCATCAAGGAACTGAAGATTCGCGGCATCATCCGCCGCATCCTGATCGTCACACCGGCCAATCTGACTTTCCAATGGCAGCGTGAGATGAAGGACAAGTTTCGCGAGTCCTTCGATGTCATTCGTGGCGATGTGTTGCGCGCCAATTATGGCTCGAACCCGTGGCAGGAACGCGACCAGGTGATTACCTCGGTGTCATGGGTATCGACGATTGATGACGCCAAGGAAAGCTTGCTGCGCAGCAAGTGGGACCTGGTCATCGTGGACGAGGCGCATAAGATGAGCGCCTCGGACGACGATCACAAGACGCTGGCCTATCAACTCGGCGAGAAGCTTTCGGAGATCACCGACCATTACCTGTTGATGACGGCCACACCGCACAAGGGCAACCCGAAGCATTTCTGCATGTTCCTGCGGCTGCTGGATCGCGATGTCTACGCCGACATCAAGAGCCTGGAAGAAGCCGTGCAGCGACAGGACGCGCCCCTATACCTCCGGCGCGTCAAGGAAGCATTGACCACTTTCCCCGACCCGGAAACCGGCCAGGTGAAGAGCCTGTTTACAAAGCGCTTTGTGCAGACGGTGGACTTCCACATGAACAGCGCTGAGCTTGAGTTCTACGACGAGCTTACGCAGTTTGTCGAAGATCAGTCTATCAAGGCGTCGCAGGATGAGTCGGCCAGGGGGCGGGCGCTGGGCTTCACGATGGCGATGCTGCAACGCCGTTTCGCCTCCAGCGTCTTCGCCGCGCGGCGCAGCCTGGAACGGATGAAGGAAAAGCGCGAGGTGATCCTGGCCGATCCAGCCGGCTACCGCGAACAGCAGATCTACAAGAAAGTCCCCGACGACTTCGACGAGCTTTCGGACGATGAACAGCAAAAGATCATCGACGACCTGGAAGGCACTGTTGCATCCGTAGACCCGGCGACACTGCATTACGAGATCGCGCAACTGACCCGGCTGATCACTCATGCACAATCGCTGGAGTCGCGCGAAATTGAGTCGAAACTGGTCAAGCTGCGCGGCACATTGCAGGAGCGCGGCGTGTTCGACGATTCGCGCATGAAGATGCTCATCTTCACGGAACACAAAGAGACGCTGGACTACCTGGTGGGCAAGCTGCGCGAGTGGAAGCTGAGCGTCACGCAGATTGCCGGCGGGATGAAAATCGGCGATGCCGATACGCCCGGCACGCGCCTGTGCGCGGAGAAAGAGTTCAAAGAGAAGTGCCAGATCATGGTCGCGACCGAGGCCGCCGGTGAAGGCATCAACCTGCAGTTCTGCTGGCTGATGATCAACTATGACATTCCTTGGAACCCGATGCGCCTGGAGCAGCGCATGGGGCGCATCCATCGCTACGGGCAGGAAAAGGATTGCCTGATCTTTAACTTCGTCTCCACCAGCACGCGCGAAGGGCGTGTGATGCAGAAGCTGTTCGAGCGCATTCAGGCCATCGAGCGCGACCTGGACCCGCAGCATACCGGCAAGGTGTTTAACGTGCTGGGCGATGTGATGCCCGCGAATGAACTGGAGCGCATGGTGCGCGAGATGTATGCGCGCAACCAGACCGAAGAGAGTATCAAGAGCCGCATCGTCGAACAGGTCGATATCGAACGGTTCAAACAGATTGCCTTCTCGGCGCTGGAAGGGCTGGCCAAGCGCGAGCTAAATCTTTCCGCAATCATCGGGAAGACGGCCGAGGCCAAGGAACGCCGGCTGGTTCCGGAAGTGATCGAGGACTTTTTCGTGCAGGCTGCGCCATTGGCAGGCATCCGACCATCGCCGGTGGGCAAGACCGAGCGTAACGCAAAGCCGGCTGACAAGAGCCGCGTGTATCGGATCGGCAAAGTGCCGCGCCCGCTGTGGGTGATTGGCGATCAGCAGGAAAAACGCTTTGGCAAGCTCGCGCACGAGTACAAAACCGCTGTCTTCAACAAGCAGTTATTGACCGATGACCCGACGCTGGAATGGGTGACGCCGGGGCATCCGCTCTTCGAAGTCGTGCGCGCCAGCGTGCTGGAGCAAACGAGCGAAGACCTGCAACATGGCGCGGTATTCTATGACCTGGACCGCGCCGAACCCGCCCGACTGGATGTGTTTACGGCAGCCATTCGGGACGGGCGCGGCAACGTGTTGCATCAGCGCTTGTTTATCGTCGAGGCGGGCATGGACGGGAAACTGGACATTCGACAGCCGACACTATTGCTTGATCTAATTGGCGCTCCTGACGGCAAGGGCATCACACTTCCCTCCGGCGAACTGTTGCCCGACAAGATGCAGGTGGAGCAGGCGTTGATTGAGGGCGAGTTGCGCAGCTATCGCGATGAAACCCAGCAGCAGCGCGACAAGGATGTCGAGACCATCTCGAAACACATCGAGATCAGTTTGAACGAGTTGATCTACCGCCAGAACATGCGGCTGGGGCAGTTACATCAGCAACAGGACAG
>CAIXPS010000073.1 GCA_903921365.1 uncultured bacterium | reverse complement strand
TCGGACTCATCGGACTCATCGGTTTCCGACTCATTCACATCTTCGATGATCTCCGGCTCTGCCAGGCTTGCAAGCAACATCGCAGCAACATCATTCGCCTTGAGACGCATCTCCGCATAACTTTGCAAAGGCAATAAACTGCCGACTACGTTGCGCATGACAATGATGCTCAACACCCAGGTTTCGAGTTCTCCAGACCCTTCGGACAGCCAGCCGTCCCATATATGTGAACCGCACAATACAGCCGCGCCCGCCTGGCTCACGATCTGGAAAGCCTCCGCGCGATTGCGGGACGAAAACAGCGATACCGCCTGACGCATCTTCAGGTTAACGTCTTCCGTCACATCATAGTTGTCGCGCATGTAAGACTTGAGCACCGCTGCGACCATTTCGGACATGGGCGGCACGATACGGGTCAACTCGCGCGTAATGCTCTGGTAAAGCTCTTTTAATTTTTTCTTCAGGCCGCGCGGCGACTTGTCGAAGCGCTGATCCGTTGCGGCCTTGACCATCGAAGCCAGAGTTTTCTCAATCTGGTCAGGCGGCAATTGCAGACATGCCGTCAGCATGGCGCTGCACAAGGATGTCTGCACTGGAATCATGTACCTGGGCATCCAGTCCCAATTTTCCTCATTGTCCTCACTCGCGATATCAATGAACTCCATGAATCCGCTCGTGGAATAAATTTCGCGAAAAAGGTCAAACCATCCCTGCCAGTCTTTGATTGATTGTGCGGACGTATTCATATAATTTACCTGCGCATATTGTAAATGCCAATTTGCGCGCCTGCACGCCGTCATATAATCAAACCAAATGGCTAATTTCAAACTTCTCAAAGAACTTGTGCAACCAGCAAAAACAAAAATCGTTTTGCTTGTCATGGACGGCGTGGGCGGCCTGCCCCGACCGAGCGACGATCAAACCGAGCTTGAGGCGGCAAACACCCCTAACATGGACCAACTAGCGGTAGAGGGTTGTCTCGGCCAGCATTACCCAGTGGATATTGGCATCACCGGCGGCAGCGGCCCCGGCCACCTCGGCTTGTTCGGCTACGACCCGATCGAATACGAGATCGGACGCGGCGTGCTCGAAGCGGTCGGCATCGGTTTCCCGCTTACGTCGCAGGACATTTGCGCGCGCGGCAACTTCTGCACGCTCAACCCCGCAGGGCTGATCACCGACCGGCGCGCAGGGCGCATCCCTACTGAAGTGTGCGCAAAACTGGTCGACAAGATCAACGCCGCAGGGATTAACAACCCTGAGCCCGGCATCGAATTTTTTGTCAAACCAGTGCAGGATTATCGTTTCGTCGTCGTGGCTCGCGGCGAAGGCCTGAGCGGCGCAATCAACGAAACTGACCCGCAAAAGACCGGCGTAGCGCCGCTGCTCGCGGTGGCGCGTGATGCAGCCTCGGAGCACACCGCCAAACTGTTTAACGACTGGGTCGCCAAGGCAACCGCCGTTATTCACGACGAGCATCCCGCCAACGGCATGACCATGCGCGGTTTTGCAGGCGACCCGGCGCTGCCGAAGTACAAGGATGTGTACGGGCTAAAGGCGGGCGTCATCGCCGTCTATCCGATGTATCGCGGCGTGGCCTCGCTCGTCGGCATGGAACTGGTCGACCACCACGCCCACAGCGTGCAGGAAGAGTTCGAAGCCGCCGGCAAGGTGTGGGACCAGTACGACTTCCTGTTTATCCACGTCAAGTACACCGACTCGCGCGGCGAGGATGGCAACTTCGATGCCAAATTGAAGGTGATTGAGGAAGTGGATGCGGCGCTGCCCACGTTGATGGCGTTGAAGCCCGACGTGCTCGTCATCACCGGCGATCACTGCACCCCCAGCCAGATGAAGAGCCACTCGTGGCATCCTGTCCCATTGCTGTTGTGGGCGCCTGGCACTGTGCGGCGCGATCGCAGCGTGGTATTTGGGGAGCGCGAGGCATCGACTGGCGGACTCGGCACGTTCCATGCGCGCGACATCATGACGCTGGCGCTGGCGCACGCGCAACGACTCGCCAAGTACGGCGCCTAGTCCATACAGGGCGAATGGGATAATGCATTCTTACACTCCGGAGAAAAACGATGGCAACACAACGCCTGATTGACTGGCATTCCATTGCCGCGTTCAGGTCCCCCATTCGCCTGTTGTGCGCGTTGTCTGTTGCAGGGGCATTGGCGCTCAGCGCATGCAGTTCACAGAACGCCGCACCTGGCGCGACTGCAAGTTCGCTCACCCCGCGCGCTTTTGTGCCCGCGATAGGCGGGCCAGGCGACAGACCCGCTAACGCGCCCGTTTCGACCGCATCACCTGTTGCTGCGGCCACCCCGGCGACAAAAGCCCCGCCCGCGCAGTCCGTCAAAGACGCCAGGGCGAAGGTGTTGTTCATCCAGGGCGATCATATCCCTGAGAGCGGTTACGCGCATTCGCGTGCGCGCGACGACGGCACCAAGCCGGAGAGCTTCACGCGCCTTCGCGCGGAAGTGCTTGAAGGCGATCTGCAACTCGATGTGGATGAGTTTGTGCTGACCCGCAACAACAAAGTGGACGCCGCGCTGCTGGGCAAATACCGCGTGGTCGTGCTTGGCTCCAACGCGCGCGCCTTCAGCCAGAATGAGACAGCGGCGCTCACCAGTTTCTATAACAATGGCGGCAGCATCCTCACATACGCTGGCTTCCAGTACGGCCCGAATAACTGGGACAGCGACAATAGCTTCCTCGGCCAGTTCGGCGTCGAAGTCCTGACCGATAACTTGCAGCCCACTGTCGATATTATCGACATCATTTCGACGCATCCGATCATGGCGGGCGTCAACGCCATTCGCGGCGAAGGCATCAGCCAGTTCATCATCGGCGCCGCATCGTTGAGTCAGAATAAGGTGATCGCCAGGTGCTCGCCGCTGACGCGCAACGGCTGCAGTCTGCCGCCTGCTGATCAGTCCAAAGTGAAAAAGGGCGACGCCGTGGCGTGCGTCTTTGTGCGTGAGAACGCCAGGGGCGGCCGGATGGCCGGCGTGTGCGACAGCAACGCCTTTCAAAACGGCCCCGGGACGGGCAGCGATATTGATCAGGTCGATGACCGTCTCTTCGCGCGCAACTTGTTTCGATGGCTGAGCAAACAGTGACGCAACGCGCGCGCGACCGGCTCATGATGGGTGGGTTGCTGGTCATTTTCGCGCTGCTCAGCCTGCTCTACAACATCACCCAGCCGATGTTCGAAGCGCCCGATGAGGGCGACCACTTCGCATACGCCGACCTGCTGGCGCGCACTGGCCGGCTGCCCGATTTGACGGCAGACCTGACCACATCGCACGAGATCATCCAGCCGCCGCTGTATTACACATTGGTCGCCGCCGTCATCGCCCCGATTCATCGCGGCAACCTCACCGCCATCACGCATTTGAACCCGGACTGGTTCGACGCCGATGTGAACGCTGACCACCGTAGCGTGACAAATCAGTACATGCACACCACTGCCGAAGTGTTTCCCTATCAGGGCGCTGCCCTCGCGGTGCATGTCGCGCGCGCTTTGTCGACGCTGTTGGGTGCGCTAACGATCGTGCTGGTTTATGCCATCGCGCGTTTGACCGTCGCCATGACGCCGGCGACCCGCCTCGTCCCCATGCTCGCGGCGGCCGTCGTTGCGCTCAATCCGAAGTTCATCCACGTCTCGAGCATCGTCAGCAACGACATCGCGATCACCTTCAGCGCGACGCTGGCCTGCTGGTGGATGGCGCGATTGTGGAAGACCGAGCGCCAGCGGGCGGGTTATGTCATCCTTGGTGGGCTCATCGGAATCGCGATCCTGTGCAAGGTGACAGGGCTGGGACTGCTGGCCCCCGCGGGCATGCTCATCGTGTTTGCGTCCTTACGCAACCCCGTCCCACGCGAATTCGCGGCATTCGCGCGCCGGGGATTGGCGGTCGCCGCCGGCCTGCTGGTCACTGCCGGCCCGTGGTTGGGTTACAACCTCGTCCAATACGGTCACCCGCTGGCATGGGCGCAGGTGCAGGCCGCCAACCAGTCGCTGTTGCGCGCGCCACCGCTCACGCTCATACAGATGATTCAGTCCATCCCCGATATCGCGATCTCATATTGGGGCGTGATCGGGATCGGGTTGCGTTATCCGGCCTGGGTCAACTGGATATTTACGGCCTTGCTCGCCTTCGCCGTCATCGGCATCGTGATTCGCATTACGGGATTTGTGAAGAACACCCAGCGTTCGGGCGCGCCGCGTGAATGGCCTGTGCCTATAGTAATTCTGCTCGTGTGGGAGATGGCATTGCTCGCTTCGTATGTTGTCTGGCTGCGCGACTATATCGCCACCGAGAACAGCCGCTTGATCTTCCCCGGCATCAGCCTGATCGCCTGCGCGGTCGCCGTGGGATGGACTGCCTTGCGACCCCGCTGGCTGCAACTGGGCTTCGCAGGAGTGGCATGCGCCGGAATGCTTGTGCTGAGCGCGCTCACGCCCTTCGTGACCGTGCTGCCGGCATTCGCCACCCCGGTCTACCTCACGGATCAACAACGCGCCGCACTGCCCGGGCAGACCGGCGTCACGTTTGGCGGGAAGATCAAGCTGCAACACGCGCAAACCGAGGATCGCGCCGTGCAGCCGGGTGAGAGCCTGCGTGTGACGCTCTATTGGGGCGCGCTGCAACCCCTGAAACAAAGCTATCGCGCGATCTTGTCGGCGCGCGATGCGCAGGGACAGCTGATCGGGCGGCTCGAAGCCATCCCCTTCAACGGGCGATTCGACACCCAACGCTGGGAACCGGGCAAGGTATTTCGCGATGAGTATCGCCTGCCAATCGACGGCGCCGCGCGTCGCGGCATCGCGACATTGCACATCTCGGTGCGGGGTATCTACGAGACGCCTCCGCTGTTGCCGATCGACAATGCGGCTACTGACCAGTTCACCATCGGGCAGTTCAAGGTGCTGGGCGCACTCCAGTCCGTCGCTGCGCCACAGCACCCTTATACCGCTGTATTTGCCAACGCGGACAAGCGGCTGATTCAACTCGACGGCATCGACCTCACTGCTGCTGACGGCAAACCAGCCCTGGCGTTCCACTGGCGCTGTCTCAAACAGCCTGATCGGGACTACACTCTATTTGTGCATGTCATCGATCGCGCTGGGACGATCATCTCGCAGCAAGACGCTCAACCCCTTAATGGGGCGTATCCGACGGGTATGTGGGATGCAGATGAGCAGATCATCGATGTGCGCGCGATGACGTTGCCGGCATCTGCGGCGAGTTTGCGCATCGGGTGGTATTCCCCGGACACAGGCGCGCGCCTGAGCGCACAGAGGCCGGACGGCAGCCCATGGCAGGATGGCGCAGTAATCATTGCCTTGCCCGCCGCAATTGCGCCGTAAATGAATCGTCCCATAATCGATACAATCAACGCAGAGGATAAAACCCATGTCTCAAACACAAATACCACAAACACCACATGGCGTTTCGGCAAATGCCCGGCATGCCGGGTATGCCAGGCGCCAGTATGCCCCGTTACGCAGCGTGGCGCTCGCTGTCGCCCTCATGGTCAGCACTTTTCTGAGCACCGGTCTTGCGAGCGCGCGCCAAACGGCGGCGCTGCAGATCCCCGACGGGTTTGTCCTGGAGACCATCGTCAATAACTTCGAGTGGCCGACCGCCTTCAGCTTCCTGCCCGATGGCCGCATTCTGGTCACTGAGAAGGGCGGCATGGTGAAGATGGTGGAGAATGGCATCGTGCATGCGCAACCGGTCATCGACCTGCGCCAGCATGTCAACGATTACGTCGACCGGGGCATGATCGATGTCGCTGTTGATCCTGATTTCACGCGCAACCATTTCATCTATCTGTTCTATACCTACAAGCCTGCCAGCATGCCGCACGACTCGCCGGATGCGGTGATGGGCCGCATCGAGCGCTATGTGCTGGATGGCAACGCGGTGCGCCCCGAGACAGCCACGCGGATCCTCGATGACTTCGAGTCCACTCGCCAGAACCACTCGGTGGATTCCCTGCGGTGGTCGCCGGAGGGATATTTGTTCGTCTCGCTTGGTGAAGGGGCGCCCTCGATCGAAGTGACCGATCTGGCCTATCGCGCGCAAATCATCGACGACCTGCACGGCAAATTGCTGCGCATCAACAAGGAGGATGGCACTGGCGTCCCCGGCAACCCGTTCTATGACGCGGCAAACCCGAAGAGCGCGCGTTCGCGCGTATGGGCGTATGGCATGCGCAACCCCTTCCGCTTCGGTGTTCATCCGATCACCGGCATTCCCTACGTGGGCAACGTGGGCGACGTGACGTATGAATCATTGTGGCGCGCGACGCCTGGGAGCAACTTTGGCTGGCCGTGTGTGGAGGGGATTATCAATCGCCCCGACTACGGATCGAAGCCGCAATGCAAGGACATCACGCTTGAGACCGTGACGCCGGCGGAGTGGGACTATCCGCACTTTTCGAAAAATGCCTCACTCACCGGCGGCGATTTTAACTTTGCCACCAACTTCCCATCATCCATGTACGGCGACCTGTTCATTGCCGATTACTCGGTGCAGTGGATCAAGCGCGCTGTGCTGGGGAAAGACGGCAGGGTCACGCGCATCGAAGACTTCGCGTCCGGCATAGGCGAACCCGTTGATCTGAAGTTCGGCCCCGACGGCATGTTGTATTACCTGTCGATTTACTCGGGCGGGTTGCGCCGCATCAGCTACAAGGCCGGCAACCACACCCCCGATGTAAAACTGAGCGCGACGCCGCTTGCAGGCGCTGTTCCATTGACGGTGATGCTCAGTGGGAACGGGACGACAGACCCTGACAAGAATTTATGGCGATATGAGTGGGACTTAGGCGACGGCAGGAAAGCGGCCGGCATTGACGTGACGCACCAATACACAGCCAATGGACAATATATCGCAAGGCTCACAGCCATTGACACGCAGAACGGGCAGCGCACTGCGCAACAACTGATCACAGTAGGCGATGCCGCCCCGCGCGTCACTATCGCCTCACCCGGCAACGGCGACATTTATCTGCCTGGGCAAACGGTCAAGCTCACCGGCGTCGCGCGCGACACACTGAACAGCCAATTGCCAGACGCTCAGACCTGGTGGCGTGTGACGCTCCACGATGGCAGCGAATCGCGCGCACTCACTGATTCGATCGGCTTGAACACGTCGTTCGAGATGCCAAAGGCGAAGAACGACGGCGCATCGGTTGAAATTCTCTTCAGCGCGCGCACTAAAGGCGGCAGCATCGCGACTACGCGCTCGGATATCTATCTGCCGTCGGCGGACGGCTACATTCGCACTTGGTGGCTGTCGAACGGTTATCCGTTCGCCCTCATCGACGACGACAAGCTGCCGGGAGGACAGACAAACTACATTCCGAAGCCCGGCGACCCGCTCTTCCAATTAATTCGCACCGACCCGAATGCCCATCTGGTAAACCTGCACGATTACATCACGCCGGGGTTCAACACGATGGCCTATGCCTTCATCTGGGTGGATGTGCCCGAGGATCGCAAGGGGTTGCTGGGCATGATGTCGAACAAGGACATCGGCGTGTGGGTGAACGGCAAGACGCTGTGGTTCAACAAGGTCAACCGC
>CAIXPS010000072.1 GCA_903921365.1 uncultured bacterium | reverse complement strand
GCTGGTGCATGTTTGAGACATGGGCGATTTGGTTGATGTTGTTCCCGATACGCCGCATTTCAGCTATGGTACGTTCAAGAATTTGACAATCAACGGGCACACGCTGTTTTACTCTTGGTGTAGCCATGCAAAGACCAAAAACACGTAAAAATCCGCTTATGCTTAATCCTACCGTCTCCGCTTTGCTGGTGATTTCCGCGTACTCTTCCGGCGTGAAAAAGCGTCCCCAAGTTTACCAAAACGGTTTGGGTGCTTTTTCTCTTCCTTTAAAAGCAATAATTCGTGCTTTCTTGTTATCTGCTTTTCAGCCTTTTAATTGTATGGGAATTTTTGGTTGTCCCCTCCCCTGCCCTGCCTTGCCAGACAGGATAAAGCTGGGCACTGGGAAATAAGCATAAAACTTTAACGGAATTGGCTAAAATGTCTGCTTCCCATGAAGGCGTCGCGACGTCTTTACACGGCTTAGGCGTTATCGAGAAAGCGGAGGAATATGTTGAGCTTGTTGATATCCTGCGCACTGGCGACGTGATGCAGGAAAGCAATATTGGCGGCATCCGAGGCGTCGATAAGATCGCGCAGTAGTTCTGCATTTTGCAAGCTGGTGCCAGTTAGGCTCGTTCGAGCCGATGCAATATCGTCTGATGACGTCTCCGTGAAATAGCTGTGCATCTTGCCCATCACCCCCACGACAATATCTGAAAGCTGGATTCCTGCCTCGGTTTTGGAGTCCGCAAAGCGATAGTGCGTTACTGGCTTGCCGTCTTTGGTGAGAGGAGTTTTCAAGAAATGGCCTCGAATCGACTCTTCCATGTCTAGGATGTGAGTAGAATATTTAAATACAGCTAGGCGGTTCAGATAATAGATACTGAAGTCATCGATCAGCTTGTTGGGGGCGTTGCCTTCAATGAAATCGAGGCAGTCAAGTCCCCGACCAGCCGCAAGCACACCCTTCAGTACGCAGGCATTGAAGATAGGCAGGGTGGTTCTGTCGTTCTCGATTAGGGCAATAATGTCATTCAGCAACGGTTTGCGGTTTTCAGGAGTAATGCCGGGGTAGCCGTAGCGATAAAAGATGCTAACTGTGGATGGCAGATGTGTCCTTAGAATAGCAGTCAGGTCGGCTTTTAACTGCATATGGAGCGGAATCCATCTCGAATTGCCGAGACCGGACAGGATGGAATCTATGATATCGACAATAGACCAATACAGCGGATCAATGTCATGATAATGGATCATTAACCTGTTGTCGATGATCCAGCGCAAGAATGTAGTCAACTGTGGGGATCGAAGCAGCTCTAAAAACTCGCCTTTGGCAACATGCTTGAGCTTAATTTCCTCCGCCGTTTTCTGAATGCGTAATGCTTTACGTAATGACTGAATGTCGATGAGGTGCGGCACACCTTCATGCACGATGCCGCCCAAAACGAAAACCTTCAGCGTATCAACGTTCAGTCCTTGTGTGCCGACATACAATTTCCGTATGTTGTTTGTCTCATCGTGATAGAATGTATAACGGTTATCAGCCTTGACAAGCCCATGCAGCCGTATCTGAGGGTTTCTTAGGTTGTCGATATCAAGCAAAACTGTTGCCCCTGTGTTTGCGGTGCCTCTTTAGCGAACAAGGAACTGAACTCGGAGTTGCATCGAGCTCATCCGTGGAGTTTGTGACCACTTGTACCCCAGTTACAGATTGTTATAGGTTTTAAGTTCTGAAACAATACACGACTGAAATGAACAACCCAACATCCTGTATGGGGTTCATTTTTATCTAATTGAATTTACTATGAAAATTATTGGTGTTCCAAAACACAATCGCGCTTTGCTCTTTATTGTGCTACATTGTAGCTACAAAAGGAGGG
>CAIXPS010000071.1 GCA_903921365.1 uncultured bacterium | reverse complement strand
CGGTGAGAACAAATTTATCATCGCGCCCTGCGGCGATCTCTACCTCTGTGTCTTTACCACTGCCGATGCCCAGCTCGGCCTGATCCGGGTCATGTTGAAGAGCATCCAGAAGGAAATTGCCGGTTGACCCCCGTAGAAAATGTTCAGTTGCGCCCTTCGTTATAAAAATATTACGATTGGGTAGAAACACCACCATTACCAGAGATATTATTAATCGCACCTCCGATCATGCCTAAGGCGCGATTACCTGTAAACACTGTATCTCGCACCAAGAGTATGGAAAGTCCATCTGGTTGCCAATTCACAGTATCAATCGCGCCGCCATTGCCGCCGCCTTCTGGCACCTCCACAGCGGTATTGTTGTTGAACTGGCTTTTGTCAATCGTGAGGATCCCACCATTTTCGATTGCGCCCCCATGACCACCGCCCCATGTTCCGTTGCCATCGTTGGTTGCTGTGGCTGAATTAAAAGCGAAGCGTGTGTTAGTGATTGTCAAGGTTGCATAGTTTGCGCCGCCGCCGCCTTGACCGCCACTACAATTACCGGGGGTACAAATTGCTAACGTTGTATTGGAGTAAAACGCACTGGAACGAATGGTGAGTGTGCCCGCGCCGTTTCTAAACCCACCGCCATCACCCTGGAATGCTTTATTGCCTGTAAAAGTGCTATTCTCGACAATGCTGGTCGAACCATCATTTGACATACCGCCTCCGCCCCATGCTGTAGCAGAATTACCGGTGAAAGTAGTGTCCGAGACGGTGAGAACAGCAGTACCGCCAAAACCAATCCAAATACCCGTCCACACTCCTCCACCGCTTTGTGATGTATTGCTAATGAATGCAGAGTGGTTAACAGTAAGAATTGCCTTGCCTCCACTATAGCCATAGCTACCAATTCCTCCCCCACTCCCTGTTGTGGCATTGCCGATACCAGCACCGCCAAAAACCACACTATCAACATTGGCGATGACGACACCACCATTTCCTCCGGTACTCTGGATACCGCCCCCACTACCACCACCTAGCGCCTGATTTGAAGTAAACGTGCCGCCGGTGACTGTAAGAGAAGACTGAACACCTAGACCATCTGCATTATTGTTAATACCGCCGCCAGGGCCATTTAGCGCTCGATTATTAGAGAAAGACGTGTTCTCAACGGCTAGAATACCGCCATTGTTACTAATTCCTCCGCCATCTTGTGCATGGTTATTAGTGAGAAAACAGTTGGCGAGTGATAGATATCCAGAGTTGAAAATCCCTCCACCACTCTCTGACGGGGTGTTGCCGTTCCGGATGGCGACATGATCTATCTCTACGATTGCGCTGCTACCGACGTTTAACACACGGTTAGTGGCTGTACCTGGCGCTGTATTGGCCTGGATCGCCGTCTTGTTCTCATCAACGCCGACAATGTAAACAGTGTTGGCATTGATCTGCATCTCCGAACCGTTTAGCGTGTAAGTATAGCCACCAGTGGGCAGGTTAATCACATACATGGCGCTTGTGGGAGTGCCGACAGTTGTAATCACACAGCCATTTACGGAGCCAGCCGTTGTCCCGGCATTGACAATGTCCAGCGCGTCGCGCAGGGTGCATTCCGGTCCGGAACCAGAGGCGCTGTCGTTAGCCGTGCTGATAAATAGGCTGCTCGCAGCCGCAATACGATAGTACTTGGTGATCGGTGGGGAAGTTGGGGCTTCCGGCACGTCCGTTGCCGCTGCAACATGCTGCGCCATCGCGAGAAGTGCGATGAACAGCAGGGTCAGAAGTCCAGGCAAGAGGATCACAGGGGTTCGGAACAGATGACGAGACGGTTGCTTGTCCATTTTAATACTCCAATGTGTCGTGTGCGCTGTCTCAGCACACATGATGATATTAAACCTATAGTACTCCCACCCGCAAAATTCCGACACGATTGATGGCGTGTAACAACGCAATCCGGCATCTGGTTATAGACTATGGTTACCGAAAAGTGACGGATCCGGACGTGCTGAGTGCTGCGATGTGTCACCCACATGTATCAGCGTGGACTTTAGTGCGCAGGAAGGAATAACATGCAGGAAGAATCCGGCCAGTATGAGTTTGATAAAGTGCCGCGCCAACCGCTGCCCATGAATATCAGCCGGCGCCGGCTATGGTCGGCTATGATCAGCGAGATCAGAGTTACCACCCGGGCAGTCGGCGGCACACCGGTTTACCAGCTATCTGACTTGGGCGCGCAGCCCGATGAGAAGCTGGCAGGCATAATCCCCGTGGTCGCACCGGGTTGCAAGATCACCGTAGTAGAGGGTCATGTGTGTGGGCAACTGTCCAAAGCCGCCGAAACAACGCAGCTGTTTCCATTACAGTCGCCGGCGCTACAGGTCTTTAACTTGTTTAATGGGCTGACCCGACTGGACGAAGCCGCTGCTCAGTTGGCCGACAAAACAGGGTGGGACCCGGAGCGCAGTTTTGCCTATACGCGCGGTCTGTTCTTATGGCTGATCCTGAACGGTATCTGCCTTCCTAAGAATGAATACTGAACCTGTCTTCCGGGCGGTGGCCTTGCGTGATGCGCCGATCTTCCGGCAGGATCGCGTTGAAGACGTCCTGTTTTATACACCCGGCTACGCGGCAATCGCGGATGTGCGCCATGTGGATGCGTTTCAGAGCCATCTGGCGGCGCTTGCGTCTGATACGGTTGGCTCAGAACGATTCACCAGTTCAGACCACTCTGAAATAAACGAGCCAGTATATATTCATGCTGCAAGACTCTATCACGAGGCGGTGTCGGTTCGCGAGCGCTGGGCGGCTGCCCAGATGCGCCCATTTACTCCGCTGTGTTTGACGCTCTACCTGCACACTGCCTGTAATTTACACTGCACCTACTGTTTTGCAGGTTCACAACCGCTGCGCGTGGACACGCCTCGCTTGAACCTGAAAACGATCGAACTCGCCGCCGAGGCTGTCGCAGAAGCGTGCGCCGCTCAAGGCAGACCATTCACCGTCGTTTTTCATGGGGGCGGGGAGCCAACGCTGGATCAGGAATTGGCCGATGACGCACTCACTATTGTCGAGCGAATGGCTGCACGATGTCGATTGGCAATCTTTCGCTATATCGCCACCAATGGGATCATGTCCACGCAGAAAGCCGCCTGGATGGCGGCGCGCTTTGATCTGATCGGGCTATCATGCGACGGGCCGGCCGAGATCCAATCGCGGCAGCGGGGTGAAAACACTAATCGCTATGTGGAGCGGACAGCACGTATCGTAAACCAGGCGGGGAAACCTCTGCACGTCCGAGTGACCCTCACCCCGGATGGGCTGGCTCGCCAGGCTGAGATCGCCGCATATCTCTGCAGGCAATTGCATCCGCAGGAGATCGAGGTTGAGCCGGTTTACCAGGGTGGTCGCGCCGGGAAAGAGGATTGCTTTCGACCAGAACAAGCCGAAGACTTTGTGAACGAATTCCTGCGCGCAAGAGAGACGGCGCGGCGCTTCGGGGTAACCTGGCAGACATCCGGCAGCCGCCCCGGAGAAATGCACGGACCCTACTGCAATGTCTTCCGCAATGTGGTCAACCTGATTCCGGGCGGCGCGGCCATCGCCTGCTTTAAGAATGTGGATGCAGGACAGTGCGGCGCGATTGGGCAGGTCAATGACGCCACGCACACGTTAGTTCTTGATCATGATCGAATTGCGCTTCTGCGCCACGAGTTGAGCGCGGCTGAGCCAGAATGCGCAGCGTGCTTCAACCAGTATCACTGCGCGCGCGGCTGTCCGGATCAGTGCCCAATCGAGCAAGGCGGTTATTCCGTTGCGGCTGGTTTCCGCTGCCGGATGCAAAAGCTGCTGGCGCAAGCGCTCATTCAGGAGGCAGCCAATAGTCTCCACAATGATGGAAATGGAATCGTGACTTCGGGTGCACTGAACATCTGAAGACGGGAGAATCATGCAGGAGTCTAAAGTAAATCCATCAGAAAGCGATGGTCAGAGCGAAGAAAGCAGCGTGAATGACACCCCGATGGTCTACGCGGTGCAAAAGAACACGCGCGGCTATCACTTTACGCGGCGCAGATTCATCGGGACTGTAGGAGTGCTGGCCGCTGCCGGTGCGGTGGCCGGATGCTCAGACCCACACGAGGTTGCAACGCCGCAATTGACGCCGGGGCCGCAAGAGATTGCGGCGGCCTGTGAAGCCATGCTGGCGCAAAAAGACGGGATATCGGCTTTAGCCATCGGCCCGGATGGCAGGCTCATGGCTTCAGGAGGTTATTGGGAATCTACCATCAAGCTGTGGTCGTTGCCTGATGGCGCGTTGGTCACGACTTTGTCAGGGCGCGTGGCTTCCATAAATGCGTTAGCGATCAGCCCGGATGGCAAGTTCATGGCTTTGGGAGAGAAAGACAAAACCATCAAACTGTGGTCGCTGCCTGATGGTGCTGTGCTCAAGGCTTTGGCAAGCCACACCGATGACATTGACGAGTTAACGATCAGCCCGGATGGCAAATTGCTGGCTTCAGGAAGTGCTGACAAAACCATCAAGCTGTGGTCGTTGCCCGATGGCGCATTGCTCAAAACGCTGGCAGGTCATACGGATGCGATAAACTCTTTAGCGATCAGCCTGGATGGCAAGTTGCTGGCATCGGGCAGTGTTGATAAAACCGCCAAGTTGTGGTCGTTGCCCGACGGAATTCTGATCAAGACGCTGGGAACGCCAATGGACTGGGTGTTTTCACTGGCCATCAGTCCGGACGGCAAATTGCTGGCTTCAGGGGGTGACAAAACCATCTCACTGTGGTCTCTGCCCGATGGGGCTTTGCTCAAGACACTGGCTGGGCATACGGATTACATTGGTTCCTTGGTCATCAGCCCGAATGGCAAGTTGTTGGCTTCGGGGAGCGGAGACGCTACTATCAAGCTATGGTCTTTGCCGGATGGGACGTTGCTCAAGACACTTACAGGGCACACGAAACCAGTCATTTTAGCCATCAGCCCGGATGGCAAGCTGCTGGCCTCGGGAAGTGGAGACCAAACCATCAAGCTATGGTCGCTGCCCGATGGCGAACTACTTGGTTGTGCTTTTGACTTGGCGTCCAATACAAACGACGTCAAGGTTGTCACCTACCGTCAAACAGATACCGCTGGTCATTCTGTGGAGCACAACGTGCTATGTGGGTCGCCCATCCCTGCCGGCGCGGTATGCACCTGCAATTGCGTCGCCGGTTCTGCCACCCTATTCAGCAGTAGCCATGGTAATACGGAGTCCTCGCATTACTGGCATCCCAACTAAACCATGCTTACAACCCAATTTGACCCGTTTTTCAAGGATGCTCCACCTTACCTGGATATTGAAACCATCCGCAAGGAATGGTTAGCGCTCAAACCTCCATACGATGTAAACCGTTGGCGTTTGCCGCTGCCGGTGTGGGCGTTGCGCGCATTCGAGGACTCCGGGCCGCGCGCATGGGAACTCCTGCAATCCGACCTGACCCATGCAGAACCCACAAAACCCTTGTGCATCTACCTGCACGTCCCCTTCTGTTCCAGCAAGTGCGGGTTCTGCGATTCCTACTCCTTTCAACTGGGAGGCCAGCGCGAGAGCCACATTGAAAGTTACGTGGAGCGCCTCTGTTACGAATTACGTTTGTGGTCCAAAGTGGGCAATCTTCGCAGCCGTCCCGTGTCTACGGTTCATCTGGGAGGAGGCACCCCCACATTTCTGGGAGAAACAGGGTTGGCTCGCCTGGCGCAGTGCTGTCGCGAATGTTTCGCCATTACACCTGCCACTGAATGGGCGCTGGAAACCACAGCGTCCTCGCTGACCCCCTCCATGATCACCGCGATGCACGACCTCGGATTTCGCCGGTTGCACGTGGGTGTGCAAAGCCTGGAGGATCATGTGCGGCGCTTGATCGGACGGCGTTCTTCACCCCGCGTGGTGCTGGATAAAATCGAGCAGACTCTAGCCATGGGCTGGATTGTCAGCGTCGACCTGATTTGCGGATTGCCCGGGCAGACGCTGAACGGGTTTCTGGACGGGATCGAACACTTGATATCGGCGGGCGTGAATGGTTTTTCCCTGTATGAGTTGCTGATTTACCCCCAGAATCAGCGCTGGGCCGAGCAGCACAGCCTGGTTGATCGCAGCCATATCCCCAACTATTTCATGTTTCAAGCTGGCGCCTGGCTCTTGAAGATGCACGGATTCGGCAAAAATCTCTTCAATCACTGGGCGGATCAACGGGATGCCAATGTCTATTTCACCTTTCCCATGCGCGGGGACGACCTATTGGCTATTGGCACGATCGCAGATGGTGTTTTTGGAGAGTACCACTATCGCCACCCGCGCTATCCTGATTACATGCGCGCCGCCCACGAAGGCCAACCCGGCCTGGAAGGTGGATTGCGGCGCACGCCACAAGAAAACCGTATCAAGCCTCTAATGACTGCGGTTTTATCAAGTCACATCCCAGCGGACTTGCTGCCGGCTTTCCAAGCAAGGATTAGCCCTGACCATGTCTCATTGGTAGAAAGATGGTTTGATAGCGCCCTGGTTCAACCTGCCCCGGACGGCGGTTTGGAGTTGACCACAAACGGCGTCTGGTTTGCCGGGAACATGATCAACGAACTAAATTAACTGTTCAGTGTGTACGTCAGAGCCGCTTGGAATGAACTTCTTTCGACTTGCGCTCCAGCCTCGCAATTCGATGCGCAATCTCGTCGTGCGCGGCATGGTCGCGCGTCAACGCCAGAGCGGCCTGCGCGCACGTCAGCGCCTGGTTCAGATCGACCTCATGCCATTCGAAATGCTTGGCAAGCTCGATCCATGCTTCACCGTCGCCAGATTCAGCCAGTTTGCGCCAATAGGGGGCTGCGTTCGCGCGGCGATTCTGGCGCTTCAGACAAT
>CAIXPS010000070.1 GCA_903921365.1 uncultured bacterium | reverse complement strand
CGGATACGCCGTTCTGCCAGCGCACATCGCCAAACGGCCTGTAGCGCATCTCGCTCACAACCGCCCCGGTGATGCCTGTTGTCAAACTGGCGCTGCCCAAATGGTCGCCGTGCAACCAATACACATTACCACCATTCCGCAGTGCTACTCGTGCACCGTTGAAGCTGTAATAGGTGGTGCTGACGCCGTTCACCGCATCAAGTGTGTTCATCGCTGCCACTGGCAGGTATAGCTTGTATGTGAGTGTGACTGGAATCGTCGTTGTCACAGTCTGTGTCTGCACGAGCCACATGATCTCATCGTCACCGCCGATATATGCCGTTGTCCCACGCGCGTCGACCTTTCTGACTAACATGCCGCCGGCGTCGTAGAAGAACTGCGTGTGCTGTGTCCCACTCAGCACATCAATCAGTCGGTTATCTACGTCCCAGGATTGCGTGTAAGTGATGCGCTGACTGCCACTCACTTCCACCCGCAAGGTCATGTTGCCATTCGCGTCGTATTGAAACAGCGCTCCATTCGACAGCCCCGTGGCCGCATGCGGTTTGGTAGAACTGTAATACTGCGTCACACCCGCCTTGCTGACGAAGTTACCGATTGGAGTATAGGCATACGTTTCTGTGTACCCTCCACTTACACCCAGCAGACGTGCCAGTGGGTCATAGGTGTAGGCCAGCGTTTCACTGCGCGTCCGGTCTCCCATTGCAGTAATGTTACCGCTGCTATCATACCAGTACGCCAGATCGAGCAAGGCGCCTGGCGTGCCTGCATCTACACAGCCAGTGATGGCTTGTGCCACCACACAGGATTGCCGCAGTCGTCCATAGAACTGGTTCGGATTACCGCCCACCTGGTAGTCCAGCCCGAAGTAACGGTAACGAGAATCAAGCCCGTTGCCTAACCTGACCTGCGTGGGCTGCCCCAGGGTGTTGTAGCTGGCGTTGGTTACGTAAGCATTCAAACCCCCTAACGCGGTTGGTTGTCCCGCCGCGTTGAAGGTAGTGGTGACGACCTCGCCGCTCGGATGTGTTACCGTCACCGCGCGGTTTGCGGCGTCGTAGCCCAGCAGTGTCGTGAAGCTGCCTGCCACACCATCGATACTCTGGCTCTCGCTGACCACCCGCCCGCGCGCGTCGTAACTCCAAGTCGATGTGGCGTTTGGATTCCACACCGACGTGCGCCGCCCGATGCCGTTCGCGCCCTGGTCATAGGTGTAGTTCGCCAGCAGCGCCCCGGATGCATTCCCCAGGCGCTTCTCGGTCAGCCGGTTCAGCCCGTCGTAGCTAAACCACAACGTCTGATTCAGCGCATCGGTCTGGGTGATCAGGTTGCCCAGCAGGTCATACCCATACGACCATACGCCCATGTCGGGGTCGGCCATGGCCGTCTTGCGACCCTGGGTGTCGTAGGTGATGACGGTTGTGTTGCCCAGGGCGTCCTTAACCTGGGTCAGTGTGTCGCGGGTGTTGTACGTATATTGCGTCGTTTGCGAGGGGACATCGCTCCAGTACACGGTGGTGCGGTCGACGCCCATCTGCGTGTTCCCGGCCCACCAGAAGATGAACTCAAGCCTGTAATTCAACAACCCGGTGGTGTCAAAAGGCAACGCAAACTCGCTGAACTTGTCGAGCCCGCCCCTGAACTCACTGCGGCGCAGCCAGCGCAGCGCAATGATCGTCGCTGTATTCGTAGGCGAATAGGCTGTCACGCGAATGTTGCCCACGAAGGCGTCGCTGGCGGTGATGGCCGAGGCCGCCGCCAGGCGGAATTGCATCACCTGACCCGGTGCCGCCGTCGTGATGGTGTAATACGGGCCATAGGCAAAATTGATGTCGCGGCTGGTGGTTGTATAGGGTAAGGTATACACGGCAATAGTAGACGTGTAGCCAGAATATTGGGCGGCGATATCATGCGAGGTCTCGGCCTCGCGAATCCACGGTGTGGACGTATACTCGCGCACCGCCGTCATGCGCCCCAGCATGTCGCTCACGCTCACGCGCCGGTGATACAGCGGATCAATCGTCAGCGTCGTTGGCACCCCGTTGGCGTCCATCGCGTACGACGTGGTGGCTGTTTCGCCATCCGCGCCGGTTGTCCCCACCACGCGCCCCAGCACGTCATATTGTGTGGCCGACTGCGGTTGGCTGATATCCGGCGGCTGGTACGGGTTTTGCGCCATCGTCACACCGCTGATCGTCGTCGTCGTAAAGACATACGGGCTGATAAAGTACGGCACACTTTGCGCGATGGCGCGCCCCTGTCCGTCGTAGCGCGTATACACGACCTTGTCGCGGCTGGTTCCGCTATAAAGGCCGTTCGTCTGCACTTCGATCACGCGCCCAAGCCCATCGTAGAACGTGCGCTCCCACGCGGCCACGTTGGTATTCGTGAAGTGTCCGCTGGAACCGCCGAAGGCCAGATGCACGACCAACAAAGGGTTGGCCGCGCCCGATGTGACAGCCACGGTCTGGGTGAGTGTGCCGTCATCCGTCTGCACACCGTCGTAGTACTGGTACTCCTCACTGGGACTGCTCTGTGTGGCGCCCGGCTGCGCACTCTTGCGCAAGCGCCCGAATGCGTCGTAGTAAAAACTCGTCTGGTTGCCGTTGGCATCCACGACCGCCTGCACCGCGCCGAAGGGTTGTCCGGCCAGCGGCGTGGTTTCATTGACGCCATAGTAGTAATCAACGACCGACTGATTGCTCGCGTTGGTCGTGGTGTAAACGAAATAGCCGAACTTCCAGTCGTAAGCGTAGGTCGTGGCGCTCCCGCTGCGCCCGGCAGCGGATGGGTTACTGGTCGTGCCAGCGGCGGTGAAGACGGCCTGGCTGCTCACGTTCCCAAGGGTGTCGTAGCCGATGGCAGTATCCGTAGTCAGGCTGCCGTCGGCGTTGCCCAGGTCCTGCGCAAACGTCACTTTGCCTTGCGGGTTGTAGTACAGGCGCTGCTCCGAAACCCAGTTGCCCGCGCTGTCGAACAGCTTGGACGCCGTCTTGCCCAGCGTCCAGTTGGCGAGAGTCATGCTGTAGGTGGTCTGCGCATGGCGCGCGAGCGCGCTGTTGTTGTACTCCCACACATCGGTTTGCTGCCCGTACTGGACGCCGCCCTGTAGTGTGGGTGAATAGGTATAGGTGGTTCGTTTGTAGACGGCGGGATTGCCCAGGTCGGGGTACTCCACCCTCTCGCTGGGCGCGCCGAAGGCGACTGGCGCCAGCAACCCGGTCGTCAGTTGCAGCGTCACCGTGACCCAGCTTTCCGCAATCGGCAGTTCGGCGGGCGCATATCGAATGGCGCTGATGCGGCCTTCCTGGCGCGTGCGGAACTCCTGACCCAGTTTCCAGGTCTCAAACTTGAAAAAGTGTTTGGTGGTTCCCAGCCACTCCGCCGGGTTGTCCGGGTTGCGCGCCTGCACTTCGACGATGGGATACCCGATCAGTTGGTAGGAGCCGTTGGTCGAATAGTCGTAGCCCGAAACACGGCACAACCCCAGATCGGCGAAGACGTACCAGTCATAACAGGGCGAATAGCCTGTGGGGTGATCCGCATCCTGGATGGATTCATCGTAATAGACGTAGTAGGTATAGTCTTTCCAATTGGTTGTTTTGTCCGCGTGCTGGCTGGTCAGCATGCGATAGCCGCCGCGCGCGAACTCGTAATTCAGGTTCATGCTGCCGTTATAGCCGTTCAGCGTTTGCGTGATGAAGTAACGGCTTTGCGTGACCTGATAGGTAAAGGTCAGCGGTGGCAATCTCGCTCCGTTCGGCGCGACGACGCGAATAGCGCTGAGGAGTTGTGCAACCGTGTCGGTTTCAGCCGTCGTATACGCCAGAAGATACTGGCGCGTCGTGTTCCCTTCGGCGCGCGCGGTAATGGTCAGCGGCTGGCTGGTAGACGACCCTGTGCGCGTCACGTAAGCCAGCGTAACGGAGTATTGTGGCGTAACGGTCGTCCCATCGCTGCGCATGCGGTTGCCGTAATTCACCTGCGTCAGGACGGTCTGAAACACGCCGCCATTGTTTGAGTTCTGCTGGTAGACATACTCGACCGAGGCGCGGTTCACTGCTGGCGCGGGGTCGTCGCGGTACGGCGCAAAAACGGACTTCAGATACCACGCCTGCGTCGTCGTCAGATTGGTCGGCGTGGTCTGATTCAGGCGGGCTTCGCTCTGTTTGTCTGTGCCGAAGGTATAGCGCGCGCCGTCCGGCGTCCAGACCTGCCAGTATTCGCTGCTGTAGTTGGTGTGACTGACCACGTCACCGCCGCAACTGATCGAATCGCTGCAACGGTAGATGCGCAGCGGGCTGTAGTTCAGAGTCACATATTCGCTGACGCTCGCTGATTTGCGCACCAGATACATATCCTGGCCGCCGAAGTCGAGCGTGAACTTGTCTTCGGACGCGAGATGGTACCCGCTGATCGTATAGTTTGAGCCGAAGGAGTACGGGCACATGCCATAGTTGGTGGGATATTGGCAATTGCCGGTATCTGAATACCATGCGGTGGGATAGGGGGCTGTTACCACATCCGCCGTCTGTTGAATCTTGCGCGTCACCTTGGGCAGGTCAAGGCTCCAGCCATGTCCGAGCGTTTCAACACGACCGTCATAGTCGGCTTTGGCAGAGCTGTAACTGAGGGTGAGTTTTGGCGCGAGACCGTCCTGCATGGCCGGCGCCTCAATCGGGTATTGATAGCTGTACGCGCCACGGAAGATGTTGACATCGCCAAGCCCGGCGGTCAGTTTCCAGGGCTTGGGCAGGCCGGCGTCGGGCGTGACAATATAACTTGAGAAGTGCCAGATGAACGCCGTCAGACGCCCGGTCAGCGGGTCATACCACGACGGCGTCTCTTCAAAGGTCATGCGCGTGTTGGTGATGATGAAGCTCAGCGTTGACGACACTACATAGGTGCTGGTAAAGGGTTCTTCGATGACGGATTGCAGGATAGGGGCAAGACCACTGGCAGCCAGTTCAGCGGCGACTTGTCCGCTCAGATCAAAAGTGGCGGTGACCGGGCGACTAAAGACCATGCTGGGGTAGAAATCCACCTTCAGCAACGGATCGACCAGACTCAAACGCTGGATGTCGTTGTCCAGGCTCTGCTCGGGATCTGACCCGAAGCTGTCCTGGTAGGCGGTTTTCGCCAGCGTCTTCCACTCCAACGAGGGCACATCGGGCATGAGTGCGGAGGGAGGCATGGCGGCATATTCATCCGCCGTAATGACAACCGAGTCGGTTTTGATGGTATAGGGGTCAAAGGCCAGTTGCACGCGCCCGTTGCTGGTTCTGACTGCTCCGCCGTCCATCACGGTGATGCGCTGACCAGGCATTGCCCGCAGCACTTGCAACTGGGTGGGTCTCGACAGGAAACGTGTTGCAGCATCGTCGCCCTGTGCGCTGGGGCGCATACTCAGGCGCGTGGGCGCGCCAGGCGCCTGAACGTTCACAATCGCCTGAAAGGGCAACATGATCTGTGCGCCAGGGTCGAGCGTCACATCAGGCCATGTCAACCGGCGTTGTGTTTCGTCATATGGGCCGGTGCTGGAACCGGGCAGATAGTCCAGACCGAGGGGCAAGTCCAGCGCTACGGTAAACGGAGTGGATGCAATACCGTTCTTGTCGATGCGCACCGCGCGAACAACGCCATTGACCTTCTGGGCATCCCGCGCGTTTTTGGACTCGAAGTCCACCTGCAACCGGACACGCGGTTTCTGCAGCCCGACCTCAGGGACGATGCCTGGTGCGGGGGGCGCAAGTGGGCTGTTTAACGCAGAAATCGGCGCCACGACCTGGGCGAGTTCGGAAGCATGCGTAATCACGGCCACGCTGCTGGTCAGCGTCTGTGTCAATAGACCCACAATGACAATGGCGTTAATGAACAATGCTGTAAATCTGCTCACAAGACCCCCTGTGTGTACTGTGTTTTTGAGAGCATGTTGTTACCGGTCGCGGCAGTAACATCGTGTTAGTCCAATGCCGTGTGCGGGTGATGCTCTTTTCTACTACAAATTACAGTAAGGTCTGGACGGAAATTGTCAAGCCCTCAAATTGGGCTATGCTTTTGTTATTGTTCGCTATGAGGCGATCTGAGCATTGGCATCCCTGCATTAAAATCCCCCCAGAGGTAATACATGGACACAACAACGATGCCGGCTGCGCCGGCGCGCGAACGGCTGCTGATGGACTTCGGCTGGCGTTTTCACCTCGGCGATTTATCGCTCGCCGAATCTCCGATTGATGATGACCCGCACATGACGACGTATCTGGAGGCCAAGACCGGCTTCGCCAAGGGCGCGGCGACACCCTATTTCGACGACCGGAACTGGCGCGCCGTCGATCTGCCGCACGACTGGGCCGTGGAAGGCGCGTTCGACCCCGCCAACAATATGGATCACGGCTTTCTGCCGGCAGGCGTGGGCTGGTATCGCAAGACGTTTCAAATCCCCGCCGCGGACGCGGGCAGGACGATCGCGTTGGAGTTCGACGGCGTGTTCCGCAATGCCACTGTGTGGCTGAACGGCCATCGGTTGGGCACACATGCGTCCGGGTACACCGGGTTTCGTTATGAGGTCAGCGCTGTGCTGAATTATGGCGCGCAGAATACCCTTGCGGTATATGTGGACGCGCGCGAGTTTGAGGGCTGGTGGTATGAGGGCGCGGGCATTTACCGGCACGTATGGCTGGTGAAGACGGCGCCGGTGCATGTGGCGCCGTGGGGCGTCTTCGCCGAAACCAACCTGGGTGATGACTTGAACTGGTGCACGGTAAAGGTGCATACGACCGTCGCAAATTATACTGACGACGAGGTCAGTTGCACCGTCGAGAGCGCTATTTATGACCCGTCCGGCACACTGGTCATCCTGCTTGAGGGCAGCGAGATGATCCCGGCGGTGGCGAGCAGCGAGGTGATCCACGATCTCACTTTCGAGCAGCCGCTGCTGTGGTCGCCCGACGCGCCGCATCTGTATCGCGTCGAGACGACGATCCGCCAGAACGGAGTGATCGTCGACGCGGTTCAGACGACGTTCGGCGCGCGGGATATCCGCTTCGACGGCGCGACCGGCTTTTACCTGAACGGGCAGCCGCTCAAGCTCAAAGGGACGTGCAACCACCAGGATCACGCCGGCGTCGGCGTCGCGTTGCCCGACCATGTGCAGGAGTTTCGCATCCGCAAGCTCAAGGAGATGGGCAGCAACGCCTATCGCTGCTCGCACAACCCGCCCACGCCGGAACTGCTGGACGCGTGCGACCGGCTGGGCATGCTGGTGATGGACGAGACCCGTCGCATGGATAGCACGCCCGACGGGCTGGCGCAGATGGAGAGCATCGTGTTGCGTGACCGCAACCACCCCAGCGTCATCCTGTGGTGCGTGGGCAACGAAGAGCCGATCCAGAACACGGATGCCGCCGGACGCATCGTCGCGAGGATGAAGCAACTGATCCGCCGGCTTGACCCGACCCGCCCGGTCACCCTGGCGATGAACGGCCAGTGGGCCGGCACGGTGACCGGCATCCTCGATGTGCAAGGCTGCAATTACGCGATTTGGAATTACGACGAGTTCCACGCGCAGATGCCCGACAAGCCCGTTGTCGCGGCGGAGAATGGCAGCACCGTGTGCACGCGCGGCATCTATGCCAATGACGCGGCGAAAGGGTACGTGAGCGCATACGACGCCAACCACCCCGAGTGGGCGCATCTGGCGCTTGATTCGTGGAAGGCCGTGGCCGACCGCCCGTTCATGGCCGGGACGTTTGTGTGGACCGGGTTCGACTATCGCGGCGAGCCGACGCCGTATCGCTGGCCGTGCATCAACTCGCACTTCGGCATCCTCGACGTATGCGGCTTCCCCAAGGATAACTTCTACTACTACCAGGCTTGGTGGTTGGATCAGCCGGTGCTGCACATCCTGCCGCACTGGAACTGGCCGGGGTGCGAGGGTCAGATGGTGGACGTGTGGGTGCACAGCAACTGCGATGAGGTCGAGTTGTTCCTGAACGGCGCGAGCCTGGGCCGCCAGGCGATGGCGCGCAACGGGCACCTGGAGTGGAAAGTGGCATACGCGCCCGGCGTGCTCTTGGCCAAGGGGTATACGGGCGGGATCGAAGTCGCGGCCGCGGCGCGGGCAACCACAGGCGCCCCGGCGCGCGTGAGGTTATTGCCCGACGTAGATGCGGTGAACGCGAATGGCGAAGACGCCATCGTGGTAGCCGTCGCGATCACGGATGCGGATGGGTTGACGATGCCGACGGCGAACAACCTGGTGCGTTATAACATCAGCCTGAATGCCCGCATCCTGGGCGTGG
Source organism: uncultured bacterium (assembly GCA_903921365.1). Lineage (GTDB taxonomy): Bacteria > Chloroflexota > Anaerolineae > J036 > Brachytrichaceae > CAIXPS01. The sequence continues at coordinate 3,374 of CAIXPS010000070.1, read as the reverse complement.
GCAACGGCGATCCGAGCAGCCACGAGCCGGACAAGGCGTCGCAACGGTCGGCGTTTAACGGGTTGTGTCAGGTGATCGTGCAGGCTGGCCTGACGGCAGGCGACATCGTGCTGACCGCCGAGTCGGACGGGTTGCAGCCCGCCGAACTCGTCATCCCGGCGCGGGCGTGTGAACGCAGGGCGTACCTGTAGCGACGGTCGCAGTGGCAGCCGCAGCGAATGACATGGCGAATGTCGCAGTGGCGGCCGCAGCGAATGACGTGGCGAATGACATGGCGAATGACATGGCGAATGTCGCAGTGGCGGCCGCAGCAGCGAATGAATTCGCCGCTGACACAGGTAAACGTGCTAAAGCACGTTCAAGATGCGGTGGCTGTTGGTTGAGTTAACGTAAGGATGTTCCGGGCGCAGTTTGACGGCAATTGCGCCCAGTGACCGGGTAGATGTAATGACAAACTGGCTGCCGATTCCATTTCTGATTTTCACCGTGGCTGCGCTGATCATCGTTGATGAGCGCGTCAAACCAGGAGGCGCTGGGCGCAATCGGCGCTGGGTGGCGGTATGGAAACCGCTCTCGTCGGTGCTGGTAATCCTGGTCGCCGCGCTCTCGTTCACATTGCCCGGCCCGCGCGACGCCGTGTACACGGCCTTGGTCATCGTGGGTCTGCTGTTCTCGCTGGCCGGCGATGTGTTGCTGATCTTTCCTTCGTCGCGCGCGTTCATGGTCGGGCTGATCGCGTTTCTGTGCGCCCATCTGGTCTACATCGCGGCCTTTGTCCACCTGCAGGTCTCGCGTGAACTGGGCAGCAATAAAGCGGCTGAGTTGCTGGCGGCAATTGTGCTGGCGGTCATTGCGGCGGGAGTGTACAGCACCTTGCGCCCGAAGCTGGGCAAGATGCGGCTGCCGGTAATGGCCTACATGGCGGTGATCTCAGTGATGGCACATCGCGCGCTGGCGGTCGCGTTCGTCTACCAGGGGGCGGCGCAGATGCCGGTGTTGATCGTGGCCGGGGCGCTGTTGTTCTATCTCTCCGACGCGATTATGGCGATCGACCGGTTCAAGATGGGCGGCCAGATGCCGCACGGGCACGTCTGGAACCTGTCCAGTTACTACGCCGGCCAGTTGCTGCTGGCGTTGTCCGTCGCCGCCTTCGCGCTATGACAGACCTGTTGTATCCCACCGCCTGGGTGCTCATCCTCATTGGGCTACTGTTTGCAGTCGTGCCGATCCTGCCCGGTTCGCTGCTCGTGTGGGCGGGCATCGTGGCGTGGGCGAGCGCCGACGGCTACCACGCCATCGGCTGGCCGCTGCTGGCTGTGCTTGGTGTGATCGCGTTGATCGCCGTCGGCGGAGACATCTACGTCACGACGGTGATCACGCGCAAGTCGGGCGGGAGTTGGAAGGCTGTGGTTGGCGCAATGATCGGAGGACTGGCCGGCGGCGCACTGCTCAGCGCCCCGCTGCCATTTATCGGGACGATCATCGGCGGCATCCTGGGCTCGGTCGCCGGCGTGATCGTCGTGGAGTTCTTCATTCAACGCGAGTGGCAGAAGGCGCTCAAAGCCGGCGGCGGGTTTCTGGTCGGATACTTCGCGTCAACAGTCTTGCGGTTATCACTATGTCTGGTGATGATCGCCATTTTTGCGCTGAAGGCGTTGGTGTTCAAGTAATTTCACCTCTTCCCCTCCGCTCCTCTTCTCCCCTGCTCCCGATACCACGCCACCGTCGCCTTGATGGCCTGCGCGTGTGGGGTGCTGATGTCGCCGAAGGCGCGCGCGAACTTGCTGTGATCGATGATGAACGGCGCGTTGAACTCGTATTGCATCTCGACTAATTCGCGCATCATGGGATTGAACACCCCGAGCAGCTTGAGGACTATTTCCGGCGCAGCGCTGACCTTGAGGGGTTGCTGCAACTCGTTGTATACGAGTGTGATGAACTGGCGTGTGGTTACCGCCGCGGCGTTGGGGATATGCCATGCCTGACCGAGAGCTTCGGGGCGCTCTCCGAGGATCACCAGCCCCTTGGCGAAATCGCCGATGTACGAGTAGGTGTGCGGCACATCCAGCTTGCCCATCACGCTGGCGGCCTTTCCCTGCAAAGCGAAGGAAAATACCCGTTCGCCAACGGCTGAACTTAGCGCGCGCGGCCCGTAAAAGTCGGACGCGCGCCCACTGGCGGCACGCACCTTGCCGGCGCGATGCGCCTCCAACAGCGCCGTTGCCATCTGCGCGCGCACCGCGCCCTTGCGTGTGTGTGCGGCATAGGGCAAATCCTCGGTCATCGGGCGATCAACTGCGCCGTACATATACACGTTCTCGGCGGAGATCAGCTTCGCGCCCGCGGCGGCCGCGCCTTCGAGGATGCCCGCCTGAATGCGCGGGAAGAGGGCGACCCACTCAGTATAGGCTGGGTTCGCGCAGTTATAGACCACCGTCGCGCCCGCGCAGGCTTCGCGCGCGCTGGCAACATCCATCGCGTCGCCTTTGATGACTTCCACCCCAGGCAGCGCTTCAGCCTGACCGCGCCGATTGACGAGGCGCACGCGTTTGTTCCTGGTCGCCAGTTCGCGCATCACGGCGGTTCCGAGCGGGCCGCTGCCAAAGATCACATGTAGTTCGTCTGAAGTATTGAGTGTCGGGTTATTCATATTAGTTCTCCTCTCACGGTTGCCCCCATCTGGCGCAGCAGATCCGCGACGCGATGCGCGTAGAGCGCAGCTGGATCGCCCACAATGGGTTGCAGATGTCCATCCAGTTCGAGCATGATGAGCCCATGGCCATGTCCCCACGCCATGAGCACCAGGTAAAACGTCGTGGGCGAGATGTCATAGCCGTGTTGCTCGATCTGCGCCTTTAGCGGGGCAAGAATTGCGGCGGGCAAGTTGACATATTCCGCCGGCGGGACGATCAACCCCATGCGTGTGGCGGTCTCAATGGCGCGCGCCAGCGGCTCAAACGAGCGCGCCGAGGCTTGTCCCGTCAGGGTTGCCACTTCCGGCGACTGGTGATAGTCGGGGATCGGGTTGCCAAAGATCAGGCGAAAATCCACGCGATGCGCCACCGCCCACGAACGGTACACAAGCATTACGGCTGTCATTTGCTGAAGCGGATTGTCCGCCGGGGCGCGATTGTAGGCGTCGAGCATGGCGTCTGCCTGAGCGTTAAACGCGTCCAAGATCAGCGCCGTGATCAATTCATCCCGGCTGCCGTAATAGCGATACAGCGCGGGCGCCGTCATGCCCAGCGCCCGCGCAATGGCGCGGAGTGAGACGGCGGCTGTCCCTTCTGTTTTCATCTGCTCACGCGCCGCGTTCTTGATTTCCTCGCGGGTAGCGTCGTGCAGTCGTTCTCGTCGTGTTTGAACCATCGGCT
>CAIXPS010000069.1 GCA_903921365.1 uncultured bacterium | reverse complement strand
GCAATCGATTTGATCAGTGGATCGGCGATCTAAGTTACCCCATCTATATCAATCATATGCTTGTGATGTTCTGGGTCGCGTATGCGGCGGAAAATCTGAAAATGCCCGTCAACAATATTTACTACGCCCTGGCCGTTATTTTGGTGTCTGTCGTATTCGGCATCGTGTTGAATATGAGTGTCGGCGCATATTTCGAAAGCGTCCGAGGGCGTTTCCGAAAATCAAACCAAAATACAACGCGGGTGGCGTCCCCCGGCAACACCCCCAATCAAAGTGATCTGAAGCCGTCAGTCCGGGCGCGCCTTTCGTAAGTCGAACGCACCTCAATCCCGCTTTTGGGCGGGGCCGGTCGCAGTCCACGGCCCCTCAGGCTCCCGAATCTCATGCCGGCAACCGATGCGCCGGACAGATGAGCGGCTAGATATCGAACTTATTGAACACCATGGCCGGCAGGTGGCTGGCGGAGGTCAGTGACCTATACTTCGGCTCTAGAAGAGATCAACGTCCATAGGCTGCGTTGATTGCACTCGTCAAGGACCAGTCCCGGGATGAAGCTGTTCTATTCGTTGTCAAGGCCGCAGTGGCTGCTGATTGGTTTGCTTTTCGTACTGCAGCTACTGCTTGGCCTGTCCTATGTGCCGCTCGTGTCAGACCAGGCCATATCGGGTGTTGGCATTCTAACGATCGGCGCAATAGAACTTTTGCTATGCCTCGTTCTGATTGCCATCCTTAAAGCAAAATATTCGACGACGGCCACGACCGTATTTCTGCTGCTACTCGCAAACGTACTGATTACGCCAGTTAGCCAGAAGAGCGCCAGCGAAACCTTCATCACCCTCCCGCCCAACCAGGACTACAAGATCAGGATCGTCGGAGACGTTACCCCGGGTTTCTCCGGGATCACACGGATCACCACGGATGACCATGGCTTTCGCGTGACCCATCCGGTTGACTACAAAAACAAGGGCGACGTCTATCGAATATTTGCCATCGGCGCGAGCACGACAGCGCAGATGTTGCTGAGCGACGAGAAGACCTGGACGGCGCTGCTCGAGAAGGATCTCGAGAAGGCCTTGGGCAAAAAGGTCGAAATCATTAATACAGGTATCAACGGAGTGCGCGCCGAGCAGCATTTCATTACGTTCGAGAATATTCTTCAGTACTCCCCCGATGCTGTCATTTTTCTCATGGGGATCAACGACTGGTCCAAGCACATCCGGGATAATTTTTTGTCTCAAGGCGCCTCACCAGCGCAATCGGTCGAAACCCCCGGCGCTTCGGACAGCGGTCAGGGGGCGTCAGCCAGGTTCATGCGTCTGGCCAATGCCTTCGATGTCCGAAAGTCTCTCATTTGGCTTGGATTGACTGGCTTGCGCAATCGTCTCTTTGACTTTGTCTACGTTGATGATGGCTCATACTATTCAAACCAGAACAACAGCCTTGCGCGCAAAGACATCAGGGAATTTTCAACAAGCACGGTGTCCGAAAACTACAAGGCCTGGGTCGAACGCCTGATTGGCAAGTGTGCCGAAACGCGAACACGCTGTGTCTTCGTGAACCAGCCCAACGCCTATTCGCCGGAAATCTCAGAAGAGCTCAAAGTGCGTTTGTGGATGACGCCGGCCGAGGAGACCTACACCTTAAGACTGCCCGATCTCGAGCGTCTCGCGAAGGTCTATAACACCTGGTTGATCACGACCGCTGCACGGCAAGGCATGGAAGTGTGCGATATTGCATCTGCCGTGCCGCCCACGACGGATTATCTGTATGACGACTGCCACTTCAACGAGGGCGGCGCGAGGCTCGTAGCCAGCCTGATCGCCAGTTGTCTGCGCAGATGACGCCTGGCTTGCCGCTCAGGGCAGCGCCCGGCAAAGCCCGGAAATATCCGTCGCAGCGCAGCGTATCCCAAAGCGCTGCTCGACCGCAGCGATACCGCTACTGAGGTAGACAACGTCGCCTGCCCGCAGCGGCTCAGCCCCAGGCACCAAAAAACGGGTATCGCGCGGCACGCGTGACACCACGACGCGCCCCGAATCCAGATCGGTTCGCACGACATCAGACCCGCCCATCTGTGTTCCGAAGGCCTGCTGTACAGCACTCGCACGCCGCAGGCCATCGACCTGCCCGCGCACCGCGAGAAGATTGAAAGCCAGCAACAGCAGGCAGCAGGCCAGCACCCCGATGAAGGCAGGACGATTTGACCGGTCCATCCAATCTCGCAGCCTGAACATCAGCGAGACCACCACTGCGATCGCAAACGTGTCCCAGCGCTCTGACGCCGAGGGTTCATATAGAAACACGAATCCAAGCGCGGGGAGAACCATCAGGTCAACCAGACCGCGGCGAAGCGATAGCCAGATCGCGGCTGCGAGAACAATCAGGCCGGCCAGGTAAATCAGCGACGCGGGCTCGACGGCACGCGTCGTCCACTGGGTGACCGTCAGATCGCCGCTTGCGACATACCCTTGCGCAAACATCAGGAACGCGCGCAGGTAGCGCGCCAGGGAATCGTTCTGAAACAGGGAGTACACGTGATCCGAGTAGCTACTGACCACGGACGGATTGATATGCGTTGCGTGCGCCGCCGCGTAATAAAGCAGGCCGGGAACCAGAAACGCCAGCAGCACGCTGAAGGCACGTGCGCGACCGGCCGCACAATCTGCGTCGGGGGCGAAGCGACCCACGACGCAAAAGAGCATGAGCCCCGCCGACAAGATCAGGAAGGGCTGCAGATGTTGCGCGGCCAGCAGAAGCGCGCTTGCGCACACCAGCGCAAGCGCCAGCCCGTTCGTCGCACGCAGCGCGCGCAACACCGCCAGAATCGCAATGAAGAACAGTCCGTGAAATAGCACGTTTTCCTCACTACGGGCAGCAACGTCAGCAATGGCAGGGCTCGCCAGGTAAAGCAATACGCCCAAAGCAGATACCTGTACGCTGCAACGGGCGCTGCGCAGACATCCGTAGAGCATGAGGCATGCCAGCACCAGCGCTGCGCCAATAAATGCCGCCCAGAGTTGAATCGGCGGGCTATTTGACGCGAGCTTTAGCAGGTGCCCCAACCAGAGCCACACAGACAGCAACCCGGGATGCGCGAGATCGAAAAAAATTCCAAAATCCGGGTAAAAGCCACCCTGCACGGCCAGAATGAACGAAGACGTATCGAAATCATCGACCGGGTTGATCCAGATCTGCACCAATCGCAGCGCCAGCAGAACGAATATGGCGATCCGCGTGAGCGACAAAACGAGATTGCCGATCAGCCCGCGCGATGGTGCGCTGCGTTCGGAAGCAATTGAAGGGGGAATCCTAGCCGCGGCCATACAAACCCAGTGGTATCGCGTTGCACATGAAGATGTTCTGCATGACCGTCAGATATTGAGCTTGTTGAACACGAAGGCGGGAAGGTGTCGGATCACCATCATGATCACCTGCCAGATTGGCGGCACATAAGCCACCGGGCGCCCGCTGTCGATCGCCGCGACAATACCGCGCGCGACATCTTCGACAGGAGCCATTTTTGCGCCGCCCGCCTTCAGATGGGATGTCATCGGCGTATCGGTTGGCCCGGGCTTGATCAAAACCACCTTCACGGGTGTGCCCGCGAACCGGTGCTGCAGGCCCTGGGCATAGCGGGTCACCATCCCTTTGGCGGCACCATAGACGTAATTCGACTTGCGCCCGCGGTCACCCGACACCGAGCCGATCAGCGCCAGCGTTCCGCGCCCGGACCTTTCCATGTGGCCGGCG
>CAIXPS010000068.1 GCA_903921365.1 uncultured bacterium | reverse complement strand
TAGTCCATCCACACCGGTGTTAGCGTACAGGACGATGGCAGCCGGGGCTTTGTCTAAATGCCAGGTGTATTGTCCCGTAAGGTTATTCCCATATAGGTGGAATCGATCATCAGTATTGCCACTGAGGGTGTTGTTACCATCGAGAATGGCGGCCAAAGCGTTAGGTGGGAGGTAGATATTGCCGCCATTGGCCGTGATGGTGCTATTAGTCAACGTAAATGGAACAGAAGAGCTGACACCTGTAGAACCACTCACAATTCGAGTTGCACTAATCGTGACATTCGCGCCGATGATGGAAACAGCAGTTGATGCACCCTGGATCACACCATTTTCAATCCAGCCCCGACTACCAGTTCCGAAGCTAATACCCGGCCAACTAATGCCGGGATTCACGCCGCGGAGTAAGGTTGCACTTGAATTGCTCCCAAGCACGTTCAGGCTGCCATTAACCACAAGACTTGCGCCACTTGCAAACCAAACCTGAACGCCTGGCTCAATCGTTAGAGTGGCTTGTGGCTGAATAGTTATCGAGCATGTCGCCTTATATGGGCTGTATTGAAGCGACCAAGTCGTATTGGTGATGATGTTTCCACAAACGTTGGTGTATACAATCGCTGTCACATTGAGCGTGATAGGCAAGGAATGACTCACCAATCCGCCGTCAGCAACCGCAGTGAGTCGATACGTTCCGATGACAGTTGTCTCCGCGACAGTCAAGGACAGAATACTGCTGCGGCTGGGGGTGATCGCGTTTGATATCCACACTGCGGCTACCCCATTTGGCATGCCTGTAACGGACAGTGTTACCGGCGTGCTCCACCCGTACTGCGCGAGAAGTTGGGCGGAAGTCGTCGCAACCTTCCCTTGCGTGATCGTTTGATTCGGCGCAGTGACTGTAAACACAAAGTCGGGATGTGGCGTAATAGTCATACTGAACGGCACACTGTGGACGCGACTGCCGCCCGTGCCGGTTACAACGCCACTGACGTTACCCACCGGGCTTGTAAACGCTGATGTCAGGGTTATTAGTGCCGTGCCAGTTGGCGACACGGGATTGGGTGAAATAGTGCTCCTCACGCCTGCAGGTAATTTGCCCAGCGTCAGGCTGACCGGTGACGTGAAGTCATATAACCCGAAGACGGTGGCAGAGTAGGTTGTCGATTTTCCTTGTATGACAGATGCAGATGATGGGTCGATGGCGAGGCCAAACCCAGCATGTGGCGCAACTGTCAGAGTGACGACAATGCTGTGTACAAAATCACCCCCAGTGCCGGTAATGGTGATTGGGTAAGTCCCTGTTGGGCTATTGCCGGTAGTGGTTATCGTCAGCGTCGTCTGTGTATTCGGCTGCACATTATTGGCGCTCCAACTTGACAGTGCATTTTGTGGCAGCCCACTCACATCGAGTAATATGGCTTGCGCAAAACCGGCTAGCGCCGTCAGTATCCCGGTGTAGGTGATGCTCTGCCCCTGGATGACGATTTGCGTCAAGGGTTGGACGCCCAGACTGAAGTCGGGATGTGGGATGATCGTGATGCTGAGTGGAACGCTATGGACTCGTCCACCACCGGCGCCGCTCAGGATTAGCCCATAAACACCAATGGGTGTTGTCAGCGCTGTTGTCAGTGTGATGACCGCAGTGCCGGTCGGCGCTACGGGATTTGGCGTAATGGCTGCGCTGACGCCAGCGGGCAGGGGACTCAGTGTCAGGTTCACCGGCGTCGCGAAGTCATACAAGCCGGCGACCGTGGCGGTGTATAGCGCTGCTACGCCCTGCGCAACCGATGCGCTGGCAGGATCGATGCCGAGGGTGAAGCCAGTGTGCGGCGTCACGATCAGGGTTGTGAATGCAACGTGGTTGAACCCGCCACCTGAAGCCGTAATCGTCAGTGGGTAAGTTCCGGTCGGGCTATTGCCGGCTACCGTGACGGTCAGCGTGGTCTGCATGTTCGGCGGCACATTATTGGTGCTCCACGTCGCAGATGCACTGGACGGCAGTCCATTCACGTCAAACGACACGGGTTGCGCGAAGCCGTTCAACGCGGTCAGGACTGCGGTATAGGCGATGCTCTGTCCCTGCGTCACGGTTTGCGTCGGCGGCAGGACGCTCAGGCTGAAGTCGGGGTGCGGTGTCACCGTGAAGGTGAACGCGGCGCTATGCACAATGCTGCCGTTGGTTCCGGTGATGGCGACGCGATAGTTTCCAACTGGCGTATCCAGTCCGGTGCTCACCGTCAGCACACTCGTGCTGGTCGGGATCAATGGGTTGGTATCAATGACCGCCGATGCTGACGTCGGTAAACCACCTACAATCAGTGTCACTGCGTCGGTAAAACCTGCCAGTCCGGTAACCGTCGCAGTGTAGGGGAACACTTGTCCTTGTTGTAGCGTTTGCGCCAAAGGTTGGATTGATAGTGTGAAGTCCCTGGCCGGCGCCTGAACGATGATCTTGCCGGTGAACGACGGAAGGGATGAAAGGTAATAGGAGAATGTTCCGATATCAGTTACGGTTGTTGTAAACGTGCCGCCAGGAGGGAGTGAACCGCTGAAAAATATGGTCTGTGCAAGGGCAGGGCTTTGTGCAGCCGAATGGTCAAATTCAGCCTGGAACCCATTGGCAGTCTGGCGGGATGTGAGAGGAAGGTAGGCATAATAAGGTTGCCCGGTTTGCAGACGCACACTGGCGGCTGTCGCATTGTGCCAAACCACATCCGTGCCGAGAGTGACTGTAACAACCGATGGCGTGATGCCTGCAGTGGTAATGGTGATGTCGGTCGTGTTTGCTAGTGCAGCGATTGATTGATCGATTTTCTGACTTGGCTGTGCCACACGAGTGCCGGCATTGGTCAATGGAAGCAGTACTTGTGGAAAAGGTTGCGCGCTAGCGACCTGAGGGGAGGTCGACACAGGCTGCGAGGACAAGGCAAGGCAAATCGCGGTTAACAGGTAAACCATTTTCCGAGCGGGTGTAGTGTTTTGCACTGGACTCCCTTGTGAATGATGAAATGCTCAAAATGATTATAGGTTTAGCAGCTTCAACACACAAGTCAACAAAATGATGTGATGACTTCAGCCATCGAATCACACTAAACCTCATAGGTATTTACTTGCACTGGTTGCTGAATAGTCTTGCTTGCATGCGTGAACCACATCCTCCCGCCATGCAAGGAGAAATAGCGTGAGAACGTATTGGTCTGTGCTGTCGGGCAATGTAAAGCAATCAAGACACTGGTCGGTCAGGAAAGAACATATTCTTCTTTCCGTATTGGTGCTGTTCGGCGTTGGTATTCCAACGCAACCGCAACTTGCTCTTGCCGACCAATGCACCCCTACCGGCAACGTGGGTGCCTGCAGCGGTTGCCAGCAATGCACCGTTACCGACGAATATGGCAACATCTGCAATACGTCCATCGTTTGTGCCGGACCCGGCTGGCCAAATTGCATCAACCAAGCGCCGTCCAAACAGATTTGCACACCCGACGCGACTTCCGAGACGACTAGCTGCAATGCAACTGGCGTGCAGAGTTGCACCTATACCTGCAGCGCCGACGGCACATCCTGGGGCAGCCCTGTATGCGTCAACATCGGTAACGGTGGCAACTTCCAGCAGACTTTCTGCGACTTCAGTGCGGGTTGCCCTGGCTCGAACGGCCTGATTTCCGGCAAGCCCACCACCATCTCCCAGGAGTGCACCCAGAATGGTGTGATACAGACCGTCACGACAGGCGCGTGTGGGGACGGCGGTTGCCTTCGTCAGGCGGTATGTCGGCCAGGTCAACCGTGCCCGCACTGTAAGCCTGGCGACACAAACCCTGAATGCAATTACTGTGCGCCGGGAACAACGCGTCAGTGCGGTGGCACGACGCAGGTATGCCCTGATAGTGGCCAGTTCCCACCTTGTCCGAAGTGCAAACCAGGTGACAAGTTCATTTGCCCAGATGGAAAGGTGTCGCAGTGTGTCGATGGTCAGTATGAAACCTGCACCGAATGCAAACCCGGTGAGTCAGTATATTGTTCCAACGGTGGCACGCTGAAATGCACGCCGGGTGGCAAGGTTCCCGTGTGTCCGAGTGGTTGTGATGTAAACGGCACCTGCCCAAAGGTGTGCAACCAGTTGCCGGAATGTCACCCGGAGGGGGTGGGCTGGGCATGCTCATGGAATGGCACACCGGTGGTCAGTGTTCCCACGCCCTGTCCGCAAGTTCAGCGCACGCCATGGCCACGCGGTCTGGTTGGCGTGCCAATGCGCTTCGCGATTGTCAACACGTCCGATGTGCCGGGCGCCAGCAACAGCGTTTCGGTTGATCCGCCCACCTGCGACAGCCGCATCATCATCGGGTATCGCGGCACGCTCTCCTGGATGGTCGAAAATCTCGACAACGCCCAGTGGACGATGGATGAGCGGCCGTGGAACATCGGGCAGACCAGCAACAATATCGTATCGCCGGTCGATGGTCGCCCGGTCAGTCAATCGATGCTGAATGGCGACCTGACCATTCGCAACACACGCCTGGGCAGGGCAGTCACCCATATCTACGAGACAAGCTCCTACGACAAACCGGCGAACGGCCCGGGCTATCCAAATCTCTCCGTGCGACAGCCCGCGTATCAGGTCAGCCTGCATACGCACTGGACACTCGTTGGCAACTTCCAATACCAGCAGCGCGAGACGGTGACGAACTGCTACGATAATTCCAGCCCGCCATCACGGGTGAGTTGCCCTCCGCCTGATGATTGGTGCAATGCGCACCCGGGCGACTCATCCTGCCGCCCCGATATTCACATTCGTGTGACAGAAGTGATCAGCCCATGGCACCCGGGTCCGGCCATTCACGTCGGCGGGATTGAGGTCGTTGGCGCAGTCACACCGCAGGATACCGCTAAAGGAACCACATGCGACACGATCCCGACGCCCATTATTCAGAGCCAATCGGTCCTCGTTGATCCCAGCAGATGAAAGATATGGCAAGTCAAACAACGTCCAGTTCTTGTCAGATTGAGAGGGCACAAGTGAGTAACCATCAAGTCATTTGGCCCCAATCACGCACGGCTCCCAGCTTTCATGGACAGGCGAATACGACCGACCGGACAGTTGAGTCTGGGTCAAGGTCAGCGAAAGAAACCGACCCGGCCTCGCGTTGTGATATGCATTTGGTGCGCATATGGATCATAGCGGGTGGTGCATTCAGTGTCGCTGTTGCGGTTGGCGTGCAGGTATATCAACTTCTCGGCAGCCCGGCACTGGCGCTGATTGCATCTGTTGCTGCATTTCTCATGGTTTTTGGCGCGTTGGTCTTCACGCTGAGGGTTGTGTGAGCAAGATGCGCAAACGCAAGTTCAGCCTGCTGGCGTGGGGTGCAAGCCTGGCACGGTCTCTGTGCCTGGTTATTGTCGGCATTGTGCTTGGTCTGTTCATTACGCCGGTATCTGGAATGGGCGATCAGATCAATTTTTGCCTGTGGATTGAGCCAAAGCAATATGTCGATGCTGGAAGCGCGGCGATAGTGACGCTTCCCAGCAACCTGCTATGTCCCATCGCCGCCAGTAGTGTTCTGTCACCGTTGGTAGAGAACGCCGTCCAACCGTATTCAGGTGATGTCGCAATTGGCATATTGGCGCTTGTGATTCTGTTGTCCGCTGAGCGCATTACCCGCAGTCTGAACGATCTACGTCAGGAGAAAGCGCAGGCGCGTGAATCCAGCGATCAGGCATTGATCCATGCGCATCGGCAAATGGTGATCACGCGCATCCGCAGCGAGGGGTGGTTAGCCGTAGCGTCCCAGTTGATCGCCGATGCGCTGGCAGAGCCGGTAGCAATCAGCCTGGATGCTGGCTTGCTTGACGTGTCATGTTCACCGGCGCCGCGGTTTGCCGTTTCTGGCATCAATGGTCAACGTTTCTTCTTCACGGTCAAGTCTGCACTCTTGCAGCAACGTAGGCTTATATCGTGTCGCGCGCGTTGGATCGCGCTGGAGAATCTGGGGCCAATGGCATCGGTCGAGGTACAGGCGCTATGGAACGAATTGATGTGCATGTCCGGCATGGCTGCACAGGTGTTTGCGCCGCGTGATGCTCAATGGTTCATTGTTGTAGAAGATCCGCGAACCGCACATCTCCCTGTTCGTGTGAGTTTGAGACGCGTGTTCGGCTTGATCGATATGCCCAACAGCAGGTCCTCGCGATGATCCCGATGTCGGAAGTCACCCGTAATCTCATTGAAAGCGTTCTGCGCATCCTGGGCGTAGGACTGATTGTGGTAATCGGTCTTGGGCAGGCTCCAGTGTGGACTGGATCTAACTGGCTGCGTCACAAAGTCGTTCGTATCAGCGGTGTCCTGGTGGGGCTTGCAGTCATCATTGGCTCAAGTCATTTCGGCGGCGTGTTGCAGTCCTGGCTGCAGGGAGGTCGATGACGTGAACGCAAACATCGCGGGCATTGCGCAGATGGGGTTATCGGTTGTCTTCGCATTGGGCGGTGCGGCGGTTGCTGTTGCAGCGGCGCTGATCGGCGTGCGCCTGATCGTCTACTCGGGCATCTCGTCGGGATATGGCGTGAGCCAGGTGATTATCTCGCTGATCACGCTGGCACTGGGACTGGTGCTCATGTTGGTTGGGCCAGAGATCGCCGGGGTAATCGTCAAGGCGACAGCTGCTTCGATAGCATTGCCGGGCGGCGCCTGGGGCGCCAGCGTTGGACAGGCGGTTGGGCTGATCATGCGCATTGCTGCTGCAGTGGCCGCAGTCGGTATGTCGTGGAACGCACTGCAAATCATCCTGGGGGTGGTGTTCGGAAACCACGATGTGCCATCGGTCGGATATCGAATGCTGGGCAACGCGCTGGCATTGCTGCTGGTGTTGTCCGCGCCGGCAATGGTGAATGCGCTGGCCTCATCTCTCAAGTAAGGAGGACGAACTATGTCACGAATAAAGTGGAACCAGTTAGTTTTGATCGCTTTGTTTGCCCTGTCTGCTTTTCAGGCGGGCTGCACAGGCAATACGATTCTGATCAAGCTGGGTCAGCAGGTGCTTTCGTTTGTTTTTGCGATTGGCGGTTTGGCGGCGGCGATCACACTGGCAGTGATCGGCGTGCGACTGATCATCGGCAGCGCCACTGGATCATCCTACGCCACCTCACAGGCGGTGTTCGCATTTCTTGGTGCAGCAGGCGGTCTGGTGTTAATGCTGACCGGGCCATCCATCGCCGATGCCATCATCAAATCACTCGCCGGTGTCCAAAGGACGATCACCATTCCGTAGCGATCGGTGAATGTGATGGGAGAAATCCATTTGGTTCGGCACATGAAGCACATCACGATGCTGATTGCCACAACGTTGGTCTCTGTAATGACATTTTTACTGATCCAAACCAGTATTACACAGGCTGCGCAAGTTCATGTCAGCGCGCATGGTCATGAGATCAATAGCGCGCATGATCGGGTTGCGCGACAAGAAGATATCACTGCGCTTCCAGGCATACCCGCTCTCAGTCAAGACCCGGTGATTGCGAGTAACGATGTCCTGTCGACTGTCGGCAACATCATCCAGCAGATCATCGAGGCGCGCGTGTACTTCCCGGCCAAGACCTTTCAGGACGCGATTGAGAAAGCAGCGCGGGCAGTGTTCCAGGCCGAACTCACGAAGCTCAGGGAACCGCTGGTGACGGTGGTGAACCAGGTGATGTTTGGAGGGATCGCGTTGTGGG
>CAIXPS010000067.1 GCA_903921365.1 uncultured bacterium | reverse complement strand
GAGCGGCGGCGGGCGCTAGTGGCGTCGTTGATTCAGTGTGTGGTTGAGAACTGGGAAGAGGGTTTTCTCTTTGACTCCGTTCGTTTTCGTGTTGGCCAACTACCCCACCTGTAGCCAAATATCGCTTAATCAGCGCCCACGCCTGCATATATCCCAGATACTATTAGCACGGACGTTCTAATATGGTTACCAAAAAGACCGCGACCAAGTCAGTTAAGCCCAAGGCCAAGGGCGCCCAGCCCGGCAACGCCAACGCCGTCACGCACAATATCTATTCCAAGCACTACAGCGACGACGAGTTAAGCCGCATCATTGCCGCGTTGACCGACCCGACCACACCGATCAGCGCCGCGATTGAAGCCACCGCCGTCATGCTCGACCGCATCATCAAGCGCATCACGGCTGACGAGAATCCCGTGCCGGCCGATTTCCTCGAGCTCGCGCACCTGCACAACGAGACGACTGGCCGGCTGGCTTCACTTGCGCGCAACCGCGCCATCCTGTCAGGCGACACCGCCGACACCATCACCGGGCACATTGGCGCACTGCTCGACGCCATCGCGCTTGAACTGCACACCACGCTATGACCACCCAGCCTGACATCAGCCTTATCCGCGGTGACTGCCTTGAAGTAATGCCCCTGCTCAAAGACCAGAGCATCGATTGCATCCTGGCTGATATGCCCTACGGCACGACCGAAAACCATTGGGACAGTGTGCTGCCGCTCGATCAAATCTGGACGCAGTACCAGCGCCTGATCAAACCACACGGCGCCATTGTGCTGTTCAGTTCCCAGCCGTTTACGACCACGCTCATCTCGTCGAACTTGCCTTGGTTTAAGTACTGCTGGGTATGGGACAAGGTCTCGCCAGTGGACTTCTTGAATGTGAAGCGCCGCCCGATGCGCCAGCATGAGGATATCGTAGTCTTCAGAAATGGCCAGGGCGTCTATAACCCGCAACTGTCCAAGGATGTTCCAGCCTATCGCATCCCCATTTCTCCCAGCGCATCCGACAACTACGGCACTTACGGCGCGATCCGCGCCAAGGACTATGTCGGTTACCCGCGTGACATCATCAGGTTTCGACGCTTTCAGCCTGTGTACAGCGACGGCCCAGCCTGCCATCCCACACAGAAACCTGTCGCCTTGCTGGAGTATCTGATCAAGACCTACACGAATCCAGGTGAAACCGTTCTGGATAACACCATGGGCAGCGGTTCAACCATGGTTGCCTGCATCCACACGGGCCGTAATGGCATCGGCATCGAGCTTGACGCCACGTATTTCGAGAGTGCCAGCCAGCGCGTCAACGCCGCCCTTCAGGATATAAAAGTATGACCACCCCCAACGACGACCGCCTACTCTCAGCAGTGCGCAAGCTGCGCCCAGTGCAACCCCTGGCAGTGCGCCCCGATCGAGACTCCAAAGACTGGCGCGCCTGCATCGAGGGCGAACTCGACCAGGTCAACCGCCGCCTGACGCAGATCGAGAGCCGCCTGACCATGATCTATTACCT
>CAIXPS010000066.1 GCA_903921365.1 uncultured bacterium | reverse complement strand
GGCCAGCGCCAGCGCATCAACATCGCCCGCGCCCTCGCCCTACGTCCGCGCTTCCTCGTCCTCGACGAGCCGGTCAGCTCGCTCGACGTCTCAGTCGGCGCGCAGATCGTCAACCTGCTGCGCGAACTGCAACGCACGCTGGGCCTCACCTATCTCTTCATCTCGCATTCCATGCCTCTGGTGCGCTACCTCTGCGACCGCGTCGCCGTGATGCAGCGCGGCCGCCTGGTGGAAATCGGCGACTGCATACAGGTCTGCGAATCCCCGCGCAACCCCTACACCCAACAGCTCATCGCTGCTACACCGGAGCTACCGCTTGCTGCTGACTCGCTAACCCGCTGACCGCTGTCTCGCTGACTCGCTACAATAAGAGAGAATGATTTCCAGCCTCAGCACGCATATTCCCTACATCTGGCTGGTCGCGGCCTCGTTTATAGCAGGCGGGATGAACGCGATGGCCGCGGGCGGCTCCTTCATCTCATTTCCCGCGATGATTGCCATCGGCGTTCCGCCCATCCAGGCCAACGCCACTAACACCGTCGCCTTATGGCCGGGTCAGCTTACCTCCATATGGGCCTTACGCACCGATCTACGCCGCGACCTGCTCACTGTGGTCGTCTCCGCCGCCATCCTGGGCGGCATCGGCGGCGCCATAGTACTGCTGAACACCCGCCCACGCACCTTTATGCATATTGTGCCGTGGATGCTGCTTACAGCATCACTACTGTTTTGGATCAGCAGCCCAATCTCGCGCTGGCTGCGCCTCCGCTCCGACACGCCGCACGAACTGCGCACTCCGGCCATGTTTCCCCTATTTTGTGCGCTTCTTGTAGTCAATTTCTACATCGGATACTTCGGCGCGGGAGCAGGCTTCCTGGCCATGAGTGTGCTCGCCCTCTTTGGCGTGGAGGAAATGAATGCCATCAATTCGCTGAAAGTGCTCGGTGCCTGCTTGGCCAACTTCTGTGCAGTCGTCACCTTCATATGTGGTGGCGCGATTATCTGGCACTACTGCATCATATCCATGGTGGCCGCAGGCATCGGCGGATACACTGGGGCGCAGTACGCGCGCCGTTTGAACGCCGATGTGCTGCGCGCCATCGTTGTCCTCATCGGCTGCACCATGGCCGCATACTTTTTCTGGAGACCGTCTTAAGTCACGTTGGGAGCCTGGTATGACCTTTGTTCTAGAATCCGCAGTATTGCACCTCAGCAAGGCACGCATCGAAGCCCTGGGATACGCCGCTGCATTACTCACCACCGCCGCATACATTCCTCAACTGGTGCGCGTGTTGCGCCTGCATTCGGCCCGCGACATCTCGCTGCCGACCTTTATGATGTTCGCACTCGGTGTCGTCTTTTGGCTGCTGTACGGCCTATACACTGGGTCCATGCCAATTATCGCCAGTAATAGCGTAACCCTGGTTCTGGCAGTCAGCATTGTTGTCCTGAAGCTGCACTACGACCGCAGCTCATTGAAGGAGATTGCTCCATGAGCCACGAAGGAATTCGATTTGTCAGTGCAGAGGAAGCCGCGCAGGCCGCAGCGCACGAGAATGACCGCCTGCCCGCCGACGCGGTCACTCCGCTCAAAGTACGCGTGAAGAAGAGCGAAGGAAGCGGTGTCGAGATCGACTGGCGCGACGGGCACAAAAGCGCCTGGGACTTTCGCTGGCTACGCGACGGATGCCCCTGCGCCACATGCAACGCCGAGCGCGAGACCACTGGTCGTCTAACGGGAGAGTCCAAGCCTAAGTCGCAAGACCCGTTCGCACAGTACCAGGCCCCGCCGCGGCCAGACGAGGTGACACCCGTCGGCAAATATGCCCTCAGTTTCAAGTGGAATGACGGTCACCAGTCCGGCATTTACTCCTGGACTTACTTGCGCAGCGTCTGCCAGTGCGCAGCATGCCAGTTGCAGCGCAAAAACTAGGCGATTCCCAGTAACGTCAAAGCCTCATCCACGGTGCGTGCCACCAACACAATTTCTCGCTTCTCCAGGGTCAACATTCCGTGCGTTACGCACTCATCCAGAAACGTCAGTAATGTGTTGTAAAAACCGCTCGTGTTCAGCACCACAACCGGCTTGGCGTGGATCTTCAGCGTCTGCCATGCCAGCGCCTCAAAGAACTCCTCGAAGGTACCAAAGCCACCCGGCAACACGATAAACGCATCCCCACGCGCACCGATCATCGCCTTGCGGGTATGCATGTTGTCAACCACATGCAGTTCAGGTAGCCCGTAGTGTGCCACTTCCAAATCCACCAACACAGTTGGAATGACTCCCACAACGTGTCCACCCGCGTCCAGCGCGCCCTGTGCCACCGCTTGCATCAGGCCTACCTTCGACCCGCCAAAGACCACTCCAATCTTTCGCTCCGCCAGCTTGCGCCCAAGCTCTACCGCTGCCGCACGGTACACAGGATCGACGCCATCGGCGGAGGCGCAGAAGACGGCAACATTTCTGATTGGAGAAACAGCAGTCACTGAGACGTCACTCGGGGCAGGCATATCTAGGATTATCCCACCCCGAGTGCCATCGATTCAGTTGAACTTGACTGTCGTGCCATTTAACGACGGCGCAATCTGGAACAGCCGCTCGCCTTTTTGAAAACCGTTGCCTGCAGTATCGGCAAACACATCCGTTCCCGGCGAGGCCTTAAGCGTGATCGATTGATGTGGCTTCACCGTGTAGACCTGTCCGTCCATCTTTAAGTCCTGGGGTGCATCGCCCCGGTTATATACCTCAACGCTAATGTTCGCCTGTTGACCCTTCACCACACTTGCATCGGGATGGTCCTTCTTGACACGCGAAGAGGCATTGGCAGCAGCCGGAGCCATAACACCGGCTACCAGAAAAACAGCGAGCGAACTTACAAGCGTGCGAGTAATCCGCAGCATAGGAGATACCTCGGTATTGAAGTTGGCGTCGGGATTTCCGGGCCCCGTATATGAAAATCGCGCCACATCCACCTCTACGCATACTGCTTCGCAACGGTTCCATATATTCGCAAATAATTGTCCGTTCGCAACACAATTCGCTATCCACCGTCAACACAATTAACATAGACAGTGGAGCGTTTATTCAGTGTCTCGCCTTCTCGACAATATGAACCCGCAGCAGCAGGAAGGCATCCAGGCCGTCGACGGGCCGGTGCTGCTACTGGCTGGTGCCGGATCCGGCAAGACGCGTGTGATTACCCACCGAATCGCATACCTCATTGAGGAGCGAGGTGTTCCCGCCGACTCCATCCTTGCTGTCACCTTCACCAACAAGGCTGCCACCGAGATGTCCGAGCGAGTCGACCGGCTACTGGGCCACGCCTCACTGGCCAAGCCCCTGCTCTCCACTTTTCACAGCTTCTGTGTGCGCCTGCTGCGCCGCGATATCGAGGCTCTGCGCATTCCGTCCGCCAGCGGAGGCAGTAGCATCGGTCTCAATCGAAACTTCGTCATTTACGACGAAGTGGACCAGCAGGCCATTGTTAAGGCAGCGCTCAAACGCCTCGGCTTCGACGACAAGCAGCTCAAACCTAGCGTCGCCCTCGGCCGTATCAGTTGGGCCAAGAGCCACATGATCGACCCGCAGGAGTACTTCCTGGCGTCAACCAATCCCATGGAAGAAAAGATCGCGCATATCTTCGAGATCTATCGCAAGGAGCTGTTGAAGGCCAACGCGCTGGACTTCGACGATCTGCTGTTGGAGGCCGTCCGCCTGCTGAAGGCAGTCCCCGAAGTGCGCGAGCGAACCAATCGCCGTTATAAGTACCTGCTCATCGACGAATATCAGGACACCAACCGTCCGCAGTACGAACTGATGAAGCTGCTGGCCGGCCCAGCTCGTAATGTTTGCGTAGTCGGCGACGAAGACCAGTCCATTTACAGTTGGCGCGGCGCGGACATTCGCAACATTCTGGAGTTCGAGAAAGACTTCCCTGACGTCCGCATTATCCGGTTGGAGCAGAACTACCGTTCCACGCAGATCATCCTCGAAGGCGCCTCGACCGTGGTCGCCAACAACACCCAGCGTAAGGGAAAGACTCTGTTCACCACGCGCGAGGGCGGTTCGATGATCGGCTTCTATGAGGCCCCCGACGGCGAAAATGAAGCACTGTTTATCGCCGATCGCATTCAGCAGTACCTGCGCGCCGCCGGCAGCGATTCCAATTCCGAAACCCCGCCGCGATGCGCCGTCCTCTACCGCACCAACTCGCAGTCGCGCCTGTTCGAGGAGGCCCTGCGCCGCTATCAGATCCAGTACCACATGGTCGGCGGCTTCAGCTTCTATGACCGGT
>CAIXPS010000065.1 GCA_903921365.1 uncultured bacterium | reverse complement strand
TCGCATACCCCAGGCTGTAGCCGGTATAGGCGATGTCGCAGTGCGACAGTCGCCCGGTTGACCCACTGTAGAAATACAGGAAGTACCAGTCGCCAGGTTGGGGGTTGGCTGCGTTTGATGTGAAGGTGATCGGCAGGGTTGGTGTGCCCTGCGCGATCAGCGAGCCGCCGCCGTTGATGACCAGACCCGTGGCGCCGGGCGTGAAGCGCAACTGGCTGCCGGGTGTGATGGTGAGAGCCACGCTGTTATAAACAGAGTGCTCAGCATTGAGAATGATGGGCGCGCCGTTCAGCGCTGCTGGTGAACCATCCAGGACATTGCTGTAGGTGGCGTTGCCGCTATAAATGAACACGGCATCGGGGTTATTCCCGGCCAGAGTGAGGTTGTGATACGCCGGCGACATGTTGAGCGTGTTCTGGTAGATCGCCTGTGCGCTGCTGCTGAGAACGGTCACGCTGTCCAGTTGCGGCGCGATGCCGTCTCCTGTGAGATATAAACCGATGCCCAGCGTGTTGCGGATGGCGCAATGGGTCAGCGATGCACTGGATGCGTTCAAGTAGACGCCGGTATTGCTGCTGCCGCTGTAATCGACGAAGCAGTTGCTCAGTTGCATGAAACCGCCGTTTTGATATAGGCCATACCATGCCCCTGGCGCTGGCGCGGTCAGGACGGAAGTGAAGGTGATGGGTTGCGCGACCGTCCCATTTGCGAGCAAGGTTCCCCCACTGTTGACCTCAAGGTAAACGGCGCCGCTATAAAACTCGACGATGACGCCCGGCTCCACTGTGAGGGTTACCCCGGCCGGAACGTTGATGCCGCCCTGCACAATATAGGGGCTGCCCCCAAGCGTCCAGTCACTTGTGCCCAGTGTGCCACCCGGAATAGGGGTGGACGCCCGCACAACACTTGTGGATAAAATAGATACCACAATGGCCAATCCGATCACGCCAACCACGGTCAGCACTCTTATGCCCAATACGTTGAACCTGCCTGCCCGCCATTGCACCAGACTCACATTGCCCATCCAATGACTCCTGTGATGTCTTAAGACGCACACCAGCAACCCAAAACATCATGTAATCCCACCGAACCACTCCACTACAGCACAATACTGGAAGGGCAGTATATACCCCGCCACTTCTGTATGGTGAGAATCGACGGATGGTCTGAAATGCGCGTAACGCACTCCCTGCGAAGGCGGCCAGGCAGGTTATCGGCTCGTTTTTAGCTGAGGCCTTCGCAGGGGAACTGTGCTCAATCGACCAGCGCCTGATACACGAGGTTGCGGAAGTCGAAGTTGAGTGGGTAGCTGCCGCCGGGGATGAACTGCGCCATCAGCAGGCACACCATATCTTCTTGCGGGTCGATCCAGAATTCGGTGTTCGCGGCGCCACCCCAGCTCCATGTGCCGGCAGAACCAAGCACCTGCGACTTCGCCGGACTGAGCAGCACGCTGCCGCCCAGGCCGAAGCCATTGGCATGGTCATCGGCGATAGTCATGCCGTCGGGCAGGTGATTGGCGAACATCATCTCAACCGTCTTGCGCCCCAGGATACGCTCGCCGTCCAAAGTGCCCCGGTTGGCGACCATCTGCGCAAACCGGAAGTAGTCGGAGGTGGACGAGACCAACCCGCCGCCGCCGGATGGGGTGTTCGTCGGTTCTGTGAAGCTGCCATTGGTCATGATGGCGTTGATCGGCGTGATGCCGGCTGCCAGTTCCTCGGCGGTCGGGGCATTCGGCCAGTCGAACGTCTTCGGCCCGTAGACGGTTGCTAGCCGGTCGAGTTTTTCCGGCGGCGCGTAAAAGTCGGTGTCGGTCATGCCGAGCGGTTCGAACAGATTGCGCTTCAGATACGCCGAAAACGGCATCCCGCTGATCACCTCGACGAGTAAGCCCAGCACGTCGATCGACACACTGTAGATCCATGCGTCCCCTGGCTGTCCCACCAACGGCAATCGGGCGATGCCATCGAACAACTCCTGCAAGGTGATTGCGGGGTTAGTCAGGATTGGCATCCAGTAGTGTTCGCGGTACATCTGCTCGGACAATGGGTTGGTCGTGCTCGCGATGCCATAGCCCAGGCCAGCGGTGTGTGTGAACAAGTCGCGGATGGTGATCGGGCGCTTCGCCGGGACGGTGTCGCCCTGGCTGTTGGTGAGCACCTGCATGTCCTTGAACGCCGGGACATAGGCGCACAGCGGGTCAGATAGGCGGTAACGCCCTTCCTCCAGTAGCATCATCATCGCCGTGCTGGTAACAGGTTTGGTTTGAGAGTACATGCGGAACAGTGCGTCGAAGTCCAAGGGTTTGGCGGACGCGATGTCCGCATAGCCGACCTTCTCCAGGTGCACAACCTTGCCGTGGCGCGCCACCAGGGTGATGATCCCCGCAAACTTGTTCTCGTCCACATAGCGCTGCATGACGGGCTTGATGCGCGCCAGCCGGCGGCTCGAAAATCCCAATAGTTCTGGCGAAGTGATATCCATAATTTCCTCCAATCTCCAATCTCCAATCTCCGGTCTCCATTCTCATCCCTCTGCCATCGCCTGCGCCTTGAGCGCCAGCTCGGCGGCGAGGAAGCAATGCGTCTGCGACATGGCCGTCTCGGTGCGATTGAGCACGTCGTTGATCAGAAGGCGGCCATAGGGCAGTGAAATGTGGCTGCAATCCTCATGGCGCACGCCCTTCTGCGTGGCAATGAACAGATGCGCGCTGCCGGGTCGACCGGCAATGTCGATGTATTTGCGCAATTCGATATATCCGTCGGTCCCCAGGATGGTTAAGCGCCCGTCACCCCACACCGGCAGCCCGTCGGGCGTAAACCAGTCCACGCGCGCATAGCCTGTTCCGCCGTTTCCGCGCCAGACCACGTCGCCAAAATCCTGCAGTTCGGGGTATTGCGGGTGATTTTCATTGCCGACTTGCGCGCTGACTACCGCGGCGCTGGTCGAGCCCGTGAAGAACAGGAACTGGTCGGCCTGATGTGAGCAGATGTCGCACAGGATGCCGCCGTAGCGGGCGCGCTCGAAGAACCACGGCGCGCGCGTGGGCAGGTTCAGGCGGTGCGGGCCGAGGCCGATGGTCTGGATGACGCGCCCGATTTCGCCGCGCGCGACCAACTCGCCGGCGCGGATCGTGGCGCCGTTCTCGAAGCGCTCGCTGTAACAGATCGAGTAGATGCGCCCAGTCTCGCGCTGGGCGCGGCGCGCCTCAGCCAGTTGATCCAACGTCGTGAACCCAGGTTTATCCGACATCACGTCCTTGCCGTGCTGCATCGCCCGGATTCCCAGCGGCGCGCGCTCGTTTGGGATAGCGGCTGTGACGATCATGTGGATCGTCGAGTCTTCGAGTATCTCGTCCGCGCTGCGCGCAAGTGTTGCCTGCGGAAAGGCCTTCGCGAACGGCGCGACTAGTTCCGGCTCAGCCGCGTAGAACGAAACGAACGTCGCGCCCGCGTTGAGCAGGGCATTTACCTGCCCGTAGATATGGCCGTGATTGATGCCGATGACGGAGAAGTTGATCATGGCACCCACTATAGTACGTCTTCACATTCCGGTGCTACGGTGTTGTGGTGTTATTCCGAATGGGGCGGTATGTTGACAAGTGGATGACCAACTCTTACACTGGACAAACCAGCTATGGCCGACAACACACTTGCGCCCGATCAATCAGTCTCAACGGACGACGCACCACCCCGGCGCGACGTGAAGCGCATGCTGTTGACTGTCCTGCGGGCAGGCATTCTGATAGTGACTGGGGTGCTCATCATCGTTGCCATCCCGTATTTCTACAACACTATGCACACAGCGGGTGTTGTCGGCGTGAAAGTGCGTATCGACAAGAGCGGCGATGCGATTTTTACAAGCGTCGTGAGCGGCACACCGGCAGCGCAGGCTGGCATCCTTGTCAGCGATGTGCTCACGGCCATTAACGGGCAGGCCGTGCCCAGCGGCGCCTCCATTGCGCAACTGGCCGAACAGGTGAGCGGGTGGGTGTACACGTCTGTAACCGTCACCGTGCGCACGGGAACGTTGCCGCCGCGCACCGTGGCTGTGCTGCGCACACCTGAACCGGGTTCAGTCACTGCGCGACTGGCAACGCTGGGTATCGGCTTCGATTTCATCGTCGACTTTATGATCTTCATGGACTGCCTCGTGCTGGTCGTTTATCTGGCAGTGGCTTCAATACTGATCCTGCGCGGACGCAACACGCCGCTGTTGTATTTCGCCGTCATCGCACTCGTGACTTTTGGCGCATCGGCAACCAATAGCTTGCAGTTGTTGGCGCATGACGTATCGCCGTTGGGCTGGATTGCGGCCGTGTATGTTGCTACAGGTTTCGCTGCGTCGTTCACGTTCCTTGGCTTTCTTTATCCCGATGGCAAGTGGGTGACGCGACGCGGGCGCATCCTCGTTGCTATCGTGTGGATATGGACAGTTGTCCAGTGGGTGTGGCCGGCGGCGCGCCCGGCCAACTGGGACTATCTCATCTTCATCTTTGTGTACGTGGTGATGATCATCGTGATGTTCAACGCGCAGGTGCACCGTTATCGCCAAGTCGCCACACCCACACAACGCCAGCAGATCAAGTGGTTTGTTCTCGCGATGGCGACGGTTGTTGCTGGCTATGTGCTTTCACAGATTGCAACGGTGGTCATCATCATCATGAGCTTACTGCCAGCATGGGCGTCGCCGGTAACGGCGCTCATACTGTGGCAGGTTGGCGTGCTGGGGTACCAGGTTCCATACGCGCTGCTCGCGGTGGCCATCGGCGTCGCGCTGCTGCGTTACCGCTTATGGGATATCGATGTTGTGATCAATCAGTCGCTGGTGTACAGCGCACTGACTGCCTCGCTGGCAGTCGTGTTTGCAGTTGTGCTGGCGCTGGTCAATTCATTCGTCAATCAGACTGTCGGCAGCGCGTCGCCGCTTCTCGTCGTCGCGATCACCACTGCCTTTCCGGTTGCGCTGTTCAATCCGCTGAAGGGGCGCATCCAGAAACTGGTCGACGGCCGGCTCAAGCCCGAGGAGGTCGGCTTTACCGAGTTGTGCGCTCTGCTGGCGCTTGAGGTGCAGGCGCTGCTTCCGGCGCGAGAACTTTTCATTACGCTGGCGCGCGCTGTGGCCGGGCAGCTTGACCTGACATCCGTGGCGGCATACGCCTTTGCCACGGATGGCCGGCTGATCCCGATGGTTAGCAGCGACATCAACTTGCTGCCGCCAGAACTGACCCTGAGTGAGAAAACGCGCGAAGAGTTGGAGAATGGCGATCTCGCGACGCCTCCAGAGGAGTCGGGTCTGGCCTATCTCGTCCCGTTGACCACAATCAGCGTCTATGCGCCCGGCCTGTGCGGCGTGCTCGCGCTGGGTCCGCGCAAAAATGGCAAAGGCTTTACCACGCCGATGGAAAACGGCCTGCGAGTTCTGGGTCGCGAGGCCGGGAAGTCGCTGTACGTGGCGCAACGCAGAGAGAGCGCGGAGAAGATCACCTAAACAACATTCTCTCTACCAGTTGGTCACAGACCCATCCTCGCGCAGCAGGTGAGGCAGTTCGGCCAGTTGGAACGGGTGACGCCGGGCGGCGTCGCGGTCGAACTCGATGCCAAGTCCCGGTCGCGTCGAGGGAAGCAGGTAACCGTCCTCCCACACTGGCTGCACCGGCACGACATCGATCAGCGTTTGGCCCGGCTTGCGCGGCTGTTCTTGCACGCCGAAGTTGTTGCACGCGAGGTTCAGTTGCAGGCACGCGGCCGTCGATACCGGCCCGAGCGGGTTGTGCACCGCCAGATTGATGTAGTGCGTCTCGCACCAGCCAGCGATCTTCTTCGCCTCGGTGAACCCGCCCGCGATGCACAGGTCGATGCGCGCGTAGTCGATCCACTCCTCCTCGATCAACTGGCGGAACTCCCACTTGCTGCAGAACTGTTCGCCCGCTGCCAGCGGAACACGTGTGCGCGGGCGCAGCGTCTTGAACGAGTCTGGATTCTCGACACGCAGCGGATCCTCCATGAAGTACGGGCGGAACGGCTCGACTTCCGCGCACAACCACAGCGCATCGCGCAGGTCGAGGCGCGTATGCACATCGAAGACGATCTCGACGTTGTCACCCACAGCCTCGCGCACCGACTGGAACTGCTTGATCGCCATCTTCACCGCGCGCGCCGGTTCAAGGACGCCGTTTTCCTCCGGCAGTCCCCAGCGCACAAACTTCCAGCCCTCTTCGACGCTTTTCTGGCACGACTCGATCAGCGCGCCGATGTCGTAACCGCCATTGTGCGGATAGCACACGACCTTGTCGCGCACGCGCCCGCCCAGCAGTTCGTAGATCGGCACGCCGAGCGCCTTGCCCTTGATGTCCCACAGTGCGATGTCGATGGCCGAGATGGCCGAGGCCAGGATGCGTTCCGCCGGGAAGAACCCGCCGCGGTACAGCATCTGCCAGATGTGCTCGATGCGCGCCGGGTCCTGACCGATCAGCAGTGGCTTGAAATGCTCGATCGCGCCCATGATCGCCAGTTCGCGCCCGGTGACGCCAGATTCACCCACACCATAGACGCCCTCGTCGGTGTCGACGACGACGAACAGGAAATTGCGAAACCCGCCCCACACCGGGAATGCTTCGACATTTGTGATCTTCATACAGCGCCATCCTCATGTATTGCAGTGCGGCAACGCACCGATAACTTACAGCACGTGAATGTGATTTACCAACTGCCCGATATTTTCAAGCTCTACAACGACCACGTCGCCGTCCTTCATCCACAGCGGCGGCTTGCGACTGACGCCCACGCCAAACGGCGTGCCGGTGCTGATCAGATCGCCGGGTTGCAGCGTCATGAACCGGCTGAGATGCGCGATCAGCGTCGCCACGTCGAAGATCATGTCCTTTGTGTTCGAGCTCTGCACCACCTGGCCGTTCAGGATGCACTTGATATCGAGCGCCTGCGGATCGGGGATGTCGTCAGTCGTCACAAGCGTCGGGCCGATCGGGCAGAAGCCATCGGGCGTCTTGCCCAGCACCCACTGCTTGCCGCTATCGCTGTTCTGGATATCGCGCGCGCTGACGTCGTTCACGCAGGTGTACCCGCCGACATAGTTCAGCGCGTCTTCCTTCGCAACGCGGTGCGTTGGCTTGCCGATAATCACGCCAAGTTCGGCCTCGTAGTCGACCGTCGTGGTGGTGTCCTGGTGCCAGGTGATTGTGTCGCCGGGGTTGGCGAGCGCATTATTGAACTTGGCGAAGATCACGGGGCGCGTCGGCACCACTGAGTTGGTCTCACGGCAGTGCTCCATATAGTTCAACCCGATGCAGATCAAGTTGCGCGGCGTGATCGGCGCGAGCAGTTTCACGCCTGAAAGGGCTTCCGGGATGCCGGAGGCGGCGAGTTGTTGCGCCTTTACGCGCGCCGCTGCATCACTCATGATCGTCATCACGTCGCCCGCGGCGCTCACGTCAACAAATTCGGTGTCGTTGATCAATGCGCCTGCGCGCGCGACGCCGTTCGACTCAACAGTTATCAGTTTCATGTCTGTGCTCCCATAGTCGTTCTGGTTTACGAATTGTCTATTTTGGATTGTAAGCTAATAATGGGGGTAGCACATCCGATACAGGAGTTGATTGTAGCCATGGCAATTAGAAGTATCCCGTCCGACTACCTCGAGCGCGTTTACGCTGGCGTTCTGGGGAAGATCATCGGCGTTTATCTGGGTCGCCCGTTCGAGGGTTGGACCTACGACCGCATCATGCGCGAACTGGGTGAGGTCGCCTATTATGTGAATGACCGCATCGCACATCACCCGCCGTTGATTGTCACCGATGACGACATCACCGGCACGTTCACCTTCCTTCGCGCGTTGCCCGACTACGCCAACAACCCCGACCTGACGGCGGCGCAGATCGGCCAGACCTGGCTCAATTACCTCATCGAACGCCAGACTATTTTGTGGTGGGGCGGCATGGGCAACTCGACCGAACACACTGCCTACATGCGCCTTAAGGCGGGTTACACCGCGCCACACAGCGGTTCGATCGCGTTAAATGGCAAAGTGGTAGCCGAGCAGATCGGCGCGCAAATCTTCATCGACGGTTGGGCGCTGGTCGCTCCCGGCAATCCTGCGCTCGCGGCTGAACTTGCCCGCAAGGCAGGCAGCGTCAGTCACGATGGCGAGGCGGTGTGCGGCGCCATCGTGCTGGCCGCGATGGAAGCGCAGGCGTTTGTCGAGTCCGACATGGACAAGTTGTTCGACTGCGGCCTGTCGTTCATCCCACAAGACTCGTTGATCGCACAACTCATCCGCGATATTCGCGGCTGGCGCGTCGAAGACAACGACTGGCGTAAAACACGCGCGCGGATCGAAGGCAAGTATGGCTACGACAAGTATGGCGGGAACTGTCACATGATCCCCAACCACGCCGTGATCATCCTGGCGCTGGCGTATTGCGAGGACGACTTCCAACGCGCGCTGATGATCGGCAACACCGCCGGTTGGGACACCGATTGCAACTCCGGCAACATCGGGTGCCTGATGGGCATCAAGAACGGCTTGCGCGGCATCGACAGCAGCCCGGTGGATTGGCGCGGCCCGGTCGCCGACCGGATGTACCTGCCCACCGCCGACGGCGGGCGTTGCATCACTGACGCTGCACAAGAAGCGCGCCGCATCGCGCAGAGTGGGTTTGCGCTAGCTGAGGCGGTAGCGCTGCCGTCTGCGCCACGCTTTGACTTTGAGTTGCCCGGCTCGGTTCAGGGCTATCATAGCCACGCAAGCGACGCGCACATCGAGAACGTCGGCGGACACAGCGCGACTGGCAAGCGCAGCCTGGCTATCCGATTCAGCGGCCAGACGCGCGTCAGCACGCTCACCTTCATCCCGATCGACTCGCTGAAGATGGAGGGTTATGGGCTGATCGCGTCGCCCACTTTGTACCCAGGGCAAACCTTAAAAGCCGGGGTATGCAGTGATGAAGAAGCGCAGGTCGGACTATTTGTGCGCGCCTACGGGGCGAACAACGAGGCTATCACGGTTGACGGGCCAGTAACGGTTTTGCATCCCGGCGAGACGCAGACGCTCTCATGGACGGTAGCGGGTGTCGATGGCGGTTCGCCCATTTACGAAGTCGGCCTGTATCTGATCGGCGGCGCGGGCGACTCCGCAAGCGGCGTATACCTCGACTACTTGACGTGGGACGGCGCGCCCACGGTTAATCTGACGCGTCCATCGCACAACGGCACGCTGTGGCAGCGGGCATGGGTCAAGGCCTGCGACGACGCCGGCTTCAACTGGGGTGGCGTGCTCCGCGCGTGCCAGGACAGCGGCGTTGGCCTGCTGATCCAGGGCGAGCGCGAGTGGCGCGACTACACCGTCGAGGCGACTGTCATTCCGCATTTGGCAAAGTCCGCCGGGATTGCTGCCTGCGTGCAGGGGTTAAAGCGTTACTATGCGTTGCTTCTGTGCGACGACCAGAAGGTGCGCCTGGTGAAGACGCTGGTGCAGCGCCCCGGCCAGGAATCTGAGCGCAAGGTGCTGGCCGAAGCCGACTTCGCATGGGAACTGGACGGTGAATACGCCCTCAGCCTGACGACAAGCGGCAAGCGGTTAATCGCGTCGGTCGGCGGAAAGGAAGTATTCGACATCGAGGACGCCTTCAATCCACTGCTGAGCGGCGCGGTCGCACTGGTGATTGAGGAAGGCCGGCTGGATGCAAATGGCATGACGGTGAAAGCTACTCAACCATAAACACGAATCCCCTGCGAAGGGCGTCACGCGCGACACCCTTCGCAGGGTCATTTTCTTTTTCAACAAGATTCTTGATGAGGTCTTTCGGGATGCGGTAACAACGACTATTCTCCAGTACAATCATCATGTGCCATACTCATTTCAGTGCTTTAGTTGAGGTTACCGTCATGAACCTGGACATCGCGCGCATCCAATCGATCATCACCGACCGGCATTCGTACTATGGATCGGGCGCCATCCCGATCCGCAAAGATACGCGCTGGTATCCCGCCGTCTCCGACTACCTGCTGCGCCAACTTACCTCTACGTCGCGCGTGCTCGATATCGGCTGCGGTGACGGCGAGATGTTGTTCGAACTCAGCCCGCACATAGGCAGCGGCGTGGGCGTGGACAACGATCCCGATCATCTGGACCTGGCGCACGCGGCGCTGCGGGTGAACGGAGCCACCAACCTGGCGTTCCACCTGCTTGACTATCCCCGCGCTGTGGCGGATTGGCCGGCCGAGAGCTTCGACCTGGTCTACTCGATGCGCGGCCCGCTTGGCGACGATGACGAGAGCACACAGGCGGCCATGCGCTTGCTGCGCCCCGGCGGTTTGCTCTTCTGTGATCAGATCGGCGAGGGGCACCACGCCGAGGTGCGCGCCATCTTTGAACCTGCAACGCAGCCAAATACCGCTGTGCCAGAGGCGCAGCGCCTCACAGCGACCTTGCGGCGCAATGGCGTCGACGTGCGGCTGGTCGAGGACGCCTACACCAAGTGGATATATCCCGATGTGTACGCCTGGCTGCAGTTCCAGTGCAATATATGGACATGGCTGGGGCGTACGCTACCCCAGCCCGACGATCCACGCCTCGCGCAATTTGCCGAACGCTATGCCGCGGCCGATGGGTCGGTTGCCACCACCCATCACGTCGCGCGCGTGGCCGGCATAAAGCCAGCCTGAGCGCCGGCAAAGTAAAGCAGTTAATTATTCGCTGCTACACTGGTAGTGCATATGAGCACACTACAGCCAAGCACAAGCACCAGCGTGAGCGTCAGCCATCTGGCCAAGTCATTTGGCAACACGATGGCGGTTCACGACGTCTCGTTCGAGGTCAACCCCGGCGAAATCTTTGGCCTGCTCGGCCCGAACGGCGCCGGCAAGACGACCTCCATTCGCATGATCCTCGACATCTTCAAGCCCGACCGCGGTGAAATCAGCGTCCTGGGCGGCAAGATCACTGAAGCCAAGAAGGAAATGATCGGCTACCTGCCCGAGGAACGCGGCCTGTACAAAGACATGAAGGTTGAGGACTGCGTCCTCTACCTGGCCGTGCTAAAAGGCCTGTCGCGCAAGACGGCCAAAGAGCGCGCCGCGGCCTACTTCGACCAGCTTGACCTCACGGCGCACAAGTCCAAGAAAGTCAATGACCTGAGCAAGGGCATGCAACAGAAAGTGCAGGTCATCACCACGCTGATCCACCAGCCACAACTGATCATCATCGATGAACCCTTCAGCGGCCTCGACCCGATCAATACGCGCCTGATCCAGGATATGTTGATCCGCGAGCGCGAGCGAGGCGCCGCAGTGATCATGTCCACACACCAGATGTACCAGGTCGAGGAAATGTGCGACCGCATCGTCCTGATCAACAAGGGCGATTCGGTGCTGTATGGGCGCGTGGACGACATCCGCCGCCAATATGCCGACAACACCGTGCGCGTCACGATGCGTGGCGACCTCCCCGGCATCCCCGGCGCGATTGAAACCTCGCGCAAAGGCAACAGCCACACGCTGCGCCTGCCCGCCGACATGCCGCCGCAGGTCGCGCTGCGCCAGTTGGCCGACGCGCCGGGCATCACGCTCGAATCATTCGAACTCGTTATCCCGACGATGGACGACATCTTTGTCAAAGTCGTCTCGGTGACATAGGGGTGTATGGCAATCCTAAAGGATGCAAAGCCATGAACAAATTTCTACTCGTCGCCGTCAACGAATACAGGCACCGCGCGGCGCGGCGCAGCTTCATTCTCGTGCTGCTGGCGCCGCTACTCATCATCGCCGTCGCCACACTCGTCGGCTTCCTGTCAGCATCCGCGGCGATCAAGAGCGACCAGGGCGTGGTCGGCTA
>CAIXPS010000064.1 GCA_903921365.1 uncultured bacterium | reverse complement strand
CAGGCCGAAAACCGTATGCACGCACAAAAAGCAATTCTGGTAAAACTACTTGGGTAGGGGTAACACTTGCTGTTACCCATCCTAAAGGATTTCAGGTAATTTTCTCTAAATCGTGACCGACATCATCTGGATTCTGCAGCGCCTTGATGGGCTGGCGATACTCGACATTCTGCTTGTATCGCTGGTCTTCTTTCTTGTGCTGTTGCTGGTCCGGGCGACGCAGGCCATCCCATTGTTGCGCGGGGTGCTGGTGCTCGTCGTGGTGGGCGTGTTGTTGAGCAGCCTGGCGCAGTTGCCCACCTTCGGCCTCATCCTGCGCACCGCGATCCCCGCCTTGCTGGTGGCAATCCCGGTCATTTTCCAGCCTGAACTGCGGCGCGCCCTGGAGCGGTTGGGGCGTTTCAACGAAGTGCTGGTTTCGCGGCGCAGCGAAACGGAAGTTGAAGTGCGCATCGTTGCGACGGCGGTGCAGGGGCTGGCCGCGCACAAATACGGGGCGCTGATTGTGCTCGAACGCGAAACCGGTCTGCAGGATCTGGTGGATACCGGCGTGGTGATGGACTCGACGCTGACCTCCGAGATACTGCAAACCATCTTCTTCCCGAACACCCCCCTCCACGACGGCGGCGTGATCGTGCGACAGGGGCGCATCGCGGCAGCCGGTTGCGTGCTGCCCCTCACGGCCACACATATCGATGATTATCGGATCGGGCTGCGGCACCGCGCCGGGATCGGCGTGTCGGAAGGAACCGATGCGATTGCGCTGATCGTGTCAGAAGAGCGCGGCACCATCAGCATTGCACACGAGGGGCGGTTGATCCGAGGCATAGAGCCCGACACCATCGAAAGCGCGCTGATAGAGCTGTATCGGTCGCCTCTGCGCAAGGCCGTCTCCATCCTGCCCCCAAACTGGCGCATTACGCGCAGTAAGTAGCACATCGAGGTGGCGGGATTAAGTGCTGGGGCATAACGGGGTCGGCCAACTCGGTAACAGCACAAGCTCCTATATTAATCCTACCCCGGTGGATGTAAGCGGGCTGAGCAATAGCGGCGCGTATAGCCCTTCCCCTCGACCGTCTATGTTTCATACAGGAGAGGCCGATCTAAGTCGACCTCTCCCGGTTATGAGTTGCCGTCGTCCCTCAATTCGTGTGCATAACTATCGGCAACATAACATAGTAGGTGTGGTGCGCCGTACCGGCCGCCATGGCATACTGGTTTCCCTCACCGCCGCCGATGCGCACTTGCACTTTCCACTTGCCGGGGGTGGCGTTGCTGATGGCAAAGAACCACATGCCCATGTCATAGATAGCGCCATCCGGGGCGGTAATGTAAAGGCTGCCAATGCGCGAGGCGAAGACGGCTGTGCCACCGGAGTGGGTGTAGAACATGGGCACTGAAATGGCTCCGCCGTTACTAGAGCCGAAAGTGGAGACCTTGAGCGTCGCGCCGTTGTTGATCACATCCTCCTCGGCTTGGGTCTTCCAGGGTGAACCTGCCGCCAGTGTGTTAACCGCGCTTTGGTTGCCATTCACATCGGTATACCTGACATAGGCATAGTCGTAGTCCAGCAGGTCTAGCTGGCCGGTGAAGTCAACCGCGTAGTTGCCAGAGCTATCCGTAGTGACCGACTGGTCGTACGAGTTGAATTGACCTCCATACCATTGACCTCCAT
>CAIXPS010000063.1 GCA_903921365.1 uncultured bacterium | reverse complement strand
TTATTTGCTCGTCGTGTCTTCATCATAGGGACTCACAGACGCGCTGGCTATAGGGTCGATTACGCTTCGATGTGGGGGATACTACCCACGCACCCAATGGGTAAATACCGACACAGCGCCATGCCTGATACGTAAAGGGAGTTTTCAGGCTTGCGTTTCGCACAGGCCGGCGCGGATGGCAACCTGCATCAGGGACGCAATGTCCGGGGTATTCAGCTTCAACATCAGGGTGGCGCGATGCTTCTCAACCGTTCGCGAGCTGATATGCAACTTCTGCGCCATGGTTTTGTTCGTGTCGCCTTGCGCAATCATGCGAAAGACAGTCTGCTCGCGTTCAGTGAGAATGCCAAGCATCTGCGCCACATCGTCCTGGGCTGCGGGTTTCCTTACGAGGAACTGCTTCACCACCAGGTCTTCGATCGACGGACTCAGAAAAGTCTCCCCGCGATAGGCGGCATGTATTGCCGGCGCCAGATCGGTGCGCACGAATGACTTCACAAGATACCCTTTGGCGCCGCCCTCTAACGCTGTCCGCACAATGGCTTCCTCAGAATGCATCGACAGGATGACGATGCGGGTGGGCAGGCCAAGCAGTGCAATGCGCCGGGCCGCCTCGTTCCCCCCCATGCGAGGCATGCTGATATCCATGAGCAAAATGTCGGGGAGTAATCTGGCGGTCATTTCTGTCGCCTCGATGCCGTCGCTTGCCTCGCCGACCACCTGCATATCTGTCTGCTGTTCCAGTAGCAGACGCAGACCCATCCTGACAACGTCATGATCGTCCGCAATTAGAATTCGTATCATGTTGGTTACCGTGTCCCATTTACTATTGCGATTGCCGCCCATGGAATCACACCCGTCAACTGTGTCCCTTTTCCCTGGATGGATTTGATGGTCAGTGTTCCATGCAGCAACACGAAGCGTTCCTGCATGCCGCGCAGCCCGATACCCGATGAATTGGATGCGCCGAGTGTTCGGTCATTCAGTTGCTTTGGATCAAAGCCATGACCGTTGTCCCTGATTCTGAGTTCGATACCGCGTTTGTTGGTGAACAAGCGAACCCACACATGACTGGCCCCCGCATGTTTGGCCACATTGGTCAGTCCCTCTTGCACTGTGCGGTACAAACAACTGCTGATCATGCCAGGCAGCTGGGGCAGATCGACGCCGGAATAGTCAATCTTCAGACGGGAACGCTCGGTGAACGCTGCGCAAAAGTCGCTGGACGCGCGATTCAGCCCAAGTGTTTCGAGCGCCAACGGGCGGATGTCGTGCGCCAACTGGCGGATGCGCTCGGTCGTCGCCTCGGCCAGCATAATCGCCTCATCCAGACGGTGCAGTTGCTCCTTGGCCTCGGCGGGGAGTTTGTTTTGCAGCCATGTCATCGACATCGTTACAGCCATCAAGTCCTGCGTGGCCTCATCATGCAACACGCGCGAGATACGCAACCGCTCCTCCTCCTGGGCGCCGACAACCTGTTGCGCCAGTTGCTGCATGCGCTCATGGCTGGCTAGAATCTCGATCTTCAGCCGTTCGTGTTCGGTATTTTCCCGCGCTAATTCGTTGTTCGCCAGTTCCAACTGGCGCGTCCGTTCGATCACCTTTTGCTCCAGCGCGGCGTTCAACGCCCCAATCTCCTGGCGGGCCTGCTCCAGCTCAGTGATGTTGCGCGTTGTGACCAGCAGGCATTCGACATTGCCCAGATGATCGAAAATCGGCGCCAGGGTGGATTGCACATGATAGGACTTGCTGGTGTTCGTATCATGGGTCTGCAGATTGAAGGAGTAGATTATCGTCGTTGGCCTGGCTGTTTCAAACACCTTGCGCGCCGCTTCATCCCACATAACAGCGGCATCTTCCTGGAGTCCCATCTGACGAACTGTTTTACCGATGTGCATCTGCGCTGATGTGCCAGTGAGTCCCGTCACGGCGCCATTCATGAATACACAGCGCAACTCGCGGTCGATACGAGCGATGATGTCCGGCGACGTCTCAACCAGTATCTCCAATTCCTGTTCGTGGCTTCGCATGGCTGTCTCGGTGCGTTGGCGCCGCAGGGCATTCGTAAAAATCTGCGCCAGCAGCATGAGCGCATCTCTTTCACCCTCAGACCACAAGCGAATTTCCGCCAACGAGCGGAATTCGACATAACCATGCAATATCCCGGTCATAAAGATCGGCGCGCGTGCCAGCGACCTAATGTGGTTTGCGAGCATAAACGCTCTCTCACTCACGGCATCGGCGGGCAGTTCCTCCGGGGATGCGACACACAGGATGCCTCCCCCTGTCAACGTCTCTTTCCATACTGGGAATAAATCGGCAGGCTGGTTCTGAAAGGCTGTGATCTGCGGCTCAACACCTTCACGACAC
This sequence comes from uncultured bacterium, assembly GCA_903921365.1. Lineage (GTDB taxonomy): Bacteria > Chloroflexota > Anaerolineae > J036 > Brachytrichaceae > CAIXPS01. The sequence continues at coordinate 742 of CAIXPS010000063.1, read as the reverse complement.
CATTCGTGCTTCATGCTGCTAAACATGCCGTCGGATGTGAATAACGCAACACTGGCCGAATCAACCTTAAGAAATTCGCCCATCGCCGCCAGGGCGCGCACGATTTCCAAGTCAATAGTATCGTGAGCGGCAGCAACGAAATCGGTCGATATCCGGGTCAGGAGCTTATTCAGGTCGAGATGAAAATGCGGATTGTGGTCTATTTTACAAAATCCTTCGGCAACAGTCCCGACAAGCAACCGGTAATCGGATTCGCCTGGCCCGGGGAGATTATCATCACCCATGGAACACCTACCTGGCAATGCGTGCGCGCTGCGCGTGTCATGCACAAACCGCGACAAGCCACCCGGATCAAAAACCGCGTGATCTGAAATCAGCATTGATCTTTTTAGAGCCTTTCCGTTTTGATGAACCCTGAGAATCGATGCGCTCAATTCGATCATTAACACCATTGATTATACAGCGCAAGCAACGGATGCGAAATTGCCTGACTCAACCATTCATAGCGTTCACCGGCACTTGCATACTACACTATATAAGTCGTATAGCCCATGGACTCAATATGCGTAATCGCGTATATACGACAATGAGTTTCCGTCTTTTATGCGGAGAACCCGAAGAAATCAGATACACTCCGCAAAGCAGCAAGTACATTGGAAAAGACACCTACTATGATAGACGATTACTTCCTCGACGTGTTGGATCGAGCGCCGGTGTTGATCTGGCGATCTGGTCCGGATAC
>CAIXPS010000062.1 GCA_903921365.1 uncultured bacterium | reverse complement strand
GGCGGGTGGCGCAATCGTCGGCGGGGCGACATCGGTCGGCGGCGCGATCGTCGGTGGAGCAACTTCGGTTGGCGGTGCGATCGCCAAGGGTGCGAAAGCCGTCACCGGAAAGGCGGGAACTTCTGGCGCAGCAAGCCCAACCCCACAAGCGCAGACCTTACCCGACCAACCCTGACAGGCTCACCCGTCGTGAGATCGTATGCGATTAATCAACTGGTCGATTGTTGCCGACACGTTTCCCAACGGCCGCTGACTGCGCCCGTAATCTTCGAACTGTAAACTAGGCCAAGTTCCCAATTTTGCTGACGACTCGAAAAGTTCAGCGCGGAGATCACCATGGACTACGTCGGCGGCACGAAAGAAGCGGTTGCACTGTTGAATCGGCTTGAAAAGGCCGGGTGCCTGATCAGCGTCTATACGAAGGAACATATCGACGACTTGTCGGACGAGGGGTTGATCGCCGAATCGTATGAAGCGCTCATCGCGCAGCATGGCGAGGATTTCACGGATCACCTTCTCCTCATGCACACGCATGGCTGGAGCAAGGATCTCACCCAACGATTCGTGAAGGTGTTCCCTGCGATCGAAAATGCCTGGACAGATGAATTCCTGAGCTTCATCTTCATCAATTTGCGCAGTCAAACCATGATTGGCTTCGGGCTGGGCGCCGGAGGCGAGTTTTTCGCGATCGATATCGAGTCAGGCAATCCGATTCACTGGAGAGAACTGGATATTGAACTCGACACGGCTGAAGCGCACGAGTTTTGCCTGCTTGATTTTGCAAACATCGTCTATCGGTTCGCCGACGCGTTCGATGACATGGGCTACTTTGTGAACGAGTTGTACCAGTTGCCCTATAGCGCGGAGGATCTTTACGCGGCGCTTGAAAATGGCCCGAATGACGAGGGGCACTACGGTGTCGGCGGCATCGGCACGGATCTTTCGCTCGCCGACATCGACGCCAAGCGGGCCGAGCTTGAAGACCTGATCGATTCCCTCGAGCAATCCGCTGAAATGATCCAGGTGTTCTTCCCGGAACTCAGCATTCCGGATTTGTATCCCGACGACAACTAAAGGGAATATTCCTTTCCCCATATCTGGCGGAGCTGGCGATGAAACGTTCCATGATTCGAATCCTTGGCGCACTTGCGTTGGTCATGTTGCTCGGTGTCGCCGGGTGCGCAGGTTTGCGCTCTCCCGATGCGCAGGCGCTTGCATCCGCCCCGGTCATCGAGTTCGGGAACCCTGTTCCCCCTGGTACGGATTTCATCCTGTTCTTTCCGGCGGGCAAGCCGATTCCGGTCATTACGACGATCGAAGGCACTGCGCTATCCGCATCCGCCGAGAGCACACTGAATGTTTTCCTCAAGACTGACCTGTACGCGTACAAGGAATGGGTCAGTGTTGATCGCAAGGCCTGGAAGCCGGGTCGCGACCTGCTCGCCTTTCAGGTCGAGGTGAAGGTCCCCGGTCCCGATCATCCGCAACCAGGTACGCTGAAGCTGAAAGTTGACCTGAAGTAGGTTGATCGCCCGGGATGTCTGTCGCCTCAGGGCGGGATCGATGGCGCCGGGAGATCGTAGGGCGTAGCGTCAGTGCCCAAGCCACGGCTTGGCGAACCTGAACGAGTCGCCTCGTTGCGTTACCGAATATCAAACACCGGATCCACGGGTACCTGCAGCGCTGTCGCAAGCGCATTGGTTTTCGACGCCAGCCCAATGACCGAAAGGAGTTCGGCGTGCTGCTGATTCGTCATGCCCTTCGCGCGCGCGGCTGCAGTATGTGAGTGGACGCAATAACTGCACCCATTTGCGGTCGATACGGCGATATAGATTAATTCACGGGTCAGGGGAGAGAGCTCGCCCTCGGCCATCATCACTTGCCTGACCTGCTCCCAAACCTGTCGAAGTCGAATCGGATCGTTCGCAAGCGCGCGCCAGAAGTTGTTTACGAAGTCAGACTGTCTGACGTGGCGTATTTCGTCAAACACCGCCTTCACCGCGGGATCGTTGTTGGCATCTTCGTCAGACCACAATTTAACTGTCGACAT
>CAIXPS010000061.1 GCA_903921365.1 uncultured bacterium | reverse complement strand
GGAGAGAGAATTTATGACTGAACGCAAGCGGCGCATTGTTGTCACAGGATCGAAAGGGCTGGTTGGCAGCCACACGTTCGACTACGCTAAGGCGCAGGGGGCCGACGTTTTCGGCGTCGATATCGTCGGACGCGGCAACTTGACTGATTACATCAGCGCCGACCTCACCGACCTGGGGCAGGTGTTCGATGTGCTGCATGGGGCGGATGCCGTGATCCACCTGGCGGCGATCAACGCCCAGCGCGTTTATCCGGCCGCGCGCACCTACATGACCAACCTGGCATCGACCTTCAACGTGTTCCAGGCGTGCTACCAGTTGGGCATCAAGCGCGTGGTCGCTGCGTCGAGTATCCAGGTGAACCACACCGTCACGCCGCGCACTCCCATCCGCTACCAGTACTTCCCGTTTGACGAAGCGCACCCGGTCGATCCGCAGGACGATTACAGCCTGTCGAAGTACAGCGGTGAACTGGCTGCCGACACCTTCGCCCATCACTACGGGTTGACAATCGTCAGCCTGCGCTTCACCGGCGTCTATATGCCGGAGTCGCTCTACAAACTGGCTCCCGGCGAGGAACCCGACATCACCAGCGTGCACTACAGCTATATCGACCCGCGCGACACCGCGCGCGCGTGCTACCTCGCCGCGACCGTTCCTCTGCCCGAAAATACGCACACCGTGGCGCTCATCGCCGCGCGCGACCACGCATTGGACATGCCATCGCTTGAGTACGCCCGGCGCTATTATCCCGACACCGAGATTCGCCCCGGCTTCGGGGGATACCAATCGTTTCTTGACACCACGCGCGCGGAAAAGCTGTTTGGCTTCGTGCCACAATACAGTTGCCGCGCCATCTGATGATATCCGTGTAGGCCACAGGCGCCGTCCCGTGCCGCCATCACCGCGCGTGCCGTGATCCGTGTCGTGCCGCCATCACCGCGATTGATGAAGATTAACTAATAGAACCGTACACAGAAGGCCGACACACAGGTCGGCCACTACGTATATTTATGACGTAGGGCGCGGACCTGCGTGTCCGCCCTCTGTAGCCTATGCGTCTGTGCGGCCTATTCTCTCAATAATCATAAGCGCGTTAAGATGGAGTGCGACTTGGCGCGTCATTCGGCGGGGCTCACGACACTCCTCCTCCTCTTTTCACCTCTTCTCCTCCGCACCTCTTCACCATCTTATAATGGTGTCTCTATGGACACGAATGATCTACACGACCTGGGCGCGCGGGCGAAAGCGGCAGCGCGGCTGCTGGCGCGCGCCACAACTGACAGTAAGAACAAGGCGCTATCCGATCTCGCGGACGCCCTGCTCCGCTGTAGCGACGCGATCCTCGCGGCGAATGCCGCCGATATCAGTTCGGCCAGGGAGCGCGGCGTGCAACCTTACTTCATCGACCGGCTGACGCTGAACGAAGAGCGGTTGAAGACCATCGCCGACGACGCGCGCAACGTGGTCGCGTTGCCGGACCCAGTGGGTGAACAATTCGATCAAACCGTGCTCCCGAATGGCTTAAAGCTGCACAAGCGCCGCATCCCGCTTGGCGTGCTGGGCGTCATCTATGAGGCGCGCCCTAACGTGACAATCGATATCACGGCGCTTGCGATCAAGAGCGGCAACGCCGTCGTTCTTCGTGGCGGCAGCGAGACAATCAACACCAACCGCGCGCTGGTCGGCGTGATCCACGATGTGCTGCGCGCGAACTGCCTGCCGGTCGACTGCATCGCGTTCATCGACAGCCCCGACCGCGCGTTGATCAACGACATGCTGCGCCTGACCGACTCCATCGATCTGATCATCCCGCGTGGCGGGGCTGCG
>CAIXPS010000060.1 GCA_903921365.1 uncultured bacterium | reverse complement strand
GTGGAAGGGTTCGAACAGGTGTGGCAGGTCGTCCGCCGGGATGCCAATGCCCTGGTCACTCACCCGCAACACGATCCGGGCGTCACTCGCCGTCAGATCGATGCCCACAGTCGTCCCTGCTGATGAGTATTTGAGCGCGTTCGAGATCAGGTTGGTGATTGCTTCCTTCATCAGCTTCGCATCGACCGACGCGTAGAGAGGCGCGACATTGCTCGTATAGGTAAGCGTGTGCGCCAAAGTGGGATTCTGCTCGAAGCGATCCACAATCTCACTGCATTCCGCATCCAGATCGAGCGTGGCTGCATTGAGCACATAACCCGCTGATTGTGCGCGCGTCAATTTCAGCACTTCATCAATCAAGCCTTGCATGTGTTCAGACTCGCTGATGATCTGCTGCAGACGTGTGTCGATCTTAGCATCGTCCATTTTGCTGCGATAGGCGCGCAGAATATCCGCCGTAAACATAATGGTCGTGAGCGGGGTGCGAAATTCGTGTGACGCAAAACTGACAAAGCGCGATTTCAACTCGATCAGTTCAAGCAGCTTGCGGTTCGATTCCCGCAACTGCGCCTCAGCCCGTTTGCGCGCTCCGATATCATGCATCGCAGATAAATAGAAAGGTCTATGATCGAGCGTCACCTCGTGCAAATTGACCTCAACCTGAACCCATTCGCCGTTTTTGGATTGCAAAGACAACTCAAATGGGAGAACCGTCTTATGCTGCGCGATGGCTTCGCGCGCCAATCGCAAGCTATCAACACTATCCGCCGCAATGATGCCCAGGGCAATTGGTTTCTGGCCAATCAACTCGGCGCGGGTATAGCCGGTGATGGTTTCATAGGCATGGTTTACATCGCAAAACGTCCATGTAGGGTCGAACAGCACAATCGGATCGGGCGCCGCATCAAACAGGAGAGTCAGGTGTTCCTCCATGTATTTCCGATCGGTGATGTCACGATTGCTCTCGCGCCGGCCCAGCCATTCCCCATCGGTTGCGTATACGGGCGTGCACAAATGGTTGATCCAGCGCGTCTCGCCGCCTGGTGTGAGGATGCGAAAATCAACTGCCAGGTGTTGATCCCGGGCTTCGCGCATGGCTGCGTGATAATGCTCGCTCAGTCTTGCCTGGTCGTCCGGGTGTGTGATGCGCAGCATAAGAGTCGAATCAGCCATAAACTCGGCGTTCACGCGCCCGCTAATGCGTTCGCACGAAGGCGAAACGTACCGATACATGCCATCCGGTCCGCGCCACGCTTCCCAGCCATACGTAAAGTCCGCAACTGTGCGAAACTTTTCTTCACTCGCGCGCAACTCATCCTCCGCCCGCTTGCGCGCGCTAATGTCGATGTGGGTGCCGAACATCAGCAGCGGCTCGCCGTCGGCTGTCGTGGTTATGAGGCGGCCCCGAACGTGCACCCATACCCAGTGGCCATCCTTGTGCTTCATGCGAACTTCGCAGTCGTAGTACGGCAGTGCGTTTGCGAAGTACAGATCCAGCATTCTGTCAGATTTCTTCAGATCATCGGGATGGGTATACGCTTCCCATGTCTTATTGCTGACAGGCGCCAACTCATCCGGCGTATAGCCAATGATTTGCGCCCACACGTCGTTGATAACCGTTTCTCCCGTCTGGACATTCCATTCCCACAAGCCGATCGGCGTCATTCCTGTGATGCTCGCCAGCCGCAGGCGCGCATCCTGCGCCGCCTGTTCCGCCTGCTTGCGCTCGGTGACGTCAATCATTGTCACGCGGCATTCCCGTCCATTAAACGACAGGCTGCCTTCCAGCCGCACAAACAGGCAATTGCTTCTTTCTCCCCTTTCCGCCTGATTTAGCGCCACCTCACAGGCTTGTTTCGTGTGGGTGGCGAATACCCGCGCGACGAAGGCGTTCAGCGCGGCCCGCTCGGCCTCGGCAAGGAAAACGCCCAGCCGCCGCCCAACCAGATCGGCGCGATGGACTTCGAGCATATTCGCCCCGGTCAGGTTGGCCTGTAAGATGACGCCGAGATGATCCAGCAACAGATACCCGACCGGCGCGAAGTCGTACACTTCGCTGTATCTCTGCAGCGCGGTTTCAACCTCCGCCCGCGTCCGTTGGAGTTCTTCATTCTGCATCTCCAACTCGATCTGGTGCACCTGCAACTCATGAATGAGACGTTGCGCATCGACCTCAGGCAGTGTCGCGGGAGGCAGGAGCAATGCCATTCGTTCTTCTGCCAGCCGGCGTATTTCCGCAGTCTGTGTGAGCGTGTTTTTACCCATCGTTCTTACAATCTCTTCAAGTCATCCCAATGGTTCCGAGACGTTGCGCGGCAGCGTGATGGTAAACGTCGTGCCCCTGCCGACTTCACTCGCAGCCGTTATCGTGCCGCCGTGCAATTCGACCGCGTTCTTCGTGATGCTCAGCCCCAGCCCCGTGCCTTCGATCTGACCGACATTGCCTGCGCGGTGGAAGGGTTCGAACAGGTGTGGCAGGTCGTCCGCCGGGATGCCAATGCCCTGGTCACTCACCCGCAACACGATCCGGGCGTCACTCGCCGTCAGATC
>CAIXPS010000059.1 GCA_903921365.1 uncultured bacterium | reverse complement strand
GTGGAAGGGTTCGAACAGGTGTGGCAGGTCGTCCGCCGGGATGCCAATGCCCTGGTCACTCACCCGCAACACGATCCGGGCGTCACTCGCCGTCAGATCGATGCCCACAGTCGTCCCTGTTGATGAGTATTTGAGCGCGTTCGAGATCAGGTTGGCGATGGCATCTTTCAGCAGCTTTGGATCCAGCAACGCATTGATCGGCTGTTCGCTGCTCGTATACTGCAGCGTGTGCGCAAGGGCGGGATCCTCCTGGAACTGTTCCACAATGTCGCGGCACGCGGTGTCCAGATCGAGCATTATCGGCTTGAGCGCCTGACCCGACGCCTGCATGCGCGTCAAATGCAACAGATCATCGACGAGTTTTTGCATATGGCCCACTTCGGCTTGAATCTTCTGCAGGCGGCCGTCAATCCTGGCATCGTCCATGCGGTGGCGATAAGCGCGCAGGTTATCCGTTGTAATCAATATCGTTGCGAGCGGGGTGCGGAACTGGTGCGAGGCCGTGCTGACAAAGCGCGACTTCAATTCGTTCATTTCCTCTAACGCGCGCATCGACTCACGCAATGCGGCTTCGCTCCGTATGCGCGCGCTTATATCGCGCAACGCGGCCATATACATCGACTCGCCATCAATAGTCACGGCGTGGATATTCTTCTCCACCACAATCTGTTCGCCGCTCCTGGATCGCAACACGACCTCGTAAGCTGGAATCGTGTGTCCCTGCAACAGCGCTTCGCGCTGCGCTGGTGTGATTTCCGGGTCATCGCTGGTAGTGATGCCCCGATCGTGTGGACTCATGCCGATCAACTCCGCGCGCGTGTAGCCAGTCATGGCTTCATAAGCGTGGTTCACGTCGCGCAACACCCAGGTTTTGTCGAAAAGCACAATCGGATCGGGCGCGTGCTGGAACAGGATGTGCAGACGATCCTGCATGTATTTCTGTTCCGTGATATCGATTGCGGCGCCAACCAGTTTCACGGACGCGCCAGCCGCGCCAACGACGCGCCGTCCGCTCGATAATACCCAGTGCATGGTTCCATCCAGATTCACTGCGCGGTAGATTCTGGATTGCTCCTCGTCAGCGGCGACGGCTTGTTGCGTCATGGCATCGACATGTTCGCGGTCATCTGGATGAATGCCGGCAATAACCTGTTCATGCGTTAAGACAACGGGTTGCAGCGATAAGGACGACTCATTTCCGCCCGACATCAGACTGGTGTTGCCTGTCGCCAGATCGACTTCCCAGGTTGTCACTTTTCCAGCGCGCAATGCCAGCAGCAAGCGCTCTTCCGCCTGGCGCTTCTGGGCTTCGCGTTCGTGTAGCACCACGATGGTCGTTTGCAGCTGCTCTTCCATCTGTTTGCGCTCACTGATGTCGATCGTCACCGAAATCTTCCCAATCAGTTGCCCCGCCGGATCATAATACGGTGAGATGCTTGCTAACGCCGGGAAGCGCGTGCCATCTTTGCGCCGGTCGATAAACTCAGCGGTGAACACTTGACCGGCGCGCAACGCTCTGTCAACCTCGATATCACGTTCCTCAGTAGTTGTGCCAAGCACGTCGTTAATATGGCGACCGATGACTTCTTCCGCCTTCCACCCATAGAGTTGCTCGGCATAGCTGTTCCAATAGATCAACGTGTTATCAAGTCGCAAGGCCAGCACCGATTGTCCCACGGCGTTCAACAGATCAGCCTGAAGCTGCAATTGCGCCTGGTTCTGCTTGTCGCGCGCTTCCTGCGCGCGCAGCGCGTTGACCGTTGCCTGTAACTCCGTCGTGCGCTCGCTCACGCGGCGTTCAAGCTCCGCAGCGTGCTGGCGTAGTTGGATGTTCGAGCGCGTCTTTCGGATCATGGCGGCGATCTGTGCGGCCACTTCGCGCGCGATCTCGATATAGTCGTCTGTCATGAAGTCGGGCGTTTTCGCGCTGAGGTACAGGCAACCAATCAGCGTCTCCTGATCATGCAGCGGAACCACCAGGTGCGAGCGCAAGCCAAGCGGCAACGGCTTCAGTTCCAGTAAAGATGCGCCGGACGCGAGCGTCAGATCATTGTCAAGAAAGTACTCGCGTTGTTCAAGCGCCGGGATAAGCGCCGGCGGCAGTTCGGCAGAAGCAAACCGGGCGCTGATGGCGGGCGTATCCGCTCGGACAGCGAGTGAAGACCACTGCGCGCTGGACTTATCGTATTCCATCACACTGGCTGCTGAATAGGGGATCAATTGCCGCAGGTGGCGTAGCGCCATATCTGCGATCTCCTCGACAGCCTGTGCCGACAGGATGGCCTGATCCAGCGCATGCAGCGTCGCAAGGCGTTGCGCCGAGCGGCGCAATTCTTGTTGGCTGGCGCGCAAGGCGTCAACGGCGTGTTTGTGCTCTGTGATATCGATCAACGCCAGCCGGCATTCCTGGTCATCCGCAGACAAGGCGCTTTCCAACCGCACAAACAGGCAATTGCTTTTTACTGGACCCTCCGGCTGCTCCAGCGCCACCTCGCAAACCTGTTTTGTGTGAGTGGCGAACGCCTGTTCGATAAAGGTGTTGTACACGACAAGATCAGACTGGGCAATAAACAAACCCAGACGCCGCCCGACCAGATCGGCGCGATGGGCGCCGAGTATGCGCGCGCCGGTCAGGTTCACCTGCAGGATGTCCCCGCCCCGATTCAACGCCACATAACCGATCGGCGCAAAATCAAAGAGGTCGGCATATCTTTCCAGGCCGGCCTCGACCTGCAGCCGCGTCCGGTGCAGGTCTTCATTCTGCATTTCCAGTTCAATCTGGTGCATTTGCAGTTCCTGCAGGAGCCGGCGCATGCCTATGTCGTCCCCTCCCACGGGGGGGGGCGATGATGCCAATCGTTTTTCCGCCAGGCGACGTAACTCAGCGAATTGAGCGAGGGTGTTTTTATCCATAGTCACAAGTCACACTCGCCCGGGCAGCGAGACGGTAAAGGTCGTTCCCTTACCGACTTCGCTCGCAACCGTAATCGTGCCGCCGTGCAATTCGACCGCGTTCTTCGTGATGCTCAACCCAAGCCCGGCGCCCGGAATCTG
>CAIXPS010000058.1 GCA_903921365.1 uncultured bacterium | reverse complement strand
GGGTTGGTGTCGCCACAATGCCCAATCTGTGTTGGCCGCTTTGTGCGAACTACATAGCGATCGCTTTGAAATCGCCTGGAAGTCGGTGCCCTATGCCTAGTCCACGAATCTGCGGTATACCCACTGGAGAGGAGAGTCCCCGAATGTGCGAAATCCACCCAAAGCCCGCCAATCTTACGCCACGATTGTCCATAATCACTGCTGGCGAACTGATGATCTGCGTAGACGTAGTGTGAATCAAGCGGGTGCACGATGATGCTTTCCCTTGCGTATACGTCACTCAGCGGTGTGCTCCATGACACCCCGCCATCATCAGTCCGGAAAATGCTCTCCCCATTACTCGCATACACACGATCGGGGTTGGTCGGGTCAACCGCCAGCACGCGGATGTCAGCGCCATCGGGTTGACCCAGCAGCTTCCAGGGTGCATCATCCGCGGCGCGTGCGCTGTGCTGGCAGGTAGCCGACAACGCAACCGCTAGTATTGTTGCCAACACGCTGACCCACGCTATAAAAAAGAGTCTTGACTTTATAATCCGCATTGTTCTCCTCGGAATGTGCGAGTGTCATGGGCTTGCTGCCGGCGCACTTAAGACGGGCATGTATACGCGGTGATCCATCCCTACTACCAATGTCATATCAGCAGGTAGTGACGGAATGCCGTTGTCATCCCACGCGTAAGCGACCAGCCGGTACGTTCCAGTTGCGGTAAAGCCGTTGTAGCTACCCGCCCAGACGTCATTCGTTGTTGGCGTCATCGGCACCTGGTCCACCTGCGCGACAGCCACGCTGCCCGGTGATCCATTCTGGATAGTGTTTGGCCGCACGACCTCCACCAATACCTGGCGAACCGACGACGCGCCGGTAGCCGCGACCGCCAAAGTCCCACTTACCGATGCTGTACGCCAGTCAACTGCGGGGCGCCCGAATGCCAGTGGGCCAATTAATCCGCGTCGCGCGGCCACTCCGCCATCGCGTTTGTCTGCAACACTATCGCCGTTATCGTCCAACCACGGTCTCTGCTGGTTGTCCATCCACCCCTGTAGTTGCTTCTGCGCTTCGTCAAATGCCTGCGCCACAGATTGGTTCATGTCAAGTGATGCCCAGAAGAGTTCAGAAAAATACATGCGCTGGATCACGCCCACGCCTGCCGGACGGCCGTATGCGAGCAGTTGATCGCTGGTGGCTGCCACAATCACCCGTCCTGGTTTGCTGACAGCACCCGGCTCACTAATAAACGACCCGGCATAACAAGCATCGATCACCACCGTCACCTGGTCAACACCGCTGGCGCTATCCAGCGCATTCAGCCATTGGTCGAGCATATAAGACGTGACCACATCTGCTACACCGTCGCCGCTGACCTGGAACGCCTCTGGAAGACCGTGATCGGCCATGTATACCCACAAAGGCCGGCCAGGGCCCACGCGCGGGGCGGCCCAGTTCAGAATGGCATATTGAACGTTCGTAACCGTAGGCGTGGCGTCAATATCATTCGCGAAGCCGTCCCCGTCCGCGTCACGACTTGTGTCAGCATCCAGATAATAGATGCTGTCTTTGGTGAAACCGTTGCGCAGCAGGATGTTGTAGACGTAGTCGGTGGTCTGCGTGATGATATGTTGATGAATCGTAACTGCTCAGGCCAGTTGTAACGTAACGGGCTTGCCGTCAAGCAGATCACGCAGAGCCGCCAAGGCTTGATGGCCTTGTTTGCGCACAGTTGAGATATAGCCGCGCACACTGGCGAATATGCGCCCACCCTCGGCACT
>CAIXPS010000057.1 GCA_903921365.1 uncultured bacterium | reverse complement strand
GAGTTGAGACCTGTAATCCCCCTTGTATCTCACCAACCTCGCCTATAAACGCCTTATCCCACCCTTTCGGATTCGTCACCGGGTCGCCGAACATATCGAGGAATACGGACTGCAAGAACGTGTCGCTGAGTTCCAACGCATACCGGCGCAGTCGGCGCAATCGGTCTGCCTTCTCAAGAACAGCAACCATTCGTTTTTGTTCCGAGAGCGGCGGGAGTGGAAGTAAGAGCTCCGCGATAGCTTCCTTGGGGACACGCTGTTGTCCTGCAGAACCAGTCATGCGCCTTTGAAGGCTTTTCCGAATATGGTCCTGCCGAAGAAAGTAAAAGACCCACTTTGGCAATGTATCTTTTCCAGCACGGATCACATGAAATTCTGTCGATCCGAAGCCAATACCGTTTTTAAGGTTATTGGCAATAGTACATTTTCCGTTTTCCATGCACGGTGTGATCTTGGCAAATAACACATCGCCATCAGTAAAATATGTGTATCCCTTTGAAACCTCATTAACTGACCTAACATAAGAATGCGTTATGGAACCTTGTATTTCGTCAACGCATTCCATCGGCACAAATGAGCACAACATGTCAGGCGTTAACTTGTTTGTGACATTTGGGTTTATTACACAGACATCAGCCAATTGGATTTCGTTCACTGTCGATCCTTGTCTTTTCCATGCTGCTATCCATCAGCTGCTATGAGTGTTTGCAAATCGAGTAATGCTGAACCAACGACTTGCTCAAGCTTAACCAGTCGCTCCAAGGTCAACTTGGGTTCCGCATAATATGTGCCGTCTATCTCAGCCCGTCTGTACCGGCTCGCCGACAGGTCGTACTTATTATCCTTCACCGTCTTCTTACTCACCCAGAACTGCCGGCTGAGCTGGTTGATCTCCGCCTGCAACGGCGCAATCTGCGCTTCCAGTTCGGCCAGGCGGCGTTGTTCGCGCTCCAGTTCGGCGTGCACCGCTGCGCCCTCGTCCGGCGCAATCGCGCTCTCAAAGGTCAGGCGGTTGATGTCGGCATCCAAGGAGAGCCGTTCCACCTTCAAGGGCGCGACCTGGGCTTTCAGTTCCAGCAGGCGCGCGTCACGGGCCGCCTGGAAGGCGGCGTTCCGGCGGTTGCGCCAGCAGGCCAGAATGTCGGGGATGTCGTTCTCCGCCACGGGCTGGCGTTTGTCGTCAAGCGAAAAGCCGTCGTGCTCCATGTCATAGAACCAGATGCGCTCGGTCGTCCCGCCGCGCGTGAACAGCAGCACGGCGGTCGATACCCCGGCATAGGGCTTGAACACGCCGCCCGGCATCGACACCACGCCCTCCAGCCGGTTCTCCTCGATCAGCTTGCGGCGGATCTCGACGTGCGCCCGGCTGGAGCCAAACAACACGCCATCGGGCACGATCACGGCGCAGCGACCGCCCATGTCGAGCGCGCGCAGGATCAGGTGCAGGAAGAGCAGTTCGGTCTTGCCGGTCGTGTCGGGCAACGTCGGGTTGATGTCGCCCTTGTCGATCGCGCCCTTAAAGGGCGGATTCATCAGGATGATGTCGTAGTCGCGCTCTTCGTTGTACGCCTTCGAAAGCGTGTCCATATAGTAATAGCGCGGGTACTCGATGCCATGCAGGATCAGGTTCATCGAGCCGATCCGCAGCATCGTCATGCCCGAGTCGTTATCGAACCCGCGCAGCGCCTTGTCCTGTAGAAACTGGCGTTGCGCCGGCGTCAGCAGGTCGCCGATGGCGTTGTGCGGTTGGCCTTCTTCGTCATAGCTCAGGATGTCGGGCGAAGTGTGCTGTTCAAGGATGTGCTGATAGGCGTTCACAGTAAATCCGCACGTCCCGGCGGTCAGGTCGCCGATGCGCTCGCCGGGTTTGGGGTCGATCATCTGCACGTTCATGCGGATGATGTGGCGCGGCGTGCGGAACTGGCCGTTGCGCCCGGCGGTGTCGAGCATCCCAAGCAAGTACTCGTACAGGTCGCCCTGAATGTCCTGGTTCTGCGCCGAAATCTGCATCTGGTCGATCACCTTGCAGGCTTCGACCAGCAGACTGGCCTTGTTGATCTTCAACTCGGCATTCTGCATATAGCGCTCGAACGAACTGCCGCCTTCGCCCAGGTTGCGGAACCACGGGAAGACGATGCTTTTCAAATGGTCAAGCATGGCGGCGGCTTCGAACTGCGTCCAGTGCGACCAGCGCATTTCGGTCGGGACGCGCGAAGCGAACGCCATGCGGTGCAGTTTCGCCAGATGTTCAGCGGCGTTCTCACGGTCGTCCATACGCTTCAGGAAGATCAGGTACGACAACTGCTCAATGGCGTCGAGCGGATTAGACAGCCCGCCCGACCACAGCTTGTTCCACAGTTGGTCGACCTGCGATTTGAGTTTTGGATCAGTCAGCATGGTTTAATTATGCCCTTCCCCGGCCCCTCTCCCCCCGGCAAAGCCGCCTCTCCCAGAGGGAGAGGGGAGCCGAATGCTCCCCCTTCCCTCCCAGGGAAGGGGGCTGGGGGGTTAGGTTTCAAGGCGCTTCGCAAACATCAACAACTCCCGCACCTGTTCGTCGGTAAACCACCGTTCCACGGCTGCGCTGCCCAGCAGCGCCAACGGCGGTTCGTACAAGTCAACCAGTTCCAGCCGGTGTTTCTGCAGAAACACGCTCTGCACCGCGCGCAGGAAGCGTATCTGGTCGGCGCTAAACGGGTGCGCCGCGATGTACTCCATAAACTCCTGCCGCACGATATCGGCGTAATCCGGGATGCCTTGCAGATCGAGCAACCGGCGCAGGAACTCCAACAGGCTGCCAACCTTCCACCCGAACGCTTTGTGAATGTGTTCCTCGGTCAGTTCAACGTCGCCCAATGAAAGCTCCTGGCGCAAGGTGCGCTCCAGGTCGAGCAGTTGGATGTCGGTCACAGGATCGCCGCGCCCGATCGCCTGCAATGTCGGGTGCGTGTCGATGAGCGCCAGGACGCGCGCCTCGACCCGCTTGCGATACTCGATGACGTACACCTTCTCCGTCCCGCCGCGCAGCAGGATATACCCGGACTCGGCGATCCTGTCGGCCAAGTCGATGCTGATGAAATCATCATCGCGCTTGCGCCTGTACTTCATCAAGCCAGCCAGCCCGGTGACCAGGCGGGTCAGGTCGTCGAATGTCGCGTTGACCAGTTCAGGCGACAGGCATAGCTGGCGCAACGCCGTTAAGGTAGCATCGTGATCGATCAGGTTCGGGGGAATCCGGCTGACATCCTCGGCCGCCGATTGCGCCTGCGCGGTGACATCCGCGCTATTCAGCTTGAGCAGCTTCATGCGCTCCACCTTGCTGGTGAACGTCGCCGCAGCCACGTCGACCTCAGGCACAAAGCGCAACAAAGGCCCCACTTTCATGCGCAGGAAATCGATTTGCGACGACGTCATGTACATCCAGAACGCATCCTCCCAGGCCTGTTGTATCTGCGACCAGACCTGTTTGACCGCCCATGAGTCGACAGGGATACACACGACTTGAGCGCGCACATCGGCGATGATCTGATCGTATTCGCCGCGCAACTGGGCGTTGAGTGATATCTGCGGCAGCAGCACTTCGAGCATCTTCAGGCGCGTATTGAAGAGCGTCACCAGCACCGGCAGGCTCTGGGCGCGTTCCTCATCGGGCGAACGGTTGAAATCGTTGTGCCAGAAATCGAGGACGAGAAACTCCTTCTTCCCACCGTCCGGCAGCAGTTCGGGGAAGTGACACGCCGCGTTGCTGCGCGTGCCGCGCCCGATCATCTGATCGAGCTTGATGCGCGACTGCACCGGCTTCATGAACACCAGGTTCACCACTTCGGGCACGTCGACGCCGGTATCGAGCAGATCGACCGAGATCGCGATGCGCGGTTTGTTCGCTTTCTTAAACGCGGTCAGCGTCATGCTCTTGTGATCGGACTGATACGTAATCACGCGCGTCAGGTCGGGGAACTGCGGGTACATCTCATCGAACACCGCCTGCAGGCGTTGGGCGTGTTGCTGGGTAATCGCAAAGACAATCGTCTTGCCCGGCAGTTGCCCAGATCGATCTTTGATGCACTTGTCCCAGAACTCCGACCATTGCTGGCGCAGGGTGTCGGTATTGCTGACGCTCACCTCCAGATCGGTGCCGGAGTAGTCGAAGTTATCCGGGTCAAACCCGCGCTGGATCAGCGTGTTGCGTTCTTCCTCGCTCAGATCCACACCCCGGATGCCGGTGCGTTGAAAGCCGGTGCGGGCCGCGGCCAGCGTAAAGTCGACCAGGTACTTGTCGCGCACGGCGTCCGCATACGAGTAGAAGAAGGCGGGCGTCTGATCCTCGCATTCAAACTCAAGAAAGGTGTTGCGGTCGAGGAAATCGGCCGGCGTGGCGGTGAGACCGAGCACGCGCGCGTCGAAGTAGTGCAGCACGTCGTTCCATCGGTTAAAGATCGAGCGATGCACCTCGTCGAAGATGATCAGGTCGAAGAACCCTGGTGTGAACTCGGTATGGCACACACTCAACGTTTGCAAGGTGGACACGTACAGGCGCGCCGAGGTCGTCGTATCTCCGGTGAAGATGCGCTTGACGGGTTCGGATGGCAGGTGAACCTTAAAGCCGTCGTCCATCGCCTGCTGCACCAGCGGATCGCGGTCGGCGACGAACAGAATATGGCGCGCCTGGTTGGCGCGCAGAAACACATCGCAGATCGACATCGCCACGCGCGTCTTGCCCGAACCGGTGGCCATCACGATCAAGGCGCGCCGTTTGCCTTGCTCAAATCGCTCGCACACACGGCGAATGGCCTCGTGCTGGTAGGTGCGGTCGGTGATACTCGTCCTGATCGGAATGCTCGACAAGTCTTTGCGGTTCTGCCGGATGTACAGCCGCGTTTTAAGGTCATCCAGCGAGAAAAACCCTTGAATCTCGCGCTTTGCCGCGACGCCGACGTCAAGGAAATACGTGTTGGTTCCGTTCGTCAAGAAAGCGAACGGGCGGAAGCTCTGCCGTTTGGCAATTTCGTCGACATAGAACTCGACCTGCGCCTGGGCGTTGCGCGGGTCGACGCTGCTGTGCTTGGCCTCGATCACCGCGATGATCTCGCCGTTTTCCTGGTAAAGCGCGTAATCACTGATGCCGGGCGGGAGATTGATCAGGTCGATGTTGGCAGAACCCTCGCGCATCAGGCGGGTGCGCAGCACGGCCCACTGTGCCGGGTCGAATCCGTTCACGGGGATTTCGCGACCGACCCTGGTCGGGTCGTCCACATTCCACCCCGCTCGAATTAATGCTGGGTCGATCTTGCTTACGCGCGTGTCTGCTTCGGTTGCCATTACTCCGGATCTCGATAATGAACTATGCTTGACGGCTGCCTTATTGTATGCCTGTCATGTGAATGGCAATATACCCATGAATAACCAGATCAACCTCTCGCCCGCATCTCGACCCGATACGCGTGTGGATTTCGAATCCGATTTCCGCGTTACACCGGGGCTGCTGGTCACCGTGCTCATCGTGCTGGGCGCCGTGATGGTGTACCTGACCACGCTGCCGGTGGAATTGCCCGACCGCATCGCCAATCTCGCGATGGGCTGTCTGCTCATCGTCATCGCGCTGACCCTGATCTGGTTCGAGCAGCGCCACGTCATGATCGGGCGCATGCTGGCGCTGCTTGCCTTGCTGGGCAGCGTTGACCTGCTGGGGCAGTGGGTCGGCGCACCGGCGGTGCTGGCGCTCGCGCCCGCGTTGATTGTTCTGGCGGTCGCCGTTACCGGGCCATGGCGGGCGCTGCTGCCGGCGGTCGCGCAAACGCTGGTCGTGTTGTTTGTTATTCCACGCTATGAGCCTGGGCTGACGCCGTTTACAGTCGCAGCCAGCCTCATCGCCATCTGGCTGTGTTACAGCGTGATGCTCACCGTGTATGCTCCTGTGCGCCAGGTAGGTCAGTGGGTGGCCGGGTACTACCAGCAGGCGCGCGAACTGGCCGACGAGACGCAGAAAAACCGCGCCGCTCATGAGCAATTAGTGAAAGACCTGGCGCGCGCGAACCAGCAGATGACGCGCCTGAACGCGCTGGCACAGGGACTGCGCCAATCGGCGGAGGCGGCGCGCACGGCCAAGGAGCAGTTCGTCGCCAACGTCAGCCACGAACTGCGCACGCCGCTCAACATGATCATCGGCTTCAGCGAGATGATGCTCCAGGCGCCGGGTATGTATGGCGCGCGCATCCCGGCCGCGCTGCTGGCCGACCTCGCCGTCATCCACCGCAATGCCGAGCACCTCACCGATCTGATCAACGATGTGCTCGACCTCAGCCAGATCGAGGCGGATCAGATGGTGCTGACCAAGGAGTATGCGCAACTGTCCGAGATCATCCAGATCGCG
Source organism: uncultured bacterium (assembly GCA_903921365.1). GTDB lineage: Bacteria > Chloroflexota > Anaerolineae > J036 > Brachytrichaceae > CAIXPS01. Next base: position 2,966 of record CAIXPS010000057.1, on the reverse strand, counting down.
GCGCAAGCCGTGCGCCCATTGTATGAGTCGAAGGGGCTAACCCTGCAGATCAGTCTGCCGGATAACATGCCCGCTGTATTCTGCGACTCTATCCGGATACGCGAGGTGGTGCTCAACCTGCTCAGCAACGCCGGTCGATTCACCGAAGCCGGCGGCGTCCATATCGACGCGCAGTGTGATGAGTACGACGTCATCGTCTCGGTCCGCGACACCGGTCGCGGTATCGCCGCAAACGACATCGGAAAACTGTTCCAGCCGTTCCAGCAACTCGATGGCACTGCGCGGCGCGCGTTTGGCGGCACCGGTCTTGGTTTGAGCATCAGCAAGCGCTTCATCGAACAGCACGGCGGGAGCATTGCGGTGCAAAGCGAACAGGGCAAGGGAACAACGTTTACTTTCTGTCTGCCGATCCGCGAGCGCCCTGCGCCGCTCAACGCAGACTCGACCCGCTGGATCAACCCCGACTGGTCTTTTCTGGAACACACCCATCCGTCCGGCGCGCCGAAATCACTGGTGCGCCCGCGACTGGTTGTGCTTGAGAATGGCGAGTTGATCCAGCACCTCATCGCGCGTCACCTTGAAGGGACGGAGGTCGTGGCGGTGGGCAGCATGGATCAAGCGTATGAGGAACTTCAGCGGACGCCCGCTCAGGCGGTGGTGATCAACAGCCCATCAATCGCGCGCGGGCTGGAGCTAGTGCGCAACGCGTCAGCAATCCCCGCAATCCCCGCAGGCGCGCCCGCGATCATCTGCGTCGTCCCCGATGCGCGCGAGAGCGGCCCTGGCCTGGGCGCGTCAGACATTCTCGTCAAACCGATATCGCTGGAGGCGATGCTCAACGCACTCGACCGGCTCGGCATCGACACCGGCACAGTGATGATCGTTGATGACGAGCCGGATGGTCTGCAATTGTTCGGGCGCATGCTGGCATCGTCGCAGCGCGGCTACCGCGTCTTGCTCGCGCGCGATGGGGTCGAGGCGATGGGCATACTGGCTGAGCATCTGCCTGCCGTGATCCTGCTCGACCTGGTCATGCCGAATATGGACGGGTTCCAGATGATGGCCGCGCTGCGTGAATCACCGCGCACGCGCGACATTCCCACCATCATCATCTCGGCGCGCGACCCGACAGGTCAGCCGATCATGTGCAGCGCGATGGCGATTATCCCGCCGGCGGGCATGTCCACGCGCCAGTTGCTGGCCTGCGTGCGCGCTACGTCGCTGATTCTGTCGCCTGTGCCAGATGCCTATCCAGGATCGCCAGCAACTCGTCCCGCCTGATCGGTTTGTGGATGAAGTCCGCCGCGCCGAACGTCAGCGCCAGTTCCCGCTGCGGCAGGATCGTGCTCACGATCACCGGGATGGCATGCAGGCGCGGGTGCTCGCGGATGCGTTCGAGCAGCGTCCAGCCGTCCATCTGCGGCATCATCACGTCAAGAATGATGGCGGCGGGCAGTCCCGCGGCAAGGACGGCCAAATCGAGCAGTGTCAATGCGGCCTGCGCGCCATCAACGCCAAGGAACTGGTAGCGCGTGCCCTGCAGATAGCGTTCGAGCAACAAGCGCGTATCGGCGTTATCGTCCACCACCAGAACCCTATAGACCCGCGCCGCCTGCAGGCTGATATGAATGCCCCATGTCGCCGTTGGCGCAGTTGCGTTGTCGAGTGTTCCCTGTGAATAAACCAGGAGCCGGCGCGCCATCTGCAATGTCTCTTCATCGCCGCTGGGGCGGCTGTCGCCCGATTGTGAGTCTGTAGCGGCGCGCGCCGTCATCATGGTGATGTGCGCGCGCCCGTCGCGGTGGCGGGTCTGGATGGTCAGGCGGCGGTGGAGCGCCTGTCGCACTGCGACGCTGGCGACGTTTAACAGCGCTTGCCGCAACATGGTCAGCTTGACCGATACCGGCGGCGCCTGCAGGTCAGGTTCATACTCCACGGTCACATGCGAGTTCGCGATCAACGGGCGCAACGTGGCAAGGACGTCCTGAATGACATCATCCAGCGCAACCACCTGCAACGCCGTGGTGCTGCTGAGCGACTCCAGTTCCTGCAGCGCAGACGACGGTCCGAGTTCGTCCGCAACAGACGATTCAGTATCAAAGGCGTCACCTTGCAGGATCGGCGTCAGAAGGTGCACTCGTGGTTCCACATCGCGCTCCAACCACAAGCGCTCGGCCAGCAACTCGCGGGCGATTTTCTCCTGGCGCTGCAACTGGCGGATGCTCAGGCTCAGGTTCTGCGCCACTTCATGCTGGGTGAGTTGCTCGATGTAACGCCGCCGCAGGACCTGATACACCCGCCAGCCGCGCGCGCCGGGCGGGGTGAGTTCCGCGGGTTTCAGACCCTCAATACTGTCTGTCAGGACATGCCGCAACGCGACGGCTGTGTCACGCTGACTTTCGAGCGCGAACAGACGCACCAGCACACTGCTGCTCAGCACGACCGGATCGTAGAGCGCGCTCAACGCGCGTTGAACGTGGTGGGCGAACCTGTCCTTGCTTACTTCATCCATAAACGCATCCATAATAATGCTGCCTGCGCGTGACGGGTCGGCGCTGGGCGAATGTCGTGTAGATGTCGCCTCTGTGTCGCCTGTCCGTCATATTTTACGTGTCAGGACGGCGCCGTTTCATTATATTAACTGTGATGTCGAAGCTTGCAGCAGTCTGGACCTATATCCGCAACTACTGGCTGGTCTATCTGATCGCCGGGCCAGGGCTGATTGCGCTGATGTTATTCACGTATGCCCCGCTACTCGGCAGCGTGATTGCCTTCCAGGACTACAGCCCTGTGACGCTTTTCCTCAGCCCGTGGGTGGGCTTGCGCAACTTTGGCATGCTCACAACGTCCGCAATCTTCGGGCGGCTGGTCGTGAACACGCTCTTCCTCAACGTGCTGTTTATCACAGCCGAGACCATCACCGGGTTGGTTCTGGCGCTGTTGCTCAACGAATTGCGCGTGCACTT